>CAYYHY010000481.1:0-1501 GCA_964471855.1 uncultured Oscillospiraceae bacterium | reverse complement strand
ACCGGCATCAGAACGGCTGCAAGGCAGGCCGCTCTGCGGCATTTCTACAGGAATCCCTGCCGGCTTCCTTTCAGGTCCCCCGGCAGGAACAATGAATAGCAGAAAGGATCTGACCCGCATGTCTGCTGTCCTTACCGACCACGAATTCATGATGCGCCTGGCTCCCGCTGTCGTCAGCGCCCGGGAGACCAGGAACATGAACTCCATCGGTCTCGCCACGAAACTGGACATCTCCAAAGTCCACATGAACAACCTGGAGCACGCCAGGAAGAACCCCTCCCTGCCGCTCCTGCTGAGGCTCCTCGACTGTCTGGATATCTCCATGGACAGTCTTCTGTCCGGCAGCGGCCCGGACTCCGCTCCGGATGCCGGCCGGGCTCTGAGCTGCCCCTGCACTCCCACTGCCCAGGAGTTCGTGGCGCGGCTGGGTCCTTCCGTTCTCAGCGCCCGGAAGGACCGGAAGATAGCCAGGAAAGACCTGGCAGCGGCCCTGGACATCTCCAGCATCCACCTGAAGAACATCGAGCACGCCCGCAAGATCCCCTCCGTCAGGGTTCTGCTGGGTCTGCTCACCAGCCTGGACATCTCCATGGACAGCCTCCTGGCTTCCGAGTCCTGAGCAGGCAGCAGATTCTGCTGCTGTCCCGCCGCGTTTCCCGTCAGTATCCCTGCCGGCTGTCCTGCAGGGCAGCCCGCATCGATCCAGCCAGACAGAAAGGAGGTGAGAAATATGGGCAATTTGGTGAGCTTCCGCAGGCGCCTCGGCCGTGCCGTTGTCAGTGCCAGGGTCAGCAGGGGCATGTCCTGCGGTGACCTGGCCAGCCTCCTGAACATTCCCCCCATGCACCTGAGGAACGTGGAGAACGGCCGCAGGGCACCCTCCATGTCCCTCCTGGTCAGACTCCTGACCACCCTGGACATCTCCATGGACAGCCTCCTGGCTTCCGAGTCCTGAGCAGGCAGCAGATTCTGCTGCTGTCCCGCCGCGTTTCCCGCCAGCATACCTGCCGGCTTCCCTCCGGGAACGCCCGGCATCCGTCCAGCCGCACAGAAAGGAAGTATGAATCATGACCGACATCCGCAGCTTTCTGCAGCGCTTCGGCGCTGCCGTCAGGAGCACCAGGCAGAGCAGGGGCATCTCCTGCGAGGGCCTCGCCGGGACCCTGGGCATCTCCCCCACGTATCTCCGGAACGTGGAGAACGCCAGAAGGGCACCCTCCATGTCCCTCCTGATCAGCCTCCTGACCACCCTGAACATCTCCATGGACGGCCTCCTGGCCGCAGAGTCCTGAGCAGGAAGCAGATTCTGCTGCTGTGCCGCCGCGTTTCCTCCGGAAACCCCCGGCGGCCATCTATCTGCACAGAAAGGAAGAATGAACCTTGAGCGACATCCACCTCTTCATGAAGCGCTTCGGCGCTGCCGTCAGCAGCGCCAGGCGGACCAGAGGCATCTCCTGCGAGGGCCTCGCCGGGACCCTGGGCATCTCCCCCACGTATCTCC
>CAYYHY010000480.1:0-1509 GCA_964471855.1 uncultured Oscillospiraceae bacterium | reverse complement strand
AAGAGGAGAATGACCGATGAAAAAACTGCTCTGCTCCCTGCTTGCCCTCTGCATGTTCCTGTTCTCCGCCTGCGGCTCCGAGACGGGCGGGAACTCCGCCTCCGGCAGCAGCACCCCCGGTGCGGGTTCTGATCCGGTGTCCGTAAGCACCCCGGCATCCGAGCCCGGGGCCGAGCCGGTCCTGGACGACTGGGCGAGCACCCCCACCATCGAGGAGACCGTCCTGTACGAGGAGAACGGCATCCGCATCACCGCCACCGCCCTGAACTTCGACCCCTATCAGGCCACTCTGGATCTGACCATCGAGAACGGGACCGACGGAGATCTGACCTTCACCAGCGGCACCCTGATATATGCAGCCAACTCCATCAACGGCTGCATGGTCTCCGACGGCTACCTGAACTGCGACGTAACAGCCGGGTCCACGGCGAACGAGAGCGTGTCTTTCACCCGGGAGACCCTCATGATCTACGGCATCTACGAGATCGCCGACATCGAGCTGGCCATCGCCATCCACGACGAAGAGAGGAACAGCACCTTCACCGGTCCTCTTCCCATCCGCACCTCCCTGGCAGACACCTATGCCTACTCCCCGGACGCCTACCGGGACGCCATCACCAGCAGAAGCCTGCTGAGTTCCCTCGATCTCACATCCCCCTGGTTTGCAGAAGAGACCATCTACGAGCAGTCCGGACTTGTCATCGAGTCCGAGGCCTTGCTGACCAACCAGGATGGCGAGTCCCTGCTGCTCCTGGAGGCCCGCAATACATCGGACGCTGAGATCACTGTCAGACTGTCTGATTTCTTCATCAACGGTCTCCTTGTTTCCTCCGGCGGTTCCGCTGAGCGGATCAATCCGGGGAAGGAACGGATCCTGGAAGTAGGTATCACCAACGCCCTTGATGCATCCCTCTGGGACGCCTATGGCATCGAATCTGCCGGCAGCATCGGCTTTTCCGTGAAGATCATGGACCGTGAACTCAATGACCTGACAGAGCCCCAGGCACTTACCGTCGAGACAGGGGAAGACGCCTCCTTTGATGCCGGCGCCGGCACAGAGGTATACAGCCAGAACGGGATCCGCCTTGTCAGCATGGGTCTGGCAGGACCGACATCGGAATACTCGGATGATTTCAACCTCCTGCTGCTGGCAGAAAACACCGCGGAACAGGAAGCCTCCGTCGGCATAGAATATGACTCCCTCTCCGTAAACGGGGTCATGACCGACTACATAGGAGACAGTGCGGTCATGGCGCCGGGCACCAGCGCAGCCCTGATCGTGGAACTCCAGGGATCCTCTCTGGAGGAGAACGGAATCACCGACCTCTCCCAGATTCAAAGCGTCGAACTGGGCTTCAGCGTCAACGAGATCAGCCAGCAGGTGACCATCCAGACCGCAGGGTAATCCGAAGGACAGATTCCCCGTCAGACGGGACCGGCGTTCCGCCTGATCCCTTCCCGCAGCAGGTTCTTCATACAGCACAGCCGGCTCTCCTGAAACAGCAGGGG
>CAYYHY010000479.1:0-1513 GCA_964471855.1 uncultured Oscillospiraceae bacterium | reverse complement strand
GGGGAGGACATGTCCTCCGCGCAGAAGACGGCGCAGTTCCGCGCTTTGAGGAGCGCACTGCATATGCTGTCCAGTGTGTTTCCCGCATCTGCCGGATGGCAGCTGACACAGACGGCCGGGATTTCTTCCGGGGCTGAGTCTGTTCTGGTTCTTGCTTTCAAACGTTCCATACTGGAAGGTTCCTTTCTGTTATCGCTGGATAATGCGGCCAGTCACCTGCGTTTCTTTTTCCTGCTGCTGTGCTTCCTCTTCTGCTGCGGCCTCCGCATCTGCCCTCTGAAAGTGTCAAGTGCCTCCAGGGCCTGGATGGTGTCCGGATGGTCTCTGCCCAGGACCTCGCTCCGGGCGGCTGCTGTCTGCTCCATCAGGGCTGCCGCCTCGGAATGCAGGCCCGAACCGAAGCAGAGAAGGCTCAGGTTGTACATGGTTTGCAGGGTGGCCGGATTCTTCTCACCCAGTGTCCTGCGCTGCACAGCCAGGATGCTGCGCGCTGTCTTCAGGGCCTTCTCCTTTTCGCCGCACCGGAAGCACTCCAGCGCCAGATTGTTCATGATCGTCAGTGTTACCGGATGGCTGCTGCCAAGTGTCTTTCGGTAAGCAGCCGCGACTGTCTCCAGCAGCTGGCGCGCCTGGCGGTGGTCCCCGGCGTCGGTACAGCATGCTGCTATCCCGGCCATCGTGGTGAGCGTGTCAGGATGGTTCCTGCCAATGGTTTCCTGCTGCACCTCAAGAACTTCTGCAAGCTGTTTTCTGGCCGTGGCGGGGTCGCCTCTCCAGCGGAAGAGCATCGCCAGGCTGCACCTGGTCGTAATCGTTTCCGGGTCCCTGTCTCCCAGGGTTCTCTGCTGGACGGTCAGGACATGCTTCAGTATCTCTTCAGCCCTGTCACAGCCCCCGGAAACTTCATATGAGCCCGCAAGGCTTCTCAGAGTTGTCAGAGTGTCCCGGTCCTCCTCCCCCAGGACCTCCCTGCGGCCGGCAGCGGCCCGGGTCAGCAGGTCCTGCGCCTTGTCCTGGTCGCCCAGGCAGGAATACACCTCCCCAAGGCCGGACATGGCGGTCAGGGTGTCCGGGTCCTTCTCTCCCAGGAGGGCTGTCTGTTCTTTCAGCGCTCTCTCGAGCAGTTCCCTGGATTTTTCATGCTCGCCGGCTCTGAAGCAGTACGAGCCGATGATGCAGAAAGCGTGCAGGACAGCCCGCTCATCTGTTCCGCAGCAGTCCCGGGTGCAGGCATATGCCTGCTTCGCCAGGACCACTGCATCCCTGTATTTCCCGTCGGCCATCATCCGGCTGGCCAGGCCGGCCATGGCTGACAGAGTGGATTTGTCCGTGCCCGGGCGGCTGCCGAGCAGAACCCTCTCCGCCTCATCGATGCTGCCGGCGTCCCGGCAGTATTCAAACAGCCTGTACCTCGCCAGGACGGCCTCCGCCGAGTCCGGACCCTGCCTGTCCTCAACAGCGTCTGCACAGCCGGTCTGCCACTTCACGGCAGCCGCAGGATCCACAGGCGCAC
>CAYYHY010000478.1:0-1517 GCA_964471855.1 uncultured Oscillospiraceae bacterium | reverse complement strand
TGACGGGGCGCGGCTTCCGGCACACCAGCTTCACGTACTGTGAGGAATGCCGCTGTGCTCAGATCAATTTCTGCTGAGGCAGCATCACAGGCAGGCAGTTTCTCTCGCATGGAGTCATCGGAGGAAGCACCCGGATGCTGACCTGTCTGCCGGTCCCTGCAGACCTGCAGCATGCCTGCGTCTGCTCTGAATTCTCCTTCCCATGCCGTCGTCCTTACCGGAGGTGTTTTGACTATTTCGACAATGACGTGTGAACGCTGCGGCAGCGAATGGACCGTTTTGCCGGAAGTTGCTGCCCAGCTGACAGCCTGTCCTTTCTGTTCAGCCCCCCTTGCTTCGTCCAAGCAAATAAAAGAACATGAGTCCATGGAGGAAACTCTTCTGTTCATCGCCACCACCTATGGCCCAAGAATCCTGGAAGATGACAGGCTGCTGCTTGCCTACTTTGGGGACCTGGCACCGCAGCTAAGACCTGAGAAGCGAATTCTGCGCAACTTCCTTGAGTGCCAGGGGCACAAGCAGCTGATCGTGCTGAGACAGGCTCCCGCTGATCAGCAGGAGAGCTGCATCAAGCGGATTGTTCTCCGAATGAAGAAAGATTACTTTCTGGAAGAGAGTGCCTGCCGCAATGTCTGTCGGTGGTACCTGGCTGCTTTGACAAGCATGGACCCCACCACCCCCGATAAGCAGGCAGTTCCTTTCCCTGCTGATCCTCCCCTCATCCGTAAGGCACCAGAAATCCACCCACTGGCGAGCGGCTCCGCCGACATGACAGCAGATGTTGAGCAGTATCATAAAGCTGCAGAGCAGGGAAATGCTGAGGCTCAGTTTCGCCTGGGGCGCTGCTTTGAGACTGGTACAGGTATCGCTGCAAATAAGGTCAAAGCTGTAAACCTTTATCGAATGGCCGCTGTACGCGGGCATGCAGAGGCGCAGTACCATATGGGACTCTGCCTGGAGAATGGTACAGGAATTTTGACTGACAAGACTGAGGCCGCCTACTGGTATCGAAAAGCCGCAAACCAGGGACATGCCGAAGCCCAGTTCCGGTTGGGGTGCTTCCAGGAGACTGGTCAGGGAGTCCCTGAAAACATGGAGGATGCTGTTTTCTGGTATCGAAAGGCCGCCACCCAGGGGCATGCCGAAGCCCAGTTCTGCCTGGGGCGCTGCCTGGAGACCGGTCAAGGTGTCCCTGTAGACAAAAAGGATGCTGTTTCCTGGTATCGCAAGGCTGCCAGCCAGGGACATGCCGAAGCCCAGTTCCGCCTGGGGCGCTGCCTGGAGACCGGTCAGGGTATCCCTGTAGACAAAAAGGATGCTGTTTCCTGGTATCGCAAGGCCGCCACCCAGGGACATGCCGAAGCCCAGTTCCGCCTGGGGCGCTGCCTGGAGACCGGTCAGGGTATCCCTGTAGACAAAAAGGATGCTGTTTCCTGGTATCGCAAGGCCGCCACCCAGGGACATGCCGAAGCCCAGTTCCGCCTGGGGCGCTGCCTGGAGACTGGCAATGGTATCTC
>CAYYHY010000477.1:0-1518 GCA_964471855.1 uncultured Oscillospiraceae bacterium | reverse complement strand
CTGTACTGGATACGGGAGGCTCCCCGCTGCAGCCAGAACGGACAGCCGGCTGTTCTCTTTCCCTGTGCAGAGCCTGTCCGGCGGCGGGAACGTCTGTGCCGCAGGGGACCGGCATTCGTCACCTGCTGCCCGCCCGTATCCTTATGCCATTGATGTCCATTAGAACTGCCCGGGCAGTCGGGTCATTCTCTCCCCGGGTCCTTCGCAGTACAGAGTATTCCTGCTCCAGCATCTTAACGCCCTTTTCAGGTTTTCCGGTCTCTCCCCAGCCCCATGCCAGAATTCTCATGCTGTACACTGTATCCGGGTGGTGCCTTCCCTGAACTGCCGCCTGGACCGGGATCATCTGCTCCAGCAGCTGCACGGCTTTGCTGGCTTTTCCCTCAAGGATCCAGCATCTGCCCAGGAGGGACAGGGCGCACAGGGCCTGCGGGTCCCTCAGTTCTCCCCTTCTGCGCCACGTGTCCTGGATCTGAATCAGCAGTTTCTCCGCCTCCTGGTACCTGCCGGCCTGTATCAGCATCCCTGCCTTGTTGCCCATGATGGTCAGCGTACCCGGGTCCTGATCTCCCAGCACCTCTTTCTGGATGGCCAGCACATGATCCAGGGTATCCAAGGCCTCCTCCAGCCGGCCGGATTCCTTGTAGACCATGGCCAGGCTGTTCAATGCAACCATCGTGTCCGGGTCCCGTTCTCCAAGTGCCTTCTGCATGTCGTCAGCTGCCTGTTTTATTACCGTTGCGGCCCTCACCCTGTCTCCAGCCGCAAACAGGACGACACCCAGGTTGCTCTCGACTGCCAGTGTTTCCCGGTTCATATTGCCCAGAACCGCACGCATGCCCGGCAGCACCTTCTCCAGAAGCTGCGCCGACTTCCTGTAGTCACCCTTCCTGTAGCAGGCGTCGGCTTCTGCCCTCCAGTCATACAGGGTTTTCAGGCTCGGTTCGGCGCTTCTGCTGCTCCCGGTCTCAGGGGGCTTCTTCCCGGTTGCTGCACCGGACAGCAATGAATCCAGACAGCTCTTCAGCTCCTTCTGGATGGAGACTTTCCGGCCCCGGCTGTCGTAGCAGAACAGGAACTTCACCGGACCGAATATGTCGTACAGCTCATCCAGCGGACAGTCCAGGGGATCAGCTATGATTACCAGGACCGGGATATCATGCTCCAGTGCAAAAGGGCGGTCCTCATCGATGGCCCGGTTCTTCGTTGCAAAAACGACCTCTGAGACAGGCATGACAAGCAGGTCCATGCGGGAGAGTTCCGTCTCCAGGAACTCATCCGGGAATGACTCTGACATGTCTTCCGTGTAGTACACGGCACAGTCCTTCGCCTTCAGGATGGCATTGACGAATCTGTCCAGGAACCTGCCTTTGTCCTGCTGGTGGCAGGTGAAATACACCCTGGGCTTCCCCTCCGGACTGGCATTCTTCCTGGTTTTCACTTTCAGCTGTTCCACGCCGGTCTCCTTTCTCCCGTCACAGACAGGCTGGTTTCGTTTTCTGCTCTGCACCTGCCGGG
>CAYYHY010000476.1:0-1523 GCA_964471855.1 uncultured Oscillospiraceae bacterium | reverse complement strand
CTTTCTGTTCCCGGAGACGGACCGGGGGAACACAGGGGCTGCACCTGACCGGCTGATTCTGCGGGGGATGTTGACCGGCAGGACCTGCGGGACTATACTGTGGGAAGGCTGGAACACCGGTGCAGGCGGAAGAGAAAGGGCGGCGGAAGCCATGGCGGATACAGGGAAGAAGAGGAAGAGAGGCGTCCTGCTGAAACGTATCCTCTGCATCCTTCTGGTCCTTGTCCTGGTCTGTGCAGGAGGGTTCTGGCTGTATGTCCGGGACTTTTACCATGCAGACAGCCGGGCCGCGGAGGCCCTGGCAGGGGATGAAACCGTGACGGTGGAGACCCCGGAGAAGGGGATGACGGTGTTCAGCCCCGGCGGCCGGCCGGAGTGCGGACTTATTTTCTACCCCGGTGCCAAAGTCGAATATGCCGCCTACGCGCCGCTGATGAAGGCCTGCGCCCGCCAGGGGATTCTCTGCGTTCTTCTTAAGATGCCCTGCAACCTGGCCGTGCTGGACATGGATGCGGCGGAGGGTATCCCGGACAAGTTTCCTGACATAAGCACCTGGCTGCTGGCCGGACACTCCCTGGGGGGAGCCATGGCGGCCAGCTTTGCGGCGGAAAACGCCGGCATGCTGGACGGTCTTGTCCTCCTTGCGGCCTACTCCACAGCGGACCTGAAGGGCACAGGCCTCTCTGTGCTCTCTGTCCGGGGCTCCGAGGACGGGGTCCTGAACATGGAGAAATATGAGGCCTGCCGCTCCAGCCTGCCGGACGATGCGGTAGAGACGGTCATCGAGGGTGGCTGCCATGCGGGGTTCGGCAGCTACGGTCCCCAGAAGGGGGACGGGACGCCCGCCATCTCCGGGGAGGAGCAGACGGAACAGACGGCCCGGGCCATAGCGGACTTCGCAGAGGGACTTGCAGGCTGATCTGCTGCCCCGGGGAGTTGAGGAAGATCACCGGTCTCTGCCGGTCCCCTGTGTCAGGACCAGACCGTCCGGGGCAGGCGGCGGCGAAGAGATACGCGGAAGTGCCGGCCCGGTACGGACGCGGCTGAATGCAGGAGGTGAGACTGCATGCGCAGAAGCTATACAAACAGCATGGGGCTGAAGACCTTCAATTTCAACATCTGCCTTCTGCTCCGCAGGTCAGAACCGTATCCGTCCAGATCCAGGCTGCTCTCCGGTCTGTCGGCCTGCAGCGGCGATGTGAGCTGCCTGAAGTACAGCAGAAAGGGATCCACTTTCTCGGTGAAGGGCAGAAGCGGAGCTGCGGCACTGTCCATCCGCGGCACCGCAGAGGACGAGTTCGGCATCGCGAAGCAGCTGCACAGATGGTGGATCGAAACGCCGGAGCAGACGGAACTGCTGAACCGATGCGGGTACCGGGTGAATGCGCTGATCGACGACGGGGGATCCATGGAGCCTGAGGAGCTTGCAGAGCTGATCACAGACGTCACGGCGGCGCTGCTGAAGCTCTGGCCTTCGGCAGAGGCTGTCTTCTTCCCGGAGACAGGCAGGATCACCGAGAGGG
>CAYYHY010000475.1:0-1534 GCA_964471855.1 uncultured Oscillospiraceae bacterium | reverse complement strand
GAAGGTGCTGTGGCTCTTATCCGCACGGACGGAACCATGAGCAGGCTGTATGCATACTACCTTACTTTGGAACTGGGACTGGACCCGGAGCGGACACCGCAGGGCGGTCAGTCCCCCGGGACGCAGACTCCGGGTGCACAGACTCCCGGCACCCAGACTCCGGGAACAGAGACGCCCGGAACTCAGACCCAGGGTTCGCAGGAACCGGGAAATCAGAATCCCGGCACCCAGGAGCCGGGGATGCAGGAACCGGAGCCGGGTGATGAGACTGAAGGCAGCAACCGGCTTGACATCGTCCTGGAGCTGCTGAAACGGTATCTCCCCTCCATCGCCGGTCAGATGGGAATCGACCCCTCCGTCCTTGACCTGGTGGACCTTGACACCAGCGGCTGGGAGAACATGACCTTTGATGAAATGGTCTCGGACGCCATGAACCAGCTGAAGACTCAGTTCCTGCTGAGTTCTGGGGCGGGAACGGAACAGGGGGAGGGCCCTTCCCTGGAGGATGAACTTCTGAATCAGCTGTTCGGCTTCGGAGAAGACGGCGGGAACGCCGGCGGCGGGGACGGGGAACAGCAGGAAGCTCCCCCGGATACCCGCACCTACGTCACGGTCTCCATTGAGTACAGACCGGAGCTGATCCAGGCGGAGATGGAGCGCAAGGGGCTGTCCCGGGATGACATCGTGAGCGAACTGGAGGAACCGCAGTGAAAAAGTTTCTGGCGCGCTGGTGGAGGCTGATCCTGGCTGCTGCGCTGACAGCTGCAGCAGCTGCAGTCCTGTATTTCGGCTGTGTGAAGACAGAGATGGAGTTCCGGTCGAAGCAGGATTCCCTCGGCATTGAGATCGCCGGTCTTCAGTCGCAGATCGAGCTGAACCAGCAGTATGCGGATATCCAGGACCAGCTTCCCGCCGCAAACCAGGCCATCCAGGACAGCAGAGCGGCGCTATACCGGCACTTCCCGGCAGATCTGCTGGAAGAGGACCAGATCATGTACGTCCTCTATCTGGAGCAGGTGTTCGGGACGGAGATCACCTTCAGTTTCGGAAGCGTAGAGCCGCTGTCAGTGCTCGAGGACTCCTCCATCGTTGGGGGTGTGACCCTGACGGTCAACTATGAGACGACCTATCAGGGATTCAAGGACATGATCAACTACCTGGCAACGGACTCCCGCATCACGTCCATTCAGTACTGCACTCTGGAATACGACGACGCCACGGACACCGCGAAAGGCTTTCTGACACTCCTGTGCTACACACTGAATGCGACCCCCTACAAAGGTCCAGATGTGCCGAAGCCGAATACCGGCAAGCCGGACATCTTTGACTGACGCAGGCAGGACTTCCTGCTCCTGCCGCTTAATCCAGACTGTCTCTCCGGCTGCTCTCCATAGATGCAGGCAGCCGGTCTGGCATATTTCAAACCGCAAGAAAGAGGAGCTGAAATCCATATGAACGAGAACAGTGAGAAGGAGAAAGGAAAGAACGCCAGAGCCGGCTTCACTCTGGTTGAGCTGATTGTTGTAATTGCCAT
>CAYYHY010000474.1:0-1539 GCA_964471855.1 uncultured Oscillospiraceae bacterium | reverse complement strand
CCTCCCGGTTCAGTTTTCGAATTCCATCAGGTCCGTCACCTGGCAGCAGAGGGTCTGGGCCAGCATGACGGCATAGTCCGCCCTGGTTCTGTTGATGCTCCTGCGCCTCTGCTCATACTGCCGTATGGCGCTCAGCGGAACACCCGAATACTCCGCCAGCTGGCGCTGGCTGAATCCTGCCCGGCAGCGGATGCGCTTCAGGTTCGTCTCCGGCCTGGCGCAGCGGTACATCTCGTTCATCCGGTCCACAAACTGCCGGATGTCCATCTCGTGGAACGGGGAGTACAGCGCCTGGACCTCCCGGACCGGCACCGCCTCGTTGATCTCCGCAAAGGGCAGCGCCGTATGCCACTGATAGTACGCCAGCGCCCATCCGGTCCAGTACTCCTCGCTGCGGTCTGCAGTACAGCGGGGGCTGATCCGTTCGGTCTGCACCCCGGCCTTTTCCAGTACCTCGTATGCCACCTCGACTCCGGACTTTCCCGTCAGGACCGTGCAGTCTCCGGTGCCGAACCGCTCCGCCACACCGGAATCGAGAAACATGGCAAAGAACTCGTCGATTTCATAATTGAGATCCCAGACCGCAAAGTCCAGCATGCGGCCCAGCACCGTCCGGGCCTTATCCAGGTAGAGCCTGTCGTAGGCGCGGATCATCTGCCTTCATCTCCTCCCTCAGAATCTGCGTGATGTAGATGTCCTCCCGCCGAAATCCCTCCTTCTGCATGTCAGCATACCCCCTGCGGAGAGCCAGGTCCCGCCTCATCCTGCTCTCATGCCAGCCCCGGCAGGGGACAGCCTCAAAGCCCTGGAAGCTTATGCGGTCAAAGGCGGTCTCACTTTTCACCACAACCTGCTGACCCAGACTGTCCAGCTGCACGGCGATGCACAGCTGTCTGTACGACAGAGCCCCGTTGAGGAAGTCCTGGGCAAAGGAAAAGCGGCTGTCGTCCGCCCGGTACCCGATGATCAGGTCAGCACTCCCGTAATCCACAGCAAACGTGCGGAGCAGATACTCCTTTGCAGCTGCAGCCAGTACGGCCGGGATATCAAATTCCCGGTTGTCCAGCAGCACCGCCAGCCAGTGCAGGATGCACCAGCGGTCCTCATTCAGGTTCAGAACGGCAAGTCCGCTCAGGTCCAGCTCATACCGGCTGACAAGCCCGCCCCGGTGCCCGCCCGCGCTCCACTCCCTGGCCAGCACCGGCGACACCGTGCAGTAGAAACCCCGGCCGAAATCCCTGCAGGCTCCGCCTGCATCAGGGGCAGGACTTCGAATGATGCTTTCTGAGCCATGCCAGAGCGTCTGTACCATGGAAACCATCTCCTTCGGCTGTACAATGTGCGCCTGCCGCTTACACATGCCTGTGTCTGCCAGCGGTGCAGCGGCAGTTCACTGCCTCCGTCTGTCCGCCTGAGAAATATGTTATTTTATATCATTGCATTCCTTATTCAGTCAAAACAGTTCCTGCCGTCGTTTTTAATTTTTGTATTATTACCAGCTCTTTCTGCTATTATACATCAGCAGGCAGAAGCAGGCAA
>CAYYHY010000473.1:0-1541 GCA_964471855.1 uncultured Oscillospiraceae bacterium | reverse complement strand
CTGTGGAAGTTTCTGCAGTCCGGATGAGCCTGCACCCTGACCGGAGCTGAACCTGTGAGGAGGTGTTTTCAGTGGATATGCAGCTGTTCATTCTCCAGTACTGTGCGGAAGCCGGCGTGCCGGTCCTGGTTCTTCTCACCGTCCTCTTCCTTCTGCTTTCAGCCTGCGCTGTCTGCGGAGGGGAGTTCCCCGGTGACCCGGCCATGCCGCTCTGCTGCTTCCCCGGCGGCCATGCTGTCCCTGCTGCAGGAAGATGCGGTGAACCGCTCTGCATACGGGCGCCGCCGGTCCCGGGACTGACTTCAAAGCGCTTCGGGAGAGACCCCGGGCGCTGCGGCATCAGGACCTGTCTCAAGGCTGTCTGTCCCAGCACTGTCAATCCGGAGAAGAGGAGCCTGCCGGGCTGTTAAAACCGGCATTTCCGCTTGCACCGGCTCTGGAAAGTGCTATAATGTAGTTGCATTTGGCAGGACAGACAGCCTCCTTGAACAGCGGGAAAGTACCCGCTGTGACCTTCTTCTCCGCAGTTCCGGCTCTGAAGCAGATGCAGATGATGCACTGCAGCAGAACTTGCCGTGGCGACGGGGCGGAAAGCTGAAATGGGAGGTTTCAAATGGATAACAGCGATACACATTCACAGACTCCTGACAAGGCGGGATCGGACGGCAGCCCGCCCGGCGGAGAACAGGGCGGGACCGGGAAATCCGCACCGGATCAGAATACCGGCGGTGCGAAGAGCAAAGCAGGCGGGAATGCTTCCCGCGTCCGCAGAGGGAAAACGGGTTCAGGCAGCAGGGATGAAGATGCAGAGGCTGAAAAGAGCGCCGAAGCTTTAAAAAGGCGGAGTCTTCATCCTTCTTTCTTTGGTGCTGCTCTGGCTTCCGTATACAAACCAGGGGAACATCTGAGATATAATCTGGAAATGCCCCTGACAATTGAGCCAATCCGGGAGGACTGCATCCTGGAAAAGGATGAGGGTCTAAAGCTGTCTGACCCTGTTGGGTTTTTCTTCCGCAGGATCAACCTCATCCAGTTCAAGAGCGGGTCCGACAGCTTCGAGTTTCTCGATCTTCTCAAGGAAGTGTGCTATGCATGCGCCTACCTGAACAAGAACCGCGAGGTCAAGGCGAATGAGATTGCAGTGACAGTGTTCTGCGCCGCACGGTGTGATCTCACACTGGAGCTGACAAAGAACCTTGGATTTGATCCGGTCTGGAACAGCAGCCACGACATCTGCCGTTTCAAGATCATGAATTTTCTTCCTATGCAGGTCGTGATCCTGGGCAGTCTGGAAGGGGTGACGGACAACCAGTATGCACCCCTGAATATTTTCACAAAGCACGTCACGGAGGAACATGTCAGCAGGCTGCTGCAGTACATGAACGCGTTAAAGGATGAGGGGAAAAAACTCATTCATACCATTTTCCGCACGTTTCTGGACAAACAGCCGAAGAAGTACTGGAATATCTTGAGGAAGGTAACGAACATGAGCGATGTCGATCTGTTGTACGAAGTCTGCCCGGATGCGGCTGCTGAGCTGA
>CAYYHY010000472.1:0-1548 GCA_964471855.1 uncultured Oscillospiraceae bacterium | reverse complement strand
CCTGGCATCTCACTGCCGGTCCCGGACTGTTTTTTTCTGATATGCGGGGGAGCGCATCAGACAGGGCTGTCTGCGTTCCCGTACATGAAGTCCAGAACAATCTGCCTGTCCTCCGGATCCTCAATCACCGTAGGGTGGAAGTTGTTCATGCTGGCCGTGTAGACATAGCAGGGGATGACCGTCCCGGTCTTCTCCAGCACTTCCCCTCTGCTGTTTACAGTCAGGTTCAGCTGGTAGATGACTGTGCGGTTCTCCGCATGCATCTCGTCGCCGAAGCAGAAGTTGCCCAGGGAATAGACGATATCCACTCCGTTGTAGTTCTCCATGGGCTGGAGCACATGGGGGTGGTTGCCAATCACCAGATCAGCCCCGGCATCCACCAGCTGCCTGGACGCCTGCTTCTTCCACTCCTCCGGGGTATGGATCCGCTCTGCCCCTCCGTGGTAGTAGACAATCTGGAAATCGGAACTGGCAGAGGCCTCCTGAATCCGGCTGACAACGCCGTCTGTCTGGAAACTGCCCCAGAGGCCGCAGCAGACAACTGCGATCACAAAGCCGTCCTTCTCCCAGTACATGGTCTTGTCCTCGTTGCCCCACAGCAGGTCTGCATCCTCCACCGCAGCGATGGTGTCCATCTGCCCCTCTATGCCGTAGTCGCCGGTGTGGTTGTTGGCCAGAGAAACTGCCTCCACGCTGGAGCAGGTCAGGATTGAGGTGTTGGATGTGCTGCCCTTGTACCAGTAGGCAGTTCCCTCTTTGTAGCACTCGGTCAGGTTCCGGTCCGTAAGGACGCACTCCAGGTTGACAATGCTCAGGTCATCCTGTTCAAACACCCACCGCACGCCCTCCAGGAAGTACTCCGGGGGATTCTGATCCAGGGTGTTCTTGAAGGCCGTCTGTCCGCCCTTGTAGGACGCCAGCAGACAGTCCCCGGCAATGTTGACCGTGATGCTGAAAGGCTCCAGTTCGGGCGGTTCCTTCGCATACGCCTCCGGTCCCGGTTCAGCAGCCGGCCCTGTCGTCTCAGGAACGGCGGCGGTCTCTCCGGTACCGCTCTGCGAGCCCGCCGGCAGGCTCTCTGACTGTCCGCTCCGGGAGCAGGCACAGCACAGCAGCAGGGAGAAGACAAGAATTAAACCAAGCAGACGTTTCACCACAGCAGCACACCTCACCCTGCATATTGTTCCGCTCCTGCCGTCCGGACAGCAGGCCGGAGATCCCCCGGAAAACGCCGGAGGGTTCCCGGCAGGAAACCTCAGACCGCACTGCTGAGTATATCACAGGCACCTCCGATTGCAAGAAGGTTACACGCTATGTAACTTTTTGTAATTGTTGTTACATTCGCAGAATCTTCGAATCAGGGACCGAAACCGCCGCTTTCTGCTGATTTTCTGCATCTTTCAGCTCTGTTCCCGCCGCCCGCGCCTCCGCCGGCATGGCAGAGATTCCCGTCCAGACCGCTGTGACATCCCCCGTTCGTACCGTATCCAAACCGGCAGCTTCCTTCTGAGATCACGCCGCCTGGGCACCTCCAGCTGCTCCTCTGAA
>CAYYHY010000471.1:0-1559 GCA_964471855.1 uncultured Oscillospiraceae bacterium | reverse complement strand
TGGCCAGGTCCCAGGTCTCCTTCTCCCCGATGTGGTCCTCGGGCATGGTGGAGACTTCGATCTTGTAGGTGAGGCCGAACACGGAGTAGACCTCGTCAAAGAGCCGGACCACGTTCTGGATCTCTCCCTGCATCTGGTCCCAGGTCATGAAGATGTGGGCATCGTCCTGGGTGAAGCAGCGGACACGGAAGAGTCCGTGGAGAGCGCCGGAGAGCTCGTGGCGGTGCACCAGGCCCAGCTCCGCCATCCGCAGAGGCAGATCCCGGTAGCTGTGGGGCTGGGTCTTGTAGACCAGCATGCCGCCCGGGCAGTTCATGGGCTTGATGGCGTAGTCCTCGCCGTCAATGACGGTGGTGTACATGTTGTCCTTGTAGTGCTCCCAGTGGCCGGACCGGTGCCAGAGCTCCTGGTTGAGGATGATGGGGGTGGAGATCTCCACATACCCGTACTTCTTGTGCACCTTGCGCCAGTAGTCCAGCAGGGTGTTGCGGAGCACCATGCCCTTGGGGAGGAAGAAGGGGAAGCCGGGGCCCTCGTCCATGAGGGTGAACAGACCCAGCTCCTTCCCCAGCTTCCGGTGGTCGCGGCGCTTGGCCTCCTCGATGCGCTTCAGGTAGGCGTCCAGGTCGTCCTTCTTGGGGAAGGCGATGCCGTAGATGCGCTGCAGGGTCTCCCGATTGGAGTCGCCCCGCCAGTAGGCGGCATTGCAGGCGGTGAGCTTGATGGCGTTGCCCTTGATGCGGCCGGTGGAGTCCAGGTGGGGACCGGCACAGAGGTCAGTGAACTCACCCTGGCGGTAGAAGGAGATGACGGCGTCCTCGGGGAGATCATTGATCAGCTCCACCTTGTACTTCTCGCCCTTCTCCTCCATGAAGGCGATGGCCTCTTCCCGGGGCAGCTCAAACCGCTCCAGCTTCAGCTTCTCCTTGCAGATCTTCCGCATCTCCGCCTCGATCTTCTCCATGATCTCGGGGGTGAAGGGGAAGGGGGAGTCCATGTCGTAGTAGAAGCCCTCCTCGATGGCGGGACCGATGGCCAGCTTCACTTCCGGGTAGAGACGCTTCACTGCCTGGGCCAGCACATGGGAACAGGTGTGCCAGTAGGTCTTCCGGTACTCGGGGTTGTCGAAGGTATAGATGTTTTCGTCAGCCAAGACTGCTTGCTCCTCTCAGATACTCGCTCCCCTGTTTAAGAAGAGCGGCTGCGGGACGGCGCCGGAGGCGCCTGTCCTGCCCTCCCGGCTTTCAGACCGGGGAAGGGCTGCGGGGCTCCGGCAAAGAAAAAACGCCTCGCCCCTGAGTGATGTCAGGGGTGAGGCGCTGAAATGCTTCTTTCTGCGCTCCACGGTTCCACCCTGCTTGCAGTCCGAAGACTGCCGCTTGTGATCTTCTGTAACGGGAAGAACCCGGACTGCTCTTCACAGACGGCTCCGGAGCGGTAGGATTTCACAGTCATGCCCGGGACGCTTTCAGCTTCATGCGTCCCTCTCTGGGGAGCCGGCCGTGAACCTGTCTCCTTCATAGCCACTTTGGCGCCCCATACTCTAGCACAGAGGAGGG
>CAYYHY010000470.1:0-1561 GCA_964471855.1 uncultured Oscillospiraceae bacterium | reverse complement strand
CTGCGGGCGGCGCCCCGGGACCCGGAACTGATTCAGACCCTGCTGCATGCAAACCACCCCGCCGTCACCCCGGAGGTCAGGAAGAAGCTCCGCCTGCTGAGCAGATGAGCCCCTGCCTCCCTGCCCGGCGGCTGAATACTGACCATATGAGACTGAGGTGCTGCATATGCTGAGTGAAGAGACCAGACTGAAGCTGTTTGACACCGCCCTCCAGTACAAGAGGACCCGGCTGTGGGAGCGGCTCGCGGACCAGCAGATATTCGCGGTCGCCATGCCGGACGGACAGACCGCATACTGCTGCGTAATGGGTCTGCGGGGGGAGTACGTGGCCCTGGGGGTCTACGTGGGACAGAAGGGTGTCTCAACCTACTGCGACCTGCAGGAAACAGCGGATGACGCCGTGTACGACGACGACTTCTTCACCCGTCTCCCCCTCAGGAACCAGGACTGCACCCACTGCATCTTTGGCAGCGCCGCGGACATGGACCCGGCGGATGTCAGGCAGGCGAAGCAGCTGGCTGCCCGTCTCCATGTGAAGCTGACGGAGCCCTTCCCCTACCCCTATTTCCTGCGCTTCACCCCCATGCACCGCTCTGCCCCCCTGAGCAGCGGGCAGGACGCGGAGTACATGATGGTCTGCCTGCGGGCCGCCGTCGCTCTCAGCCGGAGCGTGAAGTACGGCGCCTTCTCCCCTGTCCCCATGTCCAGGGGAGCCGGCAGCACGGTCCCCCTGCTCACGGAGAACCCGGACGGCAGCTTTTCCACCTCCACCACCAGGATCCCGCCCCGGCTGCCCCTGGAGGACATGCAGCCCAGGCCCCTGGACGAGTTCACCCTCAAGCGCCTGCGGAGGTGCAGACCCTGCGGCAGATGGGAGGGCGCCATCTATGTCCACGATGTCACGATCGCTGACTGCCCCGATCTTCTGCCCTCCGGGCCGGTGGCCATCTATGCGGACAGCGGGCGGACCGTCCCCGTCAGCCCCGTGGGGGACTATGACCGGGACGCGGACAGGCTGTACCGGGAGTTCGCGGAGAGCCTGATCAACCTGCGCATCCGCCCCTCCAGCCTGACGGCCCACAGCCTGGACCGCCGGGGCCAGGCCTTCTTCGGCCTCCTGGCCAGACAGCTGCGGATCCCCTTCGAGACGGATGACTTCCTCCCGGATCTCAGCGCCGCCCTGGATGGGATGCAGTCCCTCCGGCACTCCGACCTCTCGGAGGAGCAGACCGGCGGGATCATCCAGGAGCTCTGCAGAACCGTCCTGAAGACCCCCCTCCAGGAGCTTGCGGCGGTGCCGGACGCCGGGAACATCTTCGCCCCCATGGTAAACTATGACCACCCCGCCATCACCCCGGAGGTCCGGGAGAAGCTCTTCGCCCTGATCGACCGCCTGAACTGAGTCCGGCTGCACACACAGACAGAGAGGCCCCGCACCTGTCCCCTTCCCGGGAGGCAGATGCGGGGCTTCTTTATTATGGTTATGACGGTCCTACCAGCAGACCTTGCAGGGGGTGTAGCCCATGCTCAGGGCCTGCTCCAGGGTCACCTGGGACGGGTT
>CAYYHY010000469.1:0-1581 GCA_964471855.1 uncultured Oscillospiraceae bacterium | reverse complement strand
AAATCAGGAAACCCCCGTGCGCAGGCACGGGGGTTTCCCTTGGAAAGGAAAAGGAAATGGAAAGGAAGATTTCTAAATAAAAAGGAGATCACACCTCGAACATGAGGTCGCCGTAGGTGGGCACCGGCCACATGTCCTTGTCCACCAGGAGCTCCAGCTCGTCCACGGGCTTGCGGAGGGCGGCCATGGCGGGCACGATGCGGTCGTGGTAGGCGTGGGCCATGCCCTCCACGTCCGGCATGGAGTCCACCTCTTCGTGGATCTTCGTCAGGGCGTCCTTGGCGGCGGAGGTCTCAGCCAGCAGGGCGGAGCAGCGGACCAGCAGGTCCTTCTGCACGCTCATGTCGGCGTCGGGGCAGACGCTGGAGACCTTGCTGATGGAGTCGCCCAGCTTGGTGATGTAGTTGATCACGGCGGGGATGTAGTGCTTGGCCACCATGTGCAGCATGGTGCGCACCTCGATGCGCAGGGTCTTGCAGTAGGTCTCGTAGCGGATCTCCGCGCGGGACTCCAGCTCGGAGCGGGTGTAGATATTGAACCGCTCGTACAGCTTGACCGCCTTCTCTGTCACCAGGGAGGGCACCGCGTCCACCAGGGAGTGGAGGTTGGGCAGGCCCCGGCGCTCGGCCTCGGCCACCCACTCGTCGGAGTAGCCGTCGCCGTTGAAGATGATGCGGCGGTGCTCGGTCATCAGGCGGTGGATCAGGTTGCGGCAGGCGGGCTCGAAGTCCTCCGCCGCCTCCAGCTCGTCGGCCGCCTCTGCGAAGGACTCGGCCACGATGGCGTTGAGGGTGATGTTGGCGTCGGCGATGGTGTCGGAGGAGCCCACCATGCGGAACTCAAACTTGTTGCCGGTGAAGGCGAAGGGGGAGGTGCGGTTCCGGTCGGTGGCGTCCTTGTTGATAATGGGGACGGTGGAGACGCCGGAATCCAGGTGGCCGGCTGCCAGCAGGCTGATGGAGTCCACGTTCTCAACGACCTGGTCCACCACGTTGTCCAGCTGGTCGCCCAGGAAGATGGAGATGATGGCCGGGGGCGCCTCCTGGGCTCCCAGGCGGTGCTCGTTGCCCACGCAGGAGGCGGAGCAGCGGAGGATGTCGGCGTGGCGGTCCACGGCCCGCATGATGCAGGCCAGCACCAGCAGGAACTGCAGGTTCTTGTTGGGGGTGTCCCCGGGATCCAGCAGGTTCTCGCCGGTATCCGTGCTGATGGACCAGTTGTTGTGCTTGCCGGAGCCGTTGACTCCCGCATAGGGCTTCTCATGGAGCAGGCACACCAGACCGTGGCGGGTGGCCACCCGCTTCATGGTCTCCATGGCCAGCTGGTTCTGGTCCACGGCCAGGTTGACGTTTGCATAGATGGGGGCCATCTCATGCTGGGCCGGGGCCACCTCGTTGTGCTGGGTGGTGGCGGGGATGCCCAGCTTCCACAGCTCCACGTTCAGGTCGGCCATGAAGGCGCCGACCCGCTCCCGGATCACGCCGAAGTACTGGTCGTCCAGCTCCTGGCCCTTGGGGGCCGGGGCGCCGAAGAGGGTGCGGCCGGTGTAGATCATGTCCCGGCGCTTCAGGTACTTCTCCC
>CAYYHY010000468.1:0-1586 GCA_964471855.1 uncultured Oscillospiraceae bacterium | reverse complement strand
GGCGGATGGAGGTGCCCACGCAGTCGTTGCCGGTGTCGCCGCCGCCGATGATGATGACGTCCTTATCCCTGGCGCTGATATAGTTTCCGTCCTTCAGGCGGGAGGACAGGAGGCTCCGGGTGGTGGCAGCCAGGAAGTCCACTGCAAAGTACACCCCTCCGGCGTCCCGGCCGGGGACCCGCAGGTCCCGGGGCTGCTTGGCACCGGTGCAGAGGATGACGGCGTCGTACTCCTGCATCAGTTCCTCAGCGCTTCTGTCCACGCCGATGTTGACCCCTGTATTAAAGGTGATGCCCTCCGCCTCCATGATCTCGATGCGGCGCTGGATGTACTTCTTCTCCAGCTTCATGTTGGGGATTCCGTACATCAGCAGACCCCCGGGGCGGTCCTCCCGCTCAAAGACGGTGACGGTGTGCCCCCGCTGGTTGAGCTGGTCCGCAGCGGCCAGGCCGGAGGGGCCGGAGCCCACGACGGCGATGCGCTTCTCGCTGCGCACCTTGGGGATCCGGGGCTGGATCAGGCCGCGGCTGTAGGCCTCCTCGATGATGCCCAGCTCGTTGTCCCGGACGGTGACGGGCTCCCCGTGGAAGCCGTTGGTGCAGGCCGCCTCGCAGAGGGCAGGGCAGACCCGGCCCGTGAATTCAGGGAAGTTGTTCTTCTTCCGCAGCCGCTCCACCGCCTGGGGGAGGTTGCCTGTATAGAGCAGGTCGTTCCACTCGGGGATCAGGCTGTGGAGGGGGCAGCCGGTATACATGCCGTTGAGCTGCACGCCGGACTGGCAGAAGGGGACGCCGCACTCCATGCAGCGGGCGCCCTGCTGGCGCCGGTCCATCTCCTGGAGACGGGGGTGGAACTCCTTCCAGTGTTCGATACGGTCAAGAGGGGCCTCGGCGGGGTTGTCCTGCCGGGCATACTCCAGAAATCCAGTGACTTTTCCCATTGTTCGCTCCCCCTTACTCCCTGGTATTCACATTGAAGGCCTCGATCTCGGCCTGCTCGTAGCTCATGCCCTGCTCCTCGAACTCGGCGATGGTGGTCATCATCCGGTCGTAGTCCCTGGGCAGGATCTTCTTGAAGCAGGAGGCCTTCTCGCTCAGGTGCGCCAGGATCTCCTTCGCCTTGGGGGACCCGGTGGCGGCCACGTGCTCCTCCAGCATCTGGCGGATCTCCGCGATGTCGTGCTTGTCCGTGACGGTGTCCATGGATACCAGGGCCTTGTTGAGGCGCAGGTAGAGGTCCCGGTCCTCGTCCCAGACGTAGGCGATGCCGCCGGACATGCCGGCTGCAAAGTTCTTGCCGGTGGGTCCGAGGACAACCACCCGGCCGCCGGTCATGTACTCGCAGCCGTGGTCGCCCACGCCTTCCACGACCGCCCATGCGCCGGAGTTGCGCACGGCGAAGCGTTCGCCGGCTACGCCGTTGATGAAGGCCTTGCCGCTGGTGGCCCCGTAGAGGGCCACGTTGCCGATAATGATGTTCTCGTCGGCCTTGAAGGCGGCATTTTTGGGGGGATAGACTATGATCTTGCCGCCGGACAGGCCCTTGCCCATGTAGTCGTTGCAGTCGCCCTCCAGCTCCAGGGTCAG
>CAYYHY010000467.1:0-1595 GCA_964471855.1 uncultured Oscillospiraceae bacterium | reverse complement strand
GGACTACCCGGCTGTCTGTATGGCTACCTTCTGGCTGTCACTGTTGAGCCGGAAGTTGAGCCCGACCGTCTGGATCTGGGACAGATCGGTGATTCCGTTGTCCTCCAGCGAGTATCCCTGCAGCGTCAGGATCAGGGCTGCACTGGTGCCCGGCGCCAGGGTCACGCTGTCCTGCAGGAAATCCGTCATGTATCCGTTTACGGACAGGGAGTCGTATTCGCCGGCGATATGGACCTCCTGGCTGCTGCTGTTTTCTGCCATCAGCAGAAGACGGACGTCGTCCGAGTATGGCGATTCCGGTCCTCTGAGCCCCAGGCTGACAAGGCGGATCCCGTTCTGGCTGTATACCTCCGTACCGGCGGCATCCAGGACAGCTTCTTCGCTGGATGCAGTGATGGTGATGGGCTGGGGATGGGTCAGCGCATCGAGATTTCCGTCCAGAGCCTGGACCGTCAGACCTGCGCTGCCGACGGACCTGATGCCATAGGTATCCCAGAGGGACGGATCGAGGGCTCTTGACAGATTCACATCCAGAACTGCTTCCTTCCCCGGACTGATCAGGGTGGTGGACCAGCTGCCGGGGGAGACAAGAAGACCGTTGATGGCAATGTCGGACAGTCTGACGGAGAGGGCGGTCTCTGTGGTGTTGCGGGTCTCCAGCAGCACCATGGACTCCCCGTTCCCGCTGGTCACCAGGGCCGAAGATTCGATCACAAGCCCGGCCTGGTCGCAGATGACCTCATCGGAGAAGAAGGGAAGAGAGAACTGGAGGGTACCCTGTACGGTGGGACTGGTGATGGCGTCCCGGAAGGCGTCCGGGGAGTAAGCACAGGTGTCTGCCAGGGAGGTGCGGACAGAAAGCGGACCCGTGTATATGTCCTCCATGCCGTCGCCGCTGATGGCAATACCCACCTCAATGTCGGCAATCTCCGTGATGCCGCAGAACATGAGACCGTCCCGGGAGAAGCTCACGCTCTCTCTGGCGCTGTTTCCTGGTGTCACATCGCAGTCCAGGTTCCCTTCGGCGATCATGCAGCCGTTGACCGAGTTGACGGCATAGGAATACGTGTTGCTGCGGAAGGTCAGGCGGGTGTCTGTTTCGTTCTGAATGGTCAGGTCCAGGGCGGCCTCGGAGGTGCTGTAGTTCAGGGCAGTGGCGGTGATGCGGACACCGTTCTCCTCGTACAGGACCGTCTCCTCGATGGAGGGGGTGCTGGTCCAGGCAGCTGAGACCGCCTCGTCCACGGAATCGTCCACGGCGTCAGACAGGGACTCGGATTCCGGCGCTCCAGTGCTGACAGATGCCGGTTCCGAATCTGCACCGGAGGGATTGCTGCCGGATGCGGAGCTCCCGGCCGGCTCAGAGCCGCAGGCGGAGAACAGGAGCATGCAGAGGGCAAGAAGGCAGCAGAACATGTGCTTCACGTTGTCCATCTCCTCAATTTGGTCCTCGGGACCAGGATGGACCCATGATACAGCGGCTCTCAGCGGGTCTGGATTTGAAGGCGCGGATGCGGTCAGGCACGGACCGGTCCGGAACAGCATTGACCTGCTCTCCCTGCCATCATCCCGGAGGTTCCGGGAAGGCGAATCCA
>CAYYHY010000466.1:0-1599 GCA_964471855.1 uncultured Oscillospiraceae bacterium | reverse complement strand
TCCGCCGAGATCCCCTTCTCCTGCAGGAGTTCCGCTGCCTCCAGGACATCGTTGATCTCCGTGCCGTAGCTCACCAGGGTGACATCCCGACCCTGCCGCAGCACCGTGCTGCCCTCACCGTGTGTAGTTCCTGTCCACCTTCCCTGTCCGCCTCTGGGCAGGCGCACCGCCACAGGTCCGTCCATCTCCAGCACCGCCCGCTCCAGCATCTCCTCCAGCTCTGCAAAGCTGGCCGGAGAGAGCACGGTGATGCCGGGCACTGTATTCAGATAGGCCACATCGAAGACCCCCTGGTGGGTCTCTCCGTCCTCCCCCACCAGACCGGCCCGGTCCACCGCCAGCACCACATGCAGATGCTCGATGGCCATGTCGTGGAGCAGCATGTCATAGCTGCGCTGCAGGAACGTGGAGTACACGGCAAATACAGGGATAGCCCCCTGCTTTGCCATGCCCGCCGCCATGGACAGGGCGCCGCCTTCTGCGATGCCGAAGTCAAAGAACCGGTCCGGGATCGCCTGCTGGAACTGGTCCAGCCCCGTGCCTCCCGGCATGGCCGCCGTAATGGCGCAGACCCGGCTGTCCCTCTTCCCCAGCTCCACCAGCTTCCGGCCCATCACGGTGGAAAAGCTGTCCCCGCTCTCCTGCAGGAGCTTCCCCGTCTCCGGATTGAAGGGCGCCACCCCGTGGAATGCATCCGGGTTGGCCTCCGCCGGCGCGTATCCCTTGCCCTTTACCGTCTTGATGTGCAGCAGAACAGGACCGTCCAGCTCGGACGCAAACTTGAGAATCTCTGTCATGTATGGCAGGTCGTGACCGTCCACGGGACCCAGGTAGTAGAACCCCATGTCCTCAAACAGGCTGCAGGGCAGAATGCTCTGCCGCAGCATGCCCTTGATCCTGTGGGTTACGTTGTACACCTTGCGCCCCAGCCAGTTGGAGTTCATCACTCTCCGGTAGGTCTTCTTGAACTCCAGGTACTGGGGCTTCAGCCTCTGCCGGGCCAGGTACCTCGCTACGGCCCCCACGTTGGGCGCAATGGACATGCCGTTGTCGTTGAGTATCACCAGCACCTGGCTCCGGCTGGCTCCGGCATTGATCATGCCCTCGTAGGCCAGACCTCCGGTCAGAGCCCCATCCCCGATCACCGCCACCACCTTGTAGTCGTCCCCCAGCACCTCCCGTGCCCGAGCCATGCCCAGGGCTACGGCTACCGAGCTGGACGCATGTCCGGCGATAAAGGCGTCGTGGACGCTCTCCTCCGGCTTGGGAAATCCGGCTGTGCCCCCGTACTGGCGCAGGTGTTCCAGACTCCGTCCGGTGATGAGCTTGTGGGCGTAGCACTGGTGCCCCACATCGAAGACCACCCGGTCCACCGACGTGTCAAAGACCCGGTGGATGGCCACCGTCAGTTCCACGGCTCCGAGGCTGGATGCCAGATGCCCTCCCGTACGGGATACCGCATCCACCAGCTGCTGCCGCAGCTGCCCGCACAGCTTCTCAGCCTCTTCGTCGCTGAGCTCTGCCAGGAGCGGGTGATATTTCCTGTTTCCCTGCTGATTGGTCAAGCCAGTCTCCTCCCGCGGGATGTTTTTGGTTTCT
>CAYYHY010000465.1:0-1602 GCA_964471855.1 uncultured Oscillospiraceae bacterium | reverse complement strand
AAACAGGCAGCGCTCCGGTTCTCCGCCGGAGCGCTGCTCTCATGAGAAGTCCTCTGTCCAGAAGCGCCAGGGAAAGTGCACCGCCTCCTCCGCATAGCCGATGCCGATCCGCTCCCCTGCGAATACATGCTGTGGTACAGTCCCCCGTTCCACGGACAGCACCCCCCGGGGATCTGTCAGGTCCAGGCCGTTGTGGGCCCGGGTGATCTGCAGTCCCTGGCACAGCCGCCCCGGTCCCCGGAGCAGGTCCCGCCTCTGGCTCTTTTTCAGCCTGTCCGGCGGCACCCCGAAGCGGTTTGCTGACATGATGCCGGCATTCTCCTCCGGCACGGCTCCCCGGATCAGCACGGCGCAGGGGACCCCCTCCGGCTCGGTGACAAAGTTGAGGCAGTGGTACATGCCGTATATCAGATACACATAGGAGGTACCGGGCCTGGCGTAGAGGGTCTCCGTCCTGGGTGTGCGCCTTCCGTTCCAGGCGTGACAGGCTTTGTCCACGGGTCCCCGGTAGGCCTCCGTCTCCGTAATGATGCAGGAGAGACGGACCCCCTCCTCTGTGATCCGCACCAGCCGGCATCCCAGCAGCGCCCGGGCCGCCTCCACCGTGTCTCTGTCATAAAACTCCCTTCCCAGCGTCTCCACGCTGCATCCCCCTCTCTGAAATCCCCTCCGGAGCTGATTTCCATGTCCCATGAAACCCTCATGCGCAGGCTGGCCCGGCCCATGCTCCTGGCCGCCGCCCTCATCTGGGGCACCTCCTTCTTCATGATGAAGAATGCCCTGGACACCATCCCCGTCTTCACCCTGCTGGCCCTCCGGTTCACCACAGGGGCTCTGCTCCTGGCCCTGATTTTCTGGAAGCGCTGGCGCCTGTTCACCCGGGATTATGTCTGGAGAGGGGCGGTCATGGGCGCAATGCTGTTTCTCGCCTACGCCGTGCAGACCTTCGGTCTCTCCCTGACCACCCCTTCCAACAACGCCTTCCTGACCGCCGTCTACTGCGTGCTGGTTCCCTTCTTCACCTGGGCTGCGGTGGGCCGCAGACCGGACCGGTACAGCGTCATCGGCGCCGTGCTCTGCGTCATCGGCATCGGATTCGTCTCCCTGGACGGGGCCTTCACCATGAAGCCCGGAGATCTGCTGACCCTGCTCTGCGCCGTCTTCTACGCCGCCCACATCACGGCAGTGGAGAAGGTGTCCCCGGGGAAGGACATCTATATCCTGACCTGCCTCCAGTTCGCCTTCGCCGCCCTCTTCTCCTGGGCGGGTTCCCTGCTCACCGAGACCTTCCCGCTCCAGGCCCTCCGGGACCCGTCTGTGGCCTTCCCCCTGTTCTGGCTCTGCGTGATGTGCACCGCCGTGGCGCTGCTCTTCCAGAATGTGGGCCAGGTCTGGACCGACTCCTCCTCGGCGGCGGTGCTGCTGTCCCTGGAGTCTGTGTTCGGCGTTCTCTTCTCTGTCCTCTTTTACGGGGATCCGGTGACCCCGAAGCTGCTGACCGGCTTTGCCCTCATCTTCCTGGCCGTCCTCTGCTCCCAGACCAGATTCTCCTTCCTCCGCAGGAAAGAAAAGAAATGAGCCCCGCAGCGCCGGAGGGTCCGG
>CAYYHY010000464.1:0-1613 GCA_964471855.1 uncultured Oscillospiraceae bacterium | reverse complement strand
CTGCCTTCAATGCCACTATTATACTCCGGAAGTGCAGGAATCTGCAAGATATCACATGCAGTTCATTTCTTAAAACGCACCTGGATGCAGCAGTGCCTGTGCCGGGAAGCGTTTGACTTTTCTCCTCGTCCAAACTACAATTACACCGGTTCCGGCAGCAACGGCCTGACCTGCAGGCCCCTTCTGCAGCATATTTCTGCAGAGGTACCGCTGCCTGCCGCCGCCTGCTGGAAGATGCATGCACGGATCCGCCGTGCAGTTCTTTCAGCGCAGCACAGCTGAAAATCTTGGAAAGATGGTGTTTTCATCGTGAAAAAACGTCTCGTCTGTCTGTTTCTGGCAGCTCTCCTGCTCATACCCGCTGTCCCCTGTGCGTTCGCCTACACGCGGGAGGATGAGTACGAGGCCTCCCTGCTCCACGGTCTGGGGCTGTTCCAGGGTACGGGGACCAGCGCATCCGGTCAGCCGGAATACAGTCTCGGCAGGCAGCCCACCCGCGCCGAAGCAGTAACCATGCTGGTCCGCATGCTTGGAAAAGAGGACGAGGCCAGAGCTGGAAACTGGACCCTTCCTTTTACAGACGTGTCCGACTGGTCGCGGCCCTATGTGGGGTACGCCTATGCAAACGGTCTGGTCAGCGGAACGTCGGATACAACCTACAGCGGAGACGACAAAGTCACCAATACGCAGTACATCACCATGATTCTGCGCGCTCTGGGATACGAGACCGGCACAGACTTCCAGTGGGACAGAGCCTGGATCCTGTCCGACCGGCTGGGAATCACCAATGGATGCTACGTACGCGCCCAGTCACCTCTGTCCCGGGGGGATGTGGTGGAGATCTCCTACCAGGCTCTGAAAGCCAGACTGAAGGGATCGGATGTGAGCCTCGGTGACAGGCTGGCAGCCGAAGGCGTGTTTTCCCAGGAGGCCGTCAGCGCGGCGCTGTCTGCAGACCCCTATGCCGCCTCCTACTCCTTCAGCGGGGATGACATGCTCCAGTACTACTGGGATCTTCTGCAGCATGTTGCCGGTGCTGAAGCCTGGATGAATGATCTCGCCAGTGATCCGGACTGCATCCGCATTGTCCGTACCCAGTGCCTGCCCAAAGCAAAAGAGTGCACCAGCCGGATCATTGACGCCGCCCGGGTCAGCGGATATGAAGATGTAGTTCCGGCGGCAGAGGCTGTGGCTTCCGCCCTGGACATGGTGCTCGCAGAGAGCATTCCGGATGAGGCGTTTCCCCAGCAGTATGCCAGTTTCATTAGCCTCTTCAATACGGACCCGGATGGCGGACAGGGAATCAGCGAGCATCTGGGTGCAGCAATTGAAAGCCACGGTGAGCTCCATTATCCCGAGGAACTGCTGGATGCAATCGGGGACTACCTTGCACAGCAGTAAACATGCCGCAGATGCAGGCACTGCAGGAAGTCCCGGGCTGCGGCGCCGGTCACGGGACCGCAGGTCTGAAGAGCAGATGCCTGCAATGTCCGGTGCTGCTTCATGTCCCTGCGGGAGCGATTCCACCGCCGGAGCGGCGGTGTACTGAGGTGATTAGAGGATGGACCAGGAACGGTTCCAGCAGCAGCTGGCCTTCATACTGGAGGCGGACA
>CAYYHY010000463.1:0-1614 GCA_964471855.1 uncultured Oscillospiraceae bacterium | reverse complement strand
GCCCACCAGACGTGAAGAAAGTACAGCGGTGGCAAGGAGGAACTTGCACCACGTTCCCGCTTTGTCTCAGCACCAACTTGATTGCAGGGAAAGCTCCCCTCGATCAGTTTCTCCTGGTACTCCGTTTTACCTCGCCTCCTTCCGGAGCATGTCCAGCATCTGCCGGATCTGAGCAATGTCCTTCTGCTGGCCTGCCAGCATCAGGCGAAGCCCAGATTTGGCCCACTCAACTCCGCGCCTGCCGTAGAGGGACTCAATGCTGGCCTTGCTCAGCCAGTACATCGTCTCCTCCCGGCTGAACCTCTCAATCCGCCAGGCCATCAGCTCCACACGCTCTGGGCTGTGTACCTTGGACTGCAGCTTGAAAAGAAGCGCCAGCTTGGTCCCTGCCATCTCGTCCAGTGGTATCTGTCCGCGGAATGCAAGCCGGTCATCCAGCAGCTCATCCAGGTTCAGCGGCCGGCCGCCGGAATCAAGCACCTCGCGGATGATGCACCGCATCGGAACCCTGCAGGCACGAAGTGAACCGCCGTAGATGCGTCCGCACTCATAAAGCCTATGAGAACCCTCATCTGTAGCTCGCCGTTCACAGACCACCAGCACTGGACCAGTAATTTTTTTCTGCTCTGAAACCCGCAGTATCCACGGTGCTGTCTTCAGGACAGGTTTTATCTGCTCTGCAACCAGCTTCTGCCGTGCAGTCAGCTCCGCCACAGATACCCCTCCTCACTTCTTGAGTTCCTTGGCAAATGTGCAGTTTTGACCAGGGTTAGCAATACACAGGTCTGCCTCGGTGCTGTCAGTAAGCTTAGTTACTGATGCCAGAGTCTGGAGCAGCTCATCCATCTGCTTTATATCAGCTGGTCCCGCATTTTCGACAGCAAAACGAAGGGTTGCTCCGCCTGGCAGCTCAAGACCGGCAATATCCAGCTCATCAATAACACTGGTTGCACCGCGTGTGTACATGCTCCCCATCCGCCGAAGCAGGGGAAACAGCTTCTTGGCTCCATCGTGTCCACTCAGACGAATTTCCCTGGAACGGACGTTCATCCACCCCCGGTTGACAAGTTCCTGCCGGGTAATCAGAACCTCATCCGGCTGAATCTCATGGCTGTAGGCACTGAGACCGTCAATCAGGTCAGAAGGCTTCGTCTGCTGATTCACTGTACCCTGGTACAGGCTGTATCCGCTAGACTGCAGAAGTTCCCTGATGTTTTCCTTGATCTGATCCTCTGCAGCTTTTTCTGCCTGTGCCTGCACTGCAGCAACAAGATCCTGCACAGTCGCTGCACCGATGGACTGGAGGGAATCTTTAAGCAGGCTCTTCACCTTCTCATTCGATACCCTGTCGCTGTCCATCCACCCTCTTCTGTTTGCCCCCGCGACTGTCATGATGGAGTATCCGCCGTTCATGAGGTCTACATCCATAGGAAGCGGCTTCTTCTGGCTGTACAGCTCTGCCGGCTTGTCGTCTGTCAAATCAGTCGACATCCTGTAAGCAACCCAGATGCCGTTATTCACACCATCACGGAGCATCTGCTCCAGCACAGCCGTACCGGAAAGCATCGGCCATGTCCTGTTGCACCGGAATGAATGAAGGATGGCAGAAATCTC
>CAYYHY010000462.1:0-1624 GCA_964471855.1 uncultured Oscillospiraceae bacterium | reverse complement strand
GACCTCAGCATCTGCAAACCGCTGTGGCACTTGAAGCTGCAGCAGCAGGCAGCACCAAAATTCCAGGAGGAACCTTCACACTGCGGATTCCATCCACCTGCGCAGCCACAGTCTGGGGGGCAGACCACAGGCAGAAGCGGACTGCTGGCAGCAGGGTGCGGAACTGGGATGTATTCAAGGCAGACAGGGTCAGGCGTACTGACCGGAGCCGGCGGTCTGCATACGCAGTACCTGACACAGGGGACGGAGCAGTTCTCTGCCAATGTACAAAAAAGCAGGACTTCCAGCCTCCGGGGCGGAAGTCCTGCTGGTTCCATATCAGCCAGCGTTCGCTGCGTTCAGCATCGCCAGCGCCTCGTCGTAGCTCATGCCGGACTCCGACGCAAGAATACGCGCATGCTTCTCCGTGTTCTCCTTAAGCCTGCCGCCGTAAATCGTGTCGAACAGTTCGGTCAGGTCACTGCTCATCCTGTCGCTCTCCTTTCGTTCCAAATTTGAGCTCCGCATTGCGCCGGAAGAGGAAATCAAAGTGCATGAGGGAGGGATCGGGCTGAAGGAAATCCTCCATCAGCCTGAACCGGTCGTCCCTGGTGGAGCCGTCCATGGAGTTCTCCAGGTGGGACCCGGCAGCCAGGAAGAGAAGGCTCGAAGAGACAGGGTGTTCCGCGCCGGCTGCCTGGCTGTTCCTGACAGTAAACGATTCTGTATAGGGCGTGCCGTACACGAGATCAGACCGGATGCCGTTCGTGACAGCGATGCAGCAGATCTCAAGTTCACGCGGGATGTCGTCACCAGCCGGAGTTAAGCATATTCTGGCCGTATTTATTTCGTGAGTCCAGCGGTAAAAAACTGCCTTGGACAGATCGTTCTCCAGTTCCAGAAGAATCACCCTGGACCGTTTGTCAAACGCCACCAAATCGGGCATCATGCTCCTGCCGCTGATCACAAGATCTTTCTGGGTTTCGTACCTGTCGATCTCCAGATCCGGTTCGCCGATCATGATGCGCAGCATGGACTGGACCGTTTCCAGGCTTTCGGACAAAAGCATCCTGGAATACCAGTCCGTCATCATGGTTGCCAGAGGCACTTTCAGGTCCACGAGCCTGCACTTGGCATCTTCGGGGAACAGCTTGTCCGGTCCGTACAGCCTTCTGGCCTCAGCCAGGGCATCATTGTAATTCTCCACTGCTGTCACGTACCAGCCGCGCACCTCAGCACGGGACAGCGGTTTGGGGTTTTCTGACATCTGTTTCCTTCTCCTCTCTGCCTGTCTGCAGAGGGCGGAGGAGCGTTCTCACATCAGTGCAGGCTGTGTCCTTCCCTGCAGTGAGAGTATAGCACACTCATTCCCTCTTTGCTGCAGACCTGCGGCATATCTGCGGAACCGGCCGGACTGAGTCCGGTCCGGATCAGGCAGTGAACAGTATCCGTTCCCGCCGGACATGCGGATGACCAGACAGAGACCGGCAGGGCGGGATCTTCTCTGTCTGTTCTGCCTTCAGGAGGTCCTCTGCCACTGCAGACCCGGGAGGGAAACTCCCGCAGCAGGAGGCATGCAGGATCCCGGTCCTCCGGAAGGCATCCCCGTGCAGGGACGCCCGGAACTGCCAGGCAGAACAGGAAC
>CAYYHY010000461.1:0-1625 GCA_964471855.1 uncultured Oscillospiraceae bacterium | reverse complement strand
ACCGGTCCCGCCGGAGGTACCGGTTTCTGGGATTATACCACTTCCGCCTTAAAAATCTGTCCCGGATATCTCCCCTTTTTCTTCCCGAAGTTGGCACGCTGAGTCATCCATGTTTCCTGCCGTACGCTGCAGCGCCCATGAGCCGGTCTGCCGGGGTGTCTGCAGGGAGAAGAGAGTCCGGGCAGGTGCGGCATACAGAGGAACTGGTGCAGTTCAGCCCGGGGCGATTGCATGGGGCACCGGTTTCTGCTATCATTATCAATGACCGTACGTGCCGGATGAAGTGCGGCAGCGTCTGCGTCTTCCAGGCTGCAGGTGCACAGGTCAGATGGCGGTGATGGTAATAATGGGAAATCTCAGAATCAGGGTGCCGGAGCTCTGCGTGGTGGCCATGGTGGGGGCAACCTCCGCCGGCAAGACCACCTTTGCCAGGGAGCATTTTCTGCCCACGGAGGTGCTGTCCTCGGACTTCTTCCGGGCCATGGTCAGCGACGACGAGAACGACCAGAGCGCCTCCTCCGACGCCTTCGAGCTGCTGTACAGCGCGGCGGCAAAGCGGCTGTCCCGGGGAAAGCTGACGGTCATCGATGCCACCAACGCCCAGGAGCGGGCCAGACAGCAGGTGCTGGACCTGGCCAGGAGTCAGGATGTCCAGGCGGTGGCCATTGTGCTGGATCTGCCGGAGGAGACCATGCTGGAGCGGAACCTGGCCCGGCCCGAGCGCAGATACCCGGAGCAGGTGGTGCGCCGCCATGTCCGGGACGTGAAGCGGAGCATCCGCGGCCTGCGGCGGGAGGGCTTCCGGTACGTATACGTGATCAGCTCCCCGGAGCAGGCCTCCCGGGCGGAGATCGTCCGCACCAGGCTCAAGTGCAGCTGCAGGGACGAGCACGGTCCCTTCGACATCATCGGCGACGTCTGCGGCTGCTGCACCGAGCTGGAACAGCTGCTGGAGCAGCTGGGCTGGAGGAAGACGGAAGGAGTGTACGTGCACCCGGACGGCCGGAAGGCTGTCTTCCTTGGGAACTTCTGCGGCCGGGGTCCCCGCAGTGCAGACGCGCTGCGGCTGGTGATGGACATGGTGAAGAGCGGCAGCGCCATGGCGGTGCCCGGCAGCCAGGACGTGAAGCTTGCGAAGTACCTGAGGGGCAGCAGCATCAGCCGGACCGGCAGCATTGCCCCTGCCATCGCTGAGATGGATACTGCCGGCGCGGACTTCCGGACTGAGACCGCCGCATTCCTGGAAGGTCTCCCCGGCCACCTGGTCCTGGACGGGGGAAAGCTCGTCGCCGTCCATGCGGGCATGCGGGAGGAGTACATCGGCCGCACCTCCAGCCGGGTGCGGAACTTCTGCATATACGGGGACACTGGGGGCGGCGCGGAGGCACAGGGTCAGCCCCGGCGCCGCAGCTGGGCTGCAGACTACCGGGGCCGGGCGGCTGTCGTATATGGACATGATGCCGGAAAGGAAGTCCGGAAGCAGAACGGCACATACTGTATCGATACCGGCTGCGTCTCCGGAGGGAAGCTGACCGCCATGCGCTGGCCGGAGCGGGAGTTCGCTCAGGTTCCTGCCCTGCGCCGGTACTGCGAAACGGTCCGCCCCCTGCAGAATGAACGGACCT
>CAYYHY010000460.1:0-1627 GCA_964471855.1 uncultured Oscillospiraceae bacterium | reverse complement strand
ACCGGCCGGAAGAGACGGACCGGGAAAGACGCTGGAATGCCGGCAGACAGCCTGGCGGTCATCCGGCGCTGACCGGAGTGTGCCCTGCGGGGCTGAAGCTCCGGAGAACAGGCAGAAAACGAGAGCGCAGCGTGGCAGCCTGCGCTCAGCAGAAGGGGAGATGCGTGTGGCAGAAGAGAACGTCTTCACCGGGAAGGAACCGGAGTGGGAAGAGGTCACGGTGCTGAACATCCCGGAAGGCACAGTGGAAATTGCTCCCGGAGCAATGAGCGGCAGAAAGAATCTGAAGGAGGTCACCCTGCCGTCCACCTGCAGGCGGATCGGAAACCTTGCCTTCTCAGAATGCACCGGTCTGGAGAAGCTGACGCTGAACGACGGACTGCAGGAGATCGGCGACTGCGCCTTCCTGAAGTGCTGGAATCTGCACTGTCTGGATATCCCGGACAGCATCGAGAAGATCGGGAAAATGATTCTGCTGGGAACCAGCCTCGAAAGACTGACCATCAGACTGGATAACCCTTCGGCTGAGGTAAGACCGGATGCATTTGCCGGCTGCAGAGCGCACAAAGTTGTCGTCTGCGCAAAGGAGCTTCACCGAAACCTGCAGCATTCTCTCAAACCGTGCAGGATGGAGCTCCTCGATGCTCCGAATATCGCGCCTGGGCCTATGATGCCTGAATATTTGGATGCAGCGTTCAAGTGCTTTCTGGAGACAGACCCGCGCGAGAGCAGAATGCCTCCGGATATCCGCGCACTGTGGCTGAAGTACCTCAACGTACGCAGACGGAGGCTGGTGCACGACCCGGCTGCCATGCAGGTGATCCTCAGAGAACGGCTGATCAAGCCGAAGGAATTTGAGGCTTACCTGGAAAGAGCAGAAACCCCGGAGGAGAAGGCTGCGCTTCTGGCGTATGCACAGGATCCGGAGTATCAGCGGAAACTGGAGAAGGTCCGGGAAGCGAAAGAGAAGCGGGCGATGCAGGAACTGGAGACCGGTCTGCCGAATCTGACAGAAACACGGAAAACATGGACCTGGGACTACGTGGACGGCTGCGTCAGCCTGAAGAGCTGGCGGGGAACTGACACGCATATAGTGATTCCACCCGCTTTTGGAACGCCGGACCGGAAGGTGGTAATGATCGGCCCCTGGACCTTCAGCCCGCAGCAGAGGTATATCTCCCCGGAAATCAGGCAGAGAAGAAGCGACATCGTAAGCGTCGAAATCCCTGATACGGTCGAGTACATCGGCAACTACGCCTTCAGGGGCTGCACCAAGCTGGAAAGGATCATCCTGCCGGAGAATGTGAAACTGGGCCGCGGCGTATTCCTCGGCTGCGACAGGCTGGAGAACAGGCCGCCAGAGCCGGAGATCAGCGAGGATGAAGAACAGGATGGTTTTCGCAACATAGAAGAAGTTTTGCTGCACGTTCTCATGGAGCTTTTCGGCATATAGGCGCAGGAGGTCCGGCACCGGCATTCATCGCACAGAAGAGGATACCCCGCAGGCGCGCAGGACAGGAACATGCACAGCGGCCCGGACCGTCCCTGAAGGAGGGAGGTCCGGGCTGCTTCTTCTGCTCCGGGAAGAGCCGTCAGGGCTCTCCGTCTGTGAACTCGCCGCGGAGGG
>CAYYHY010000459.1:0-1635 GCA_964471855.1 uncultured Oscillospiraceae bacterium | reverse complement strand
TAAAATAAGCATCTGCAGATGCTTTCAGCCCCATGCTCCGGCATGGGGCTGTTTTACAGAAAAGGAGGGGATGAGAAGCATGGGCACAGTCTCGATCCAGAGAACGTATCTGGTCAGGCTCAAGACGGAGGCCATCGTCAACCCGGCCACTCCCGACCTGAAGCAGGGCAAAGGCGTGAGCGCTTCCATATACGAGGCGGCCGGACCGGACAGGCTCAGAGCGGAGTGCGAGGCCATCGGGAGCTGTGAAACCGGCAGTGCAGTGGTGACCAGCGGGTGCGGGCTGTCACAGTCGTACATCATCCACACAGTTCCACCAGTCTGGACCGACGGCAAGCACAAAGAGCCCAAACTCCTGTCCAGCTGCTATCAGAGCTGCCTGAAACTGGCAGCGGAGAAGGGAATCCGTTCCGTTGGATTTCCGCTGCTGGCTGCTGTGGGCGGGGGGAAATACCCGAAGGACAAGGCGTGGAACAGAGCCCTGAAGGCCTGCTTTGACTTCCTGCAGGACAATCCGAACGTGGACATGGACATTGTCTTTGCAGTCCAGGGTGACGAGCTGTATGAGCTGGGGCAGAAGGAGCTGAAGCGTCAGGAGAAGGCGGCTGCAAAGCGGAAGGGCAGGGAGTCACAGCCGGAACCTGGACCGGCGAAACCACCCAGGGAACCCGGCCCCCGCGAGCAGCCGTCGCTGGAAGGCTTCTGCGTGAGGTCAGGGCAGGCGATCCAGGAATGGACAGACCAGGGGAGACCGGATGAAGACTCCTACTCCATTGCAGAGGCCCTCATGGCGGACCTGCAGGAAGAGAACCGGGTACTGGTCCCGATCCTGCTCAATGAGGGTGTCAATCCAGAAGATCTGCCCGGGAGGGAAGCAGAGAACGGAGCAAGACAGGTGAGGATGGTGGAGTCAGAGCACTTCCATTATCCTCTGGTTAAAGATAATGAGGGAAACGTATACTTCTCGGTTTACACAGGGCCGAATACTCTGCCGCTGAAGTATGACTATGCATTTCCGGCAGAACTGGGAAGCATTCTGAGCCGTATGCTGGAGCAGGACGACTACTATGGCATCGTCATAAACTACGAGACTGAGGCCATGTTCAGCCTCAACGCTGAGGGCATCCGGTTCCTGCTGGACCAGATTCATCCAAAGAGCCAGGAACAGCTGGACTGTGAAGCAGGGGATGAGGCCTTTGCAAAGGGGGACTTCGGTCAGGCTGTCAGGCTGTATCAGCGCTCTGCTTCTGCCTGCTATCCGCCGGGGCTCCTCCGGCTGGGCCGCTGCTGTTACAACGGCAGAGGAACTGCAGCAGACAGGCAGCAGGCGAAGGTGTGCTGGGAAAAGGCTGCTGTCCTGGGCAGTGCCGCAGCTGCGTATCTGCTGGGAGACATGTACCGGAATGGAGATCTGCCCACAGACATTGTCTACTCCAGGGCACTGTACCGCCGGGCCTTTCAGATGGCGGATCCGTCGGACAAGTATTATCCGGACATCTGCCTGCGGCTTCTGCGCCACTGCTCCCGCCAGATCAGCGGAGAGGGGCTCAGCCAGCTTTCCAGCGCTGCTGTACAGGGCTACATGAAGCGTTTCCAGGCAGGCGAAACGGAAGTCGAACCGCTCCTGCAGGAGGC
>CAYYHY010000458.1:0-1646 GCA_964471855.1 uncultured Oscillospiraceae bacterium | reverse complement strand
CTTTCATTTCCACGCCTTCGCAAACACTTCCCGCATCTCCCGGTTTGGGATGGATACCGTGCTGTCCTCCTCCCTGAAAGTCAGACAGCCCAGATGCACCAGGCATCCAAGGACGTCATCCGCACACTCCATGTGGTTTACGTCGTTCTGGAACCTTGCAGGGTCCATCTGTACAGAATGTCCAGCCAGCAGGGCTGCTGCTGTCTCCTTCAGGCCTGCAGCCTCAGCATTCAGACAAGTTTGGACATCCAGACATCCGGCTGCATCCGTCCAGAAATTCCGGCATGCCCCTTCCTGCAGCGCAGAAACCACAGCACCGGGACAGAAGACGGTCTCCCCGCCGGGAATGCAGTATCCGCCGTACCATTCCTGCATCTCCTCAAGAGACATATGGAACCTGCCACACAGGTCAGCTGCCGTCTCCAGGGTGAAGCCTGTGTACTTCCCCATGCGCCGAGGATGCAGCATGGAGTACTCCATAAAGTTGTTCAGCCCGGTCTGCGAAACAGCCACCTCCGGGTACTGGGGCACAGGCAGAATCCCAGTCAGGTATGCAAGCGCCACACACGCCTCGGCATCCAGACCCTTGAGCAGACCGGACAGGAGGCCCAGATAGTCCCGCCTCACCATGCTGTCTGTGCCGGGATCCCGGAAGAGCCAGTCCCAGTCATCGATGAGAAATACAAACTTCACCTCCGGATGAAGCTTGTGGATTTCCTGTATGCTGCGGGCAAGTCCTTTATCATCAGGTCTCACAGCATCCGGGAACAGAGGCGCCAGTTCCGCAAGCACCTCGTCCTGGATGTACCGCCTGAACGGGCGGTTCAGACTGTCGCAGACCGACTGACCGTACATGCTGCCGATGTCCAGCCGGATGACATGATACCGGTTCAGATGCCGCTCAAAGGAAGGGATCTCTGCTGCCGCCAGGTCCTGAAACAGCTCCGCCGAATCACAGCCGCAGCTGTAGTACGCAGTGAGCATGTCTACCGACGTGGTCTTTCCGAACCGCTGCGGCCGGGCCACGCACAGTTTGTTGCGCCTCACATTCAGGACTCGGCTGGTGAAGGAAATCAGCTCCGAGACATCGACAAAAACCTCAGCGTCTCTTGCTGCTTTGAAGTTCTCATTGCCCGGGTCCACATATGTTCCCATGCCTGTCACTCCCCATCAGGCCGTCCGGTCCAGCTCCGCTGTATACATCTCAGTCTGACCCCGAGCTGCATCGGTCCGGGCATTCAGCTTGTCTGCTGCGTCATCATGGTGCATTGGATGCACCCTCTGAAAATCTGATACTGCACCGGGCGGCACGGATCTGCCTTGCAAACTGGCAGTCCGTGCTCTTTTCTGCTTGTAATAATATCACGCTCTTTTGTCGTATTCAATCTTTTTAGGGAGAAAAGTCGATTTCCTGAATGTCCAGTCTGTTCTGCTTCCTGCTTAACAGTGCGGATCCTGCTCACAGCCGGTTTCTGGCACTGCAGCGGGTGTTTGATTCATCTGCTGTTGTCCTGACCTCAAGGCCTTTTGACACAGGTTCAGCAGGGGACCCGCCTGGACCTGCCTCTGCCGATTGCTGCCTCGCAGGGGCTGCAGAGATGTCCGGCATCGCTCTGTTCATCCTGGGTCTGGTGCCCGATATATCG
>CAYYHY010000457.1:0-1656 GCA_964471855.1 uncultured Oscillospiraceae bacterium | reverse complement strand
GGGCCATCCAGGCGAACATGTAGGAGACCAGTTCCTCGGACCAGGAGGAGGGGTTCTGGAGCACGTAGCGGGTGAAGACCTGCCAGCAGGTGAGGGCCACCATCACCAGAAAGCTGGCGCCGGCCAGGACATTGAGCAGACGGGTGAGAAGGGTGCGGAGCCTGTTCACGGGAGGACCTCCTTTCACTGCTGCGCCGGGGCGTGCCCGGCGTTCCACTTCTGTATCTGTTCGTAGATGGGGGCCAGATCGGGGTACTCCCGGATCAGGTCCTGGTGCATGGGGGCGCAGATCTCCTGGAAGGGAGCCACATCCGGGTGGAGGAAGGTGACCCCCTGCTCGTTCTCTGCCCTGTCTATGGCCGCCTCGATGGCCGAGGTCCACTCCTCCCGCTCCACCTGGTTGACAATCCGGAAGCCCTCGTCAAAGACCGCCCGCTCCTCCTCCGGGAGACCCTCCAGGAAGCCGCAGTTGCCGATGAGGATGTCGGGGATCATCTGGTGCATGTCGTAGGAGTAGTACTTGCATACATCCCCGTGGCCGTTGGAGGTCAGGGCCAGCTCGTTGTTCTCCGCCCCGTCGATGACCTTGGACTGGAGGGCGGTGTACACCTCGCCGAAGCCCATGGGGGTGGCGGAGCCCCCCAGCAGTTCCATCATGCGCACGTTGGTGGGGGACTGCTGAACCCGGATCTTCAGACCCTTCAGGTCCGACGGGGCATTGATGGCCGTATTAACGGTGTAGAAGTTGCGGGTGCCGGCGTCGATCCAGGTGACGGCCTCAAAGCCGGCATCCTTGGTGGACTCGAAGATGGGATCCGTCACCGCCGGGTCGTCCATGGCCGCATGGTAGGCGTCGCTGGAGACGAAGAGGTAGGGCAGGTTGAACAGCGTGTAGTTGCTGGAGAAGGTCTCCAGGATGGAGTTGCTGGCGACGCAGAAGTCGATGGCTCCGGTCTGGGTCAGCTGGACCATGTCCGTCTGGGAACCCAGCAGCTCGCTGGGGTAGACCTCCACGTCATAGCGGTCCCCCAGCTTCTCCTCCACAAAGGTTTCGAAGGCGAGCAGGGCGATGTTCGTGGGGTGGTCCACCGCCTGGTTGTGGCCGATGCGGACGATTCGTTTCTCTCCGGCCGAGCAGCCGGAGAGCGCTGCAGGCAGGAGCAGGATACAGAGGACTGCGGCGGCAAGGCGGAACGTTTTCATGCTTTGTTTGACCTCCTTCTGCTGTTTTCAGACGGCGCGGCCTGAAAAATCGGGGATTCACCCGGGACGGGTTTGAGAGCAGGCAGCCGGGGTTCTGCTCTCTCATGGTTTCATTATAATGGCCAGACTCCTCCGAGGCGTGGTGTTTCAAGCCCGAAATCTGGTGAATCCTGCCATTTCATTCCGTCATTCTGCACAGAAAACTGAATCTGCTGTTCATCAAAACTGTACATTCTGCACAAACAGCCGGCAGACCAGCCTGCAAAGTCCTCAGAATCAGGGGCTGAGAAGACATGATAAACAGGGCGCAGAGGGGAGTTTAAAGGCGAAAAAGAAGCAGCCGGGATCCCTCCCGGCTGCCGCCTCTCATGCATTCTCTCTGACTCTGTTCCCGCCTCTCCTCTGTGCGCAGAGCCCGGGAAGTTGTCTGCGGCCCCTCCGGCCGCCTCCCCT
>CAYYHY010000456.1:0-1660 GCA_964471855.1 uncultured Oscillospiraceae bacterium | reverse complement strand
GACTTCGAGGACATCATGGTGAGAACCGTTACCTTCGAGAAGTTCCTGGGTGGCTCCTCCAGTTTCTTCATCCTGAACTTTCCCGAGGGGAGCAGCATCCCCTCCATGGTGGAGTCCGGGGACCCGGATGCGGAGCGCACCCCTGCGGGGAGGATCTTCGCCTTTGTAAGGAACAGCCTCTCCACCCTGGGCACCGCCGGACCGGTGACGCTGTATTCCCCGGAGGAGACCGTGGCCAGAGCCAGGAGCCGCCTGGGGGAGCGCCAGTACGACCTCATGCTCAACAACTGCGAGCACTTTGCCATCTGGTGCAGAACGGGACTTTCGGAGTCGGGTCAGGTGAATGCCCTCCTGAACTTCCTGGCCGCAGCCGTGCACACGGGAACTGTGGTGCTGGACGGACTGCGAAGCCTCCGGGAGGGGGATTCCGGGAGCGGCAGCGCACCGGAGGACATACATCAGAACTGTACTTGAACACACCCCGCCGGATTCAGGGCGGGTCTGGATACACCGTATTACATGCAGAGAGGAGCGAGGCAGGTTTGGAAGCACTGCGGAAACAGTTCTCAGATACACTGGAACAGATACGCTATCTTGCAGACAAGATTGAAAAGGGCAGATTCCCCACCGAAGAGGACAGCACAAAGCTGCAGCAGATGTTTGACGGCCTGGCGTCCAGCCGCAGGGAGTGGATCACTCTTCTGCAGAGTTCCGCTGTGGATGACAGAGACTACAGTTCCATAGACAGCATGGACGAGCTGAATTCCGCCCTGGAGGAGCAGGACCGGGCCCACGAGCGGGTGCGCGCCATTGTCGACACCTTCCTGTCCGTCCGTCCCGGGGATGATGAATACAGAGACGAACTGGAGAAGTACCAGTACCGGCTGGCGGGCTGCAGCGAGGACGAGGTCCTGGCCATGAGCCGGTCCGGAGAGCTGGAGATCTACGAGGTCTTCTGCTCCTGGATCCGCAGCGGACGCCCCGCCCCCGAGAAGGTCACCGCGCTGAAGCGGTACTTCGGCTATCAGCTGGCCTACGCCCTGCTGGACAGGGAGCTCCATCTCCCGGATGAGGAGAAGGAAGAGGAACAGCCGGAGGACAGCCGGGAGGAGGCCCCTGCAGAGAAGGAGCCCGAGGCCCGGGAGGAGGCAGAACCCGCTGCAGAGGAGGAGACGGCCGGGGAGCCGGAGCCGGTCCCTGAAGCGGCGGAGGAGAAGCCGGAGGAACCTGAGGAACCGGAAGAGGCGGCAGAGCCGGTGCCCCTGCCTGTACTGATTCAGCCCCACCCGGAAACGGACGAGGCGAGCATCCTGGAGATGCTCAACGCCGAGTTTGCAGAGTCCGGACCGTCTCAGAAGGAGAGGGAACCGGAGCCGGAAGAGGAAGAGACCGGACCGGAGGCGGAGGATACGGAGGAAGAACCTGCATCTTCTGCCGCGGCTGACACAGAGAAACCGGCGGCAGAGGGCCTGTCCGCCCTCCAGCCATCCATTGCGGACATAGACAATCTGGCTGCCGCCCTCACTGCCCTGGAGCGTCTTGCCCAGGCGGACCGGAAGGAGCCGGAGACGGCTGCAGAACCGGAGCCGGAGGAAGCCCCGGAGGAGGAAGAGACCGAAACCCGGACGGAACCGGAAGAGGAGATCCCGGAGACCGTCAG
>CAYYHY010000455.1:0-1672 GCA_964471855.1 uncultured Oscillospiraceae bacterium | reverse complement strand
GCTACACAGGGAACCGGACCCTCTCCTTCAGGGACGGGACCAGCCGGGTGCTCACCTTCACGCCAAAGTCCGGCTTCGCCGTAGAGGAGATCGCTGTCACCTGCGGGGGGCGCAGGGAGTCCCTGCACCAGACGGAGACCTCCCTCACCGTCAGCGGCCAGCAGTGCGACGTATCCTGGACCGGCAGAGGCGCAGCCGAGCTGACCCTGCGCAGCGTCACCCGGGACATGGAGGTGTCTGTCACCGCCAGCCGGGAGAGCATAAAGTCCGGCACCCGGCATATCGAGATTCTGGAGGACCCCGGCAGCACCGTGACCCTCGACCCGGACAGCACCAGCGTCAAATCCGGCCAGGAGGTCACCGTCACAGCCGTCCCCGATGAGGGCTGCATCCTCCGGAGCGTCAGCCTCCAGCTGGGCACCTCCACCCGCATTGTAACAGAGAACACCGCCCAGATCGCCTACGCCGGCAGGACCTACAGGGTGGAGCACCTCAGCGGCGGCAGCGTCCGCATCACCTTCCCCTCCCTCCCCGCAGACCTGACTGTAAACGCCGTCTCCGATACGGACCCGGAGAGCTTCCACGCCGCCTACATCACCGGGGTGGGGGACGGGCTCTTTGCCCCCTCCAGACCCACCACCAGGGCAGAGGCCCTGGTGATGCTCATGCGGGCCGCATACGGCAGCAGCGGGAATGAGACCGCCGGTCCCGCCCCCTACACGGACGTGCCCGACGGCACCTGGTACGCAGGGGAGATCGCCCGCGCCTGGGACATGGGGATCCTGGAAGGGCTCCACAATACCGGAACCCGCTTCCGCCCCGAGGAGGTCATCACCCGGGCGGAGTACGTGGAGCTGGTATGCAGGCTCAAGGGCGTCCAGCCCGCCTCCGGTTCCAGCACCGTCTTCCCTGACCTTCAGCCCTCCCACTGGGCCTTCGCCTGCGGGTACTATGCCTGGCACGCCGGCTGGGTTGTGGGCCTGCCCGACGGCACCTTCAGCCCCGACACAGGTCTGTCCAGGGCGGAGATGGTGACCCTCACCAACCGGGCCCTGGGCCGCGTCCCCGACGAGGCCTTCCTCCGCACCTATGGGGGAAGCCTGACCCAGTTCTCCGACGTCCCCGTCACCCACTGGGCCTGGGCCCAGATCATGGAGGCCTCCAGCAGCCACGGCACAGACTTGAGCTCCGGCACCGAGCGCTGGCGCTTCTGAATCCCGGCTCAGGCAGCCGTCCCCGGGAGGGTCCGCCCCTCCCGGGGGTCTGCTGTGCAGTTTCAACAGTTTTTGTGTCTGTTAAGGCTCAGATTTGTGCGGTCCGCTGAATTTCCATGCGTGGATTGCATATGACCGGGCAGGTGATAGTATATGTTCGTCTTTTCGGCCTCCGGCGCTTCCCCGGCTGCCTCCGGGAGCAGCTCTCCTCCCCCCTGCGCTTCAGGTCTTTCTCTTCCTGCACAGGAACACGGCCGCTGCCGGAGGTCCCCGCAGGCAGGAAGAATCCAGCCGGGTACTTGGGATCTCCCCTTCCCGGCCGCGCCAGATGCCCCTGAAACCTTTCCCTGTTCCCTGACGTCCCAGAATGTGCACGGCTCTGCCGGCCCGGGCGGCAGGGGAGAGGCCGCATCGCCTCCCCCGTCTTGACACAGTCTGTGACACCTGTGCAGACCAGC
>CAYYHY010000454.1:0-1687 GCA_964471855.1 uncultured Oscillospiraceae bacterium | reverse complement strand
TCTGACTGGATGCCGTCTCGCTGCTGTACCAGCTGCTCCGGTGGATTTCTGAGAAGTGGAGGCAGCGGAGCTGTCCGCCCATCCCAGGGCGTACACCGGTCAGCCGGCCTCCCCCGGGGAGGCGGGGGCCCTGCTGAGACATGCGGATACCTCAAACTGGCCCAGGCAGGGGCGGTCCGGGGGCAGGGCGTCAAAGGCGTTGAAGTGCCACCACTCCGAGGCGAGAGGCGTCATGCCTGCCTGCTGGAAGAACCCTCTCAGCTGAAGGGCGGCTTCCGTCATATGGGAACTGGGAACCAGACTGCCTGGGGCCTCCGCGGAGGCCGCCGCCCGGCTGAGCTCGTGAATCTCCGTGGGCATGGCGCAGGGCTGGAAGCCGGAGACGGATATGTACCGGAGGGAACCGGCGTGCTCCGTCCGGATCTGCTCCACCCTCACCAGGCTGACGTCCAGGGCGATCCCCCTCTGGTGGTTGGATACATTGAGGGCAATGAAGTCGTTCATCCGCCAGGGGGAGGAGGCCAGCCCCGCCATCACCTCCGGGTCCGATGCGGCCAGGTTCTGGACTGCGCCGGCTATGGCCTTCTGGACATGGGCGGGACGGAAGGTCTCGTACACCTGAAGGCAGGTGCCGGCATCCAGGGCCGCCTGCTGGGCGGTGCACACCTGCCTGGCGGCGGCGTACAGCATGGGCATGACATACTCCTCCCGGCCCAGGCGGGGGTTGAAGCTGCGGCAGCTGTACAGGGCCTCCCCGGTGATGCCGGGCAGGGCTCTGCCGGAGCTGACCATCCGGGAGCTGTAAGAGTTGGTGTCATCATAGAGGATGGAGGGGATCACGTCCGGCAGGTTGATCATGCACAGCCGGTGCTCCACCCACCCGGTCAGGGTCCCAGCATTTATGTGCCACCAGTCTCCGGACTCCTCCAGGATGAGGAAGGGGTCTCCGGGCTTCAGGCTTCCTTCTGTCTCCGCCGTCCCGGGGGACTGGAAGACAGGGAGGTCCACGGAGGCGAAGCCGGTGGCGCCGCTGACGGGCAGTTCCAGACCGCCGGTGAGATCCGGCGCTGTCCGGTACAGCATGACAGCAAACTGCTCCATGGTGCACAGTTCGTCAGGGAGGAAGCGGCCGCTGCCGTCCCCTGAGAGGATCCTCCGGTTGGAGGCCCAGGCGGCAGCCGTTCCGAACCAGGAGTCCGGCTGCACGTCGGAGAAGACCTGGACGGGTGCCACCGCCGGCTGTCCCTCCATGCGCCACAGGAGGGAGGCGGCCTGGGACCGGGTGCACAGTTCGTCAGGGCGGAAGAGACCCTGTCTGTCCCCCTGTACAATTCCCTGTTCTGCCGCCCAGAGGACCGCGGGAGCGGCGGGGTGGTCCGCCGGGATGTCCGGGAAGGGGGACTGCCAGCTCCCCGGGGCGGGGCGGCCCTCCAGCCTCCAGAGGATGCACACCGCCTCTGCCCTGCTTACCGGCCGGCCCTGGGTGAAGGCACCTGGAAACAGGTCCTCCTGAAGCGCCCAGGAGACTGCATCGGAACACCAGTCCGGGAGTTCAGTGCCGGTCTCCCCGGCTGCTGCGGCCGGCACGGCGGCCAGAAGGAGAGCAAGGAGCAGAGCGGATGCGGCAGCGGGCAGTTTTTTCACCATCGGTTTCACCTCCGGGGTCATGGGACGATCTCATAGATGC
>CAYYHY010000453.1:0-1692 GCA_964471855.1 uncultured Oscillospiraceae bacterium | reverse complement strand
GCCTCTCTGGCACTGGGCCGCATATTCCACATGAACCGGGAGGAGTCCGCCGCTGTCACTCTGAACATGAACTCCCTCGCCTCCCACACCTTCATTACCGGCAGCACAGGTTCCGGCAAGAGCAACACGGTCTGCCAGATCCTCGGCCAGGCCGCGGACCAGGGCATAAAGTTCATGGTGATTGAGCCGGCCAAGGGCGAATACCGCCAGGTCTTCGGCGGAGACCCGAAACTCGACGTGCACGTATACGGCACCAACCCGTCCCTCACTCCCCTGCTCCGCATCAATCCCTTCCGATTCCCGGAGGGCATCCACGTGCTGGAGCACCTGGACAGGCTGGTGGAGATCTTCAACGTATGCTGGCCCATGTACGCCGCCATGCCCGCCGTTCTCAAAAGCGCCGTGGAGAAGTCCTACACGGACTGCGGGTGGGACCTGATCCGCTCCGTCTGCAGATACAGCGAGAACATCTACCCCACCTTCGCCGATGTGGCCCGCAACATCCGGGAGATCATTGACACAAGCGAGTACGACACGGAGAACAAGGGCGCCTACAAAGGTTCCCTCCTTACCCGTCTCCAGTCCCTGTCCACTGGCATCAACGGCATGATCTTCACCTGCGACGACCTTCTGGATGCGGATCTGTTCGACCGCAATGTCATTGTGGACCTGAGCCGGGTTGGCTCCTCCGAGACCAGGGCGCTCATCATGGGCATGCTGGTACTGAAGCTCCAGGAATACCGGATGAGCGGCGGAGCCGGCATGAACTCCGGACTCCGGCATGTCACTGTTCTGGAAGAGGCACACAACCTCCTCAAGCGGGGCTCCTCAGCCCAGGCCGCAGAAGGTGCCGATCTCCAGGGCAAGAGCGTGGAAATGCTGGCCAGCGCCATCGCGGAGATGCGCACCTGGGGCGAGGGCTTCATCATCGCAGACCAGGCCCCCGGACTCCTGGACCTCTCCGTGATCCGCAACACCAACACCAAGATCATCATGCGTCTGCCGGACCAGTCCGACCGGGAACTGGCAGGCCGGGCCGCCAACCTGAACGACGACCAGATCGTGGAGATTGCCAGACTGCCCCGCGGGGTCGCGGCAGTGTACCAGAACGAATGGATACAGCCCGTCCTCTGCAAGGTCGCCTACTTTGAACCCCGGGGCGGTGCCCTGCCGGGTCAGCAGAAGGACAGCCTTCCGGCGGACAGCGACGGTTCCCAGGTGGCAGAGGACATTCTGGACTACACCATGAACTCTGTCCTGAAACAGCGGGAGGACCCCGAGGCCCTGCGCCGGCTGGAGACCTCTGTGCCGAAATCCAGGCTTGACTCAACTGTCAGAACGGCATTCATGGACTTCGCCACCTCGGAAAACGGGAACCACACTCCCACCCTCCGGCGTCTCCTGTATCATCTCCTCTCTTCGGAGCAGGCCATCCACGACTCCACCCAGTTCACCGACTTCGATGAGCAGCTGGAAGCCATCAGCGCGGCCCTGAAGCCCTCAATAAGCGGCTACTCCAGTGACCAGACTGACCTGGTGATCGCCCTCATCCTCTATGAGTACACGCTCCACTCCACGGATGCCAACAGATTTTTCAACGACTTTGTTGAAACCCGCATCAAACACAGGGGGGTTACCTGATGATTGAGAAGACCCGCACTGAGACCCCGGAGGTTAAGACGAATGACGTCC
>CAYYHY010000452.1:0-1695 GCA_964471855.1 uncultured Oscillospiraceae bacterium | reverse complement strand
TATATAAAAACTGTAAATTTGAACTTATATTAAGGGCGTGGTATCGTAAGGACACCGGCAGAACAGTCGGGAAACCTGGGAAAGGAGCTGCTGCCAGTGGAAATCAATGCGCTGCTGATGGACCCTGCCGACAATGTGGTCACCTGCGTAGCCGATGTGGCGGCCGGTGAGGATGTAGTGTACCGGCGGGAGGGCGTGACCGTCACCATGAAGGCGCTGGAGGACATCCCCAGCTGCCACAAGGTGGCCCTGACGGAGATCCCGGAGGGCGGCGAAGTTGTCAAGTACGGAGAGAGCCTGGGGCGGACGTCGGAGACCATCCCCGCCGGTCACTGGGTCTCCCACAGAAATCTGTTCAGCGTGCCAAGGGACTACGACAGCGAGATGCTGCCGCTGTAGCGGAAGAGGAGGGTATGCAGCATGGAGTTCTGGGGCTACAGACGCAGCGGGGGCCGGGCAGGCATCCGCAATCACATTCTCATTCTTCCCACCTGCGCCTGCGCCAGCGAGTGCTGCCGGGTGGCGGCAGGACAGGTCCGGGGTGCGGTGAACATCGTTTTCAACACCGGATGCTCCGATGTGGCGGCAAACACCGCCCTGAGCCAGAAAGTGCTCACCGGGTTTGCCTGCAGCCCCAATGTCTGGGGCGTGGTCATCATCGGGCTGGGCTGTGAGACTGTTCCCCACCGGGAACTGCGGCAGAAGATCCAGGGCATGACATCGAAACCGGTGGTGTCCTTCGGGATTCAGGATGAAGGCGGGACGCTGCGGACCATCGAGAAGGCGGTCCGGGCGGCCCGGGACATGGCGGCGGAGGCCGCCCTGCAGCAGAGGGAGCTGTGCGACATCTCGGAGCTGCTGCTGGGCATCGAGTGCGGCGGATCGGATGCCACCTCCGGCATAGCAGCCAATCCGGCAGTGGGTGAACTCAGCGACCTGCTGGTGGACATGGGGGCCTCCACCATCATGAGCGAGTCCATTGAGTGGATCGGCGCCGAACATGTGCTGGCCAGGCGGGCAGCCACTCCGGAGATTCACAATCAGATCATCCAGGTCTGCAGGGATTATGAGGCCCACCTGGCGGCGGCCGGCCAGGACTGCAGGGCGGGTCAGCCCACCCCCGGAAACAAGGCAGGGGGACTCTCCACCCTGGACGAGAAGAGCCTGGGGTGCATCCGCAAGGGCGGAACCCGTCCGGTGGTGGAGGTTCTGGGTCAGGCGGAACGCCCGACAAAGCAGGGTGCGATTCTGATGGATACGGCAGGGTATGACATCTCATCTGTCACCGCCATGGCGGCAGCCGGGTGCAGTGCCATCATCTTTACAACCGGCCGGGGGACTCCCACCGGCAATGCAGTTGTGCCGGTGCTGAAGGTCACCGCCAACGCCCGCACCTATCAGAGGATGGAAGACAACATGGACGTGGATCTCAGCGCCATTGTGGCAGGCACAAAGACGTACCGGGAGATGGGCGCCGAACTGCTGGAGATCATCAGGGACGTCTGCAGCGGAAAGCTGACAAAAGCGGAGGCTTTCGGCTTCTCCGATGTGGCCGTCGACCACGTCTGCCGCTTTGTATGAGGCGCTCTGCCCCTGATGCAGGCCGGTCCGCCTGCATGAATTCCGCCCGGCAGCACTGGCGCGGGGGACCTGGGGAGGACACAGCCCGAAGGCCGTGCTTCCCGTCTGCCGGGC
>CAYYHY010000451.1:0-1715 GCA_964471855.1 uncultured Oscillospiraceae bacterium | reverse complement strand
TCCAGGCAGCCGATGGGGCCGGCGAAGGGGATCTCGGAGTAGCTCACGCAGGCGGAGGCGCCGATCATGGCCGCCACCTCGGGGGAGCAGTCGTAGTCCACGCTCATGACGGTGCAGGTGATGCACACGTCATTGCGGAAGTCGTAGGGGAACAGGGGCCGCATGGGCCGGTCGATGAGCCGGCTGGCCAGCACGGCGGGCAGGGAGGGACGGCCCTCCCGGCGCATGAAGGAGCCGGGGATGCGCCCCACGGCGTACAGCTTCTCCTCGAAGTCCACGGACAGGGGGAAGAAGTCCACGCCGTCCCGGGGACGGGGAGCCACGGTGACGGCCACCAGTACCGAGGTGTCGCCGTACTTCACCATGGCGGAAGCTGCGCACAGCTCCGCCACCTTGCCCACCTCGATGGTCAGGGGACGGCCGCACAGGTCCATGGTCCAGCTCCTGAAATTGGGGAATTCCTTTTTCCTGATAACGGTTGACATGCTATCGCTCCTTATACAAAAGTCTGTGCTGTCACCCGCCTCAGAATCCTGTCGGCTCTTATAGCACTTGAATCCCGGTCCGTCCCTGCCGGGCCGGCATGCAAAGGCTAGAAGAGGGGGGACGCCGAAGCGGATGCGCGGGAAAAGGGCGGCCTGGAAGTCCCAAACCGCCCTGCTGTCAGCTTCGCACCTGTGCGCAGGGAATCCCTGCACACCATAATCTCACTTGCGGATGCCGAGCTTGGCGATGATGGCACGGTACCGTTCGATATCCGTCCGCATCAGGTAGTTGAGCAGTTTGCGGCGGTTGCCGATCATCTTGTACAGGCCGCGGCGGCTGTGGTTGTCGTGGATGTGCACCTTCAGGTGCTGGGTCAGCTCGTTGATGCGGGCTGTGAGGATGGCGATCTGGACCTCCGGGGAGCCGGTATCCGTCTCGTGAATGCGGTTGGCCTCAATGATGGCCGTCTTTTCGTCCTTGCGGATCACAGAAGTTTTCCACCTTTCGTTCAGCTTGTCCAAGGGCTGCGTAACAGGCGGGTGAAACCCCGGAAACCGGTTCCGGGCGGTATCCTGAAACGAAGCAGAGGACAGCGGGGATGCGCCTGTCTGGCGCGCCCGGTTAATATATCATACTTGTTCCCTGCTGTAAAGGGGGAAATACCGGCGGAAATACGAATTTTTCCCATGCAGAGGGGACCTCCGGCGGCAGGATTCCCGGATTCCAGGCCGGAATTTCAGCGTTTCTCCCGTCTGGCGGACGCCGCCTTCCGCCGCATGCGGCTGGAGGCCGTGCTCTTTGCCACTCCGGTGAGGACCTCCGTCTCCCGCACAGACCAGCCCCGCTCCTTCAGTTTCAGCAAGGCTTCGCTGTCCGGCTCCCCGTATACAGCCCGCCAGACCCGGCTCACGGCGCTGCCGGGTCCCGGCTCCCGCACCGCTCTGCGCACCATATCCCGGATTTCCCCGGGGGAGGGGAGAGAGGGCGCCTCCAGCAGGGACCTGCGCAGCAGCTCCATGTGCTGCTCCGGGACGGGGTCCATCCCCTCCGCCCGCAGATCCGCCTCCAGGTAAGCCAGGACCGTCTCCGCCAGGTCCTCCAGACTGTAGCGGTCAAAGGAGACCGTCACATCAAAGAGCCGGTCCAGCATGGGTTCCGTCTCTGCCGGACCGCTCAGCTCGCCCACGGCAAACAGCTCCCTTGGCATCTGCTCCAGACCCTGGAGCAGG
>CAYYHY010000450.1:0-1720 GCA_964471855.1 uncultured Oscillospiraceae bacterium | reverse complement strand
TCTCCATGCGCAGGGCAGAAGGAACCCCGGCATCCGGAGATGCCGGGGCGCAGTGTTCCAGAGAGGGTAGATCAGGCTTCCGGTTCGGCCTGTACAGGGGCGGGAGCGGTGATGGCAATGTCGGCTGCGGCCTGTGCCAGAACAGCACGGGTGCAGGGGGCAGCCAGAGCTTCCGCAGAGTAGCCGGCCTCGGCGGTGGAGCCGTATGCAGTCTTGAGAGCGTCTACAGCGGTCTGCAGGGTGATGACCTCATCAAGATTGGCGGCGTCGATGCCGTTGGCAGCGGCCCAGGTCTGACCTGCTGCGTACCAGGGGGCACCTTCTGCATTCTCTGTGCCGGCGATGCGGGCGCAGACAGTGAGAAGCATGCTGCGGGTCACCTGTCCGTCAGGGGTGAACGCACCGTTGCCGGTGCCGTACATGAGACCCAGGAAGGAGGCCATCTGGATGCCCTCCTCCAGCTCGGCGTCATAGCCGCTGGCCAGAGCTTTGGTGTAGCCCACAGCGGCGTCGTCGTAGTACTCGAGGGTGATGCGGCTGTCTCCGTAGAGGTCAGCATAGCCGCTGACTACCGGCAGACCGGCCTCGTTCTTCTCGAAGGACTGGACATAGTTGGCCAGGACCTGGTAGTCCTCCATGACATAGTCCAGAACATTGACAGAGCCCTGGAACATGGAGAAGCCGTCGCCCAGGTCGCGGAGGGTGTAGTTGTAGCCGGCCAGGTTGTACTCGGCATTGGGATCCAGAGGCACATAGGAGTCGGAGGCCTCGTCGTAGATCTCAACGTTCTTGACGCGGTAATCGCCGGCCACGCCGGTGAACACGCCCTTGTCGTCCATGGTGACGCTGGAGGGAACAGAGACGTCCACCGTGTACTTCAGGTGGGAGGGCTGCAGGAAGCCGCCGATCTCCTCGCCGGTGCCGGTGCCGCGGGCGCCGAACTCCAGGGCGTCGATGATCTGCTGACCCTTGACGGTGATCAGGCAGGCCACGTTGCCGAAGGTGTGCATGTTCTTGCAGGTGAGGTAGCTGATGTCGCCGGTGATGGCCTCATTGCGGATGCCGCCGCCGTTCATGATGGCAGCGTCCACGTCCAGACCCTTGTTGTCGAAGAGATAGTACAGGGCGTCGGAGGCGATGTCGCCGGAGTTGGTCTCCACGCTGCGCACCAGGCGGGTGCCGTCAGGCATGAAGTTGCCCAGAGTCTCGGAGGTGGTGCCGATGACCTGGCCCAGCTGGTCGTTGACAGCGGTCTTCCAGCTGTCCTCGATGGCCTTCACGTCAGCGTCGGGGGTGACATTGGCCAGATCCTCAGCGGTGAGGAGGCTGGTGGTGATCTCCCCGTCCTCGGTGATGATCATCTGGCCAAGGGCGTTCAGATAGGAGCCGGTCTGGGTCAGGACGACTGTCTCGCCGGCCTTGTCCTTGACTTCCTCCATGGGCATGGTGGTGTGGGAGTGGCCGTCAATGAAGGCGTCCAGTCCGGTGGTGTTGGCAATGACCTCTTTGGAGGTCCAGGGGGAGGAGGCCTGGTCTACGCCCAGGTGGCCCAGTCCGATGACGATGTCCGCCTCCTTGGAGGCAGCGTCAACAGCTTCCTGCACGGCTGCATACAGGTCGGCGCCGTCCGTACCGCCGGCGATGCCGTAGATGTAGTTGCCGTTCCCGTCCTGGAAGTAGGCGGGGGTGGACTTGGTGAAGGACTCGGGGGTGGTGATGC
>CAYYHY010000449.1:0-1723 GCA_964471855.1 uncultured Oscillospiraceae bacterium | reverse complement strand
CTGGAAGCAGAGGATATGGACTGGGCTCTGGATATGGCAGAAAGCATGGAATCCCTGGAACTCAAGGCCCTCCTGCTCCAGTACCGGCACGGGCATATCTCCCAGAAGGACATGGAGGCACTGGCATCGAGACGCTACCGGGAGGCCTTGCTGGGCACCTGACTTCCCGTCCTCTCTCCCTCTGCCCCAGGGGAAGGTGTTATCCGGCGCGGTTGTCTTCCTCCCCTTCCGCCTCTCCCGCCGGTGTCTCCTTCCCGGTCTTCGGAAGCAGGGACAGGTGAAACTGTACATATGACGGCGGCATTGTTGCTTCAGATTTTCAAGGAGGTTATTTCATGTTCAGTTTTGATGAAAACGGAACTGTCCTCTTAAAGTATACTGGCAGAGCTAAACATGTGACAGTGCCGGATACTGTGACCGCCATTGGAGAGAAGGCTTTCTCCGGCAGCGGGATCGAAAGCGTCTCCCTCCCGGACACGCTGACCTCCATCGGCAAAAATGCCTTCCGGGGATGCAGTCTCCGGAAAATCACTCTGCCTGACTCTGTCTCCCTGCTGGGGAACTGTGCGTTCCAGTCCTGTGAACACCTGGAGTACGCAGAGATGGGTGCCGTACAGGATATTGGAACACACGTCTTCTGCGAATGCACTTCTCTTGTCCGGGTGGTGTTCCGATCCGCTCCTGAGGTCCTCGGTGACTGCATGTTCTCCCGCTGTACGTCGCTGGAGGAATTCTCCATTCCGGAGGGAACAAGGTACGTGGGCTTCTCCTGCTTCAGCGGCTGCAGCGCTCTGCGCCGCATCAGCATCCCGGCCAGTATCTGCTACATCTTCTTAGACGCCTTCAGCAAGTGCACCAGTTTAAGTGAATTTGTAGTAGCCCCTGGCTCCCCATGGTACAGCACCAGAGGTGAGGCGCTTCTCTCCAGCTGCTCTCACACTCTCTGCGCCGCACCGGCCATGACCGGGGAGTACAGTCTCCCTCCCGAGTTATCGGAGGTTGGGAGCAGTTCCCTGTCCGGCTCGCAGATCACCCGCCTGGAACTCCACGAAAATGTTCGCAGCATGCAGGTATCAGCCTGCAAGAACTGCCCCCGGCTGGAGGAGGTGGTCTTCCATGGCAGTACGGACATTTCCCCCTTTGCGTTCTGGAACTGCAGAAATCTGCGCCGGGTTGTCCTGCCCGCCGGGATGACATGCATTCCGATGTGTCTGTTCAGCGGCTGCTCCTCTCTGTGCGAGGTGCAGATACCGGACACCGTAACCTCAGTAGACGAGTACGCCTTCAGCGATTGCAGTTCCCTGCGCAGTCTCATTCTCCCCGCCGGCATCACGGAGATCTTCCCCCACGCCTTCGTAGGCATGACCAGCCTTGAGCGGCTTACCGTCCTGGGCCGCAGCACCCCCCTGACCGCAGAGGCTCTGGACATGTATTACCAGAATGATTGCAGCGGCACCCTGGCAGTTGATTTCCGGGACCGTCCTCTGCGCATGGTGCCCCCGAAACTCCGGGACTTCGCCCTGCGGGGGTTCGCACTGGCCCGCCATGAAGGTATCCAGTTTTCCAGGGAGGACATCAGAGACTGGCTTTCCTATATCCAAAAGCACAAAAAACGGCTGAGAAAGTTTCCGCACATGCTGGAGCTCATGATCCGGGAGAGACTTCTGGAAGCAGAGGACATGGACTGGGCCCTGGATATGGCAGAAAGCATGGAATCCCCGGA
>CAYYHY010000448.1:0-1725 GCA_964471855.1 uncultured Oscillospiraceae bacterium | reverse complement strand
CCGTCATCGCCGACTCCACCTCCCGCTGGGCCGAGGCCCTGCGCGAGATGTCCGGACGTCTGGAGGAGATGCCCGGCGAAGAGGGATACCCCGCCTACCTGTCCTCCCGTCTGGCGCAGTTCTATGAACGGGCCGGCTCCGTCTCCTGCCTGGGGTCCGAGGAGGACCGCCGGGGCAGCCTGACCGCCGTGGGCGCCGTGTCCCCTCCGGGCGGCGACCTCTCCGAGCCCGTCTCCCAGGCCACCATGCGCATCGTCAAGGTGTTCTGGGCCCTGGACGCCTCCCTGGCCTACCGGCGCCACTTCCCCGCCATCAACTGGCTGAACTCCTACTCCCTGTATCTGGACTCCCTCAAGCCCTGGTACGACGAGCACCTGGGCAAGGACTTCCTGATCAACCGGGACTGGGCCATGTCCGTGCTCCAGGAGGAGGACAGCCTCAACGAGATCGTCCAGCTGGTCGGCAAGGACTCCCTGTCCGCCAAGGACCAGATCACCCTGGAGATCGCCAAGATGATCCGCGAGGACTTCCTGCAGCAGAACTCCTTCGTGGACATCGACTCCTACTCCGAGTATGACCGCCAGGCCCGCCTGCTGGCCCTCATCCGCAGGTACGAGAACCTGTGCCGGGCCGCCTCCGACCGGGGCGCCGGACTGAACGACCTGTTCACCGTGCCCGTGCGGGAGCTCATCGGCCGCGCCAAGTCCGTGCCCGCCGACCAGTACAAGACCGTCTACGCCGCCATGAGCGAGCAGATGGAGAATGAAATCACCGCCATTGCGGAGAAGGGAGCGGACGCACTGTGATTCGCGAATATAAGACAATCCAGGAGATTTCCGGCCCTCTGATGGTGGTCAACCGGGTCCAGGGAGTCACCTACGACGAACTGGCTGAGATCGAGCTTACAGACGGCTCCATCCGCCGCTGCAAGGTGCTGGAGGTCAACGGCGACTCCGCTGTGGTGCAGCTGTTCGAGTCCTCCGCCGGCATCAACCTGGCCAACTCCAAGATCCGCTTCCTGGGCCACCCCCAGCAGCTGGCCGTGTCCGGCGACATGCTGGGCCGCGTATTCAACGGCATGGGCAACCCCATCGACGGCGGTCCCCCGATCCTCGCTGACGAGTACCGGGACATCAACGGCCTGGCCATGAACCCCGCCGCCCGCAACTACCCCAACGAGTTTATCCAGACCGGCATCTCCACCATCGACGGTCTGAACACCCTGGTCCGCGGCCAGAAGCTGCCCATCTTCTCCGGCTCCGGTCTGCCCCACGCCGCCCTGGCCGCCCAGATCGCCCGCCAGGCCAAGGTGCTGGACGGGGAGTCCAACTTCGCCGTGGTCTTCGCCGCCATCGGCATCACCTTCGAGGAGTCCGAGTTCTTCGTCCAGGAGTTCCGCCGCACCGGCGCCATCGACCGCACCGTGCTGTTTACCAACCTGGCCAACGACCCCGCCGTGGAACGCATCGCCACCCCCCGCATGGCCCTGACCGCGGCCGAGTATCTGGCCTTCGAGAAGGACATGCACGTGCTGGTCATCCTCACGGACATCACCAACTACGCCGAGGCCCTGCGTGAGATCTCCGCCGCCAAGAAGGAAGTACCCGGGCGCCGCGGCTATCCGGGCTACCTGTACACCGACCTGGCCACCATGTACGAACGGGCCGGCCGGCAGGTGGGCAAGCCGGGATCCATCACCATGATCCCCATCCTCACCATGCCGGA
>CAYYHY010000447.1:0-1727 GCA_964471855.1 uncultured Oscillospiraceae bacterium | reverse complement strand
GCAAGCCCGGTAACCGTAACTGTCAGCGGTTTCGGTCTGACGGGAGCGGATGCTGCAAACTACACTCCCAACACTGAGGCTCACTGCTCTGCGAAGATCAGCCAGCGGCCTGCCAGCATCACGCTGAATGAAGTCAGCAAGGTATACGGCACCGACTATTCATTCAGCGATAAGGATTTCGAAGTCACTGCAGCTGGCGCCGGCAGCGGTCTTGTCACGGACCAGACCAAGGCGGACCTTCATGTCATGCTTCAGAGCGCCGGCACTGCTGAGGCTGCGAACGCCGGAACCTACCCCGTCACAGCTGCAGCGGTGTCCGATGCCAACAGCAACTACAAGGTTACCCTGACCGGCACGGCAAACATGACCGTCACACAGGCCACACCTAAGGGTACGGTTGGAGAGGCACCGGGCAAGATCGGCAACCCCCTGAGTTCAGTCATTCCCGCCGGCTCGTTTGTAAACAGTTCCAACAGGTCGATGCCTGTCCACGGCACGGTCAAATGGGACAGTCCGCAGACTTTGCTTTCGGGCGTAGTGGGCAGTACATATGAAGCAAAGTGGACCTTCACCCCGGCAGACAGCGGAAACTACACCAGCCTGAAAGGCTCGGCAAATATCCTGCTGGAGGACAAGAACGTCGTGCGTTTCGATTTCGGCGACAGTCTTGTCACTGTCTACAGCGGCAAAGCCCAGGGCGTCACAGTCAAGGTTAATGATGCAAACGGCGCTGAAATACCGGGCGCCGCAGTCACCACGGAATACAGACCTCATGTGGACCTGGCTGTACAGGCTGCAGATGACGAGGGCTACACCTCCAGCGAGCCGGTTAATGCTGGCACCTATGATGTCCGTGTCAGCTTCGAAGAGACTGCAGACTATGCGGCGACTGCCGGCACCTATGAGTTCATCATCACACAGGCAGCTCCTGACCTCACAGACGTCAAGGCAGAGCCGGTAGCTGAAGGGGATCTCCTGAGCAGTGCCGTTCTCAGCGGCGCGACCGGAGTTAGCGGGTCTAAGCTGGATGGAACCTATATCTGGTCTGACGTCGGAGGGGATCCGGCCTCGTCCGTCAAAGCTGCAGAAGGACAGTCCTACACCTATGAGTTTGTCCCTGCAGATGCGAACTACACTTCTGCACACGGAACAGCGACCATCTCCTACAGGGCGGACAGCCGAACTGTCAAAGCCACTGTATACAACCTTCCTTCTCCCGGCCATGAGGACTACGCTGTTGCAGACATCAAAGCCAGCGAGCTGAAGTCCGGCGAGACGCTCATCTTCTACAAGGACAGCGAATGCACAGAACCGGTCAGCAGCGGCTACCATGTTACCGGAACGGAAACCTCCATTACCATTCCTCTGGATGCCGGTGCACTCGGGACGTCATCCGGCACGGTCTACGCCAAGGTTGCTGACAGGAAGACCTTCCATCCCACTCCTCTGCCTTACGGGGAAGAGATCAGCGCCTTTGTAACCAGTCCTGTTGAGGTCCCATTGGGCGGCAGCATAGAACTGACTCCCCCTGAGCTGACAGGAGCAGACGGTCTCGAATACACATACACCGTCCAATCCAGCGACCCCGCTGTTGCCGAAGTCAGCGGTTCAGCCGATTCCGGATATACTGTTTCCGGCAAAGCCCTGGGCAGCACCAGACTGGCAGTTGACATCAGCATCAGCCATCCTGATGCCCGGAAGTCCGGCGAAACGATCAACATTGAGAA
>CAYYHY010000446.1:0-1731 GCA_964471855.1 uncultured Oscillospiraceae bacterium | reverse complement strand
TTGCCCAATTGTACATACTGGAGAAATCCTTGTCAAGCATGGCCGGCAATGATAAAATCTGTGCTGTTCCGGAGCTCCCGGCAGGAGGTTGTCATGATTTCAATCGGCGGCGTACAGATAGAGAGTCCCGTCTGTCTGGCCCCCATGGCGGGGGTGACGGACATGGCTTTCCGCACCCTCTGCAGGGAGCAGGGGGCCGCCCTGACCTGCACGGAGATGGTCAGCGCAAAGGCGCTGTGCTTTCACTCGGAGAAGTCCCTGGCCCTTCTGCAGCTGGGGGAGGGGGAACACCCCGCCGCGGCGCAGATCTTCGGCAGTGACCCCGCATGCATGGAGGAGGGGGCAGCCATCGCCCTGGAGGCCTCCGGAGCAGATATCATTGATATTAACATGGGCTGCCCTGTGCCGAAGGTGGCAAACTCCGGCGACGGCTGCGGACTGATGCGGGATCCGGAGAAGGCGGTCCGGGTGCTGGAGGCAGTCAGAAGAGGTGTCCGGGACCGGGTCCCGGTGACCGTGAAGTTCCGGCTGGGCTGGGACCGGGGGTCCATCAACTGCGTGGAGTTTGCCCGGGCCATGGAGGAGGCGGGAGCCGCCGCCGTGACCGTACACGGAAGAACCGCCGTCCAGATGTACGGGGGAAGGGCAAACTGGGACTGGATCCGGGCGGTCAGAGAGGCCGTGCACATCCCGGTGACAGCCAACGGGGACATATTCAAACCGGAGGACTCCCTGCGGATCCTGAAATATACAGGGGCGGACATGGCCATGGTCGGAAGGGCCGCCTTCGGAAATCCCTGGTTTTTCGCCCAGTGCCGGGCGGTGCTGGAGGACCGGCCGGTGCCGGACCTGCCGCCCCTGGGGGAGAGGTGCGACACCGCCGTACGGCAGTTTGAGATGGCGGCCGCCCAGAAGGGGGAGAAGACCGCCTGCCTGGAGGCCAGGCGCCACTACGGCTGGTACCTGAAGGGCGTCCCCCACGCCTCGTACTACAAGGACCAGATTGTAAAGATATCCACCCTGGAGGACGTATACAGGGTGACGAAGGGCATCAAGCGGGACCTGGGCTAGGTCCGGAGAGGTTCGGACGGAAGGAGGTGCGGCTGTGACAGACAGGGAAGCGGAACGGGAGCTGGTCCGCAGGGCAAAGGAAGGCGATCAGGACGCCTTTGCCCAGCTGGTGGAGCAGAACCAGGCAAAGGTATTCAACCAGGCCATGCGCATGCTGGGAAACCGGGAAGATGCGGACGACATCTCCCAGGAGGTGTTCCTCAGAGCCTGGTCGGGACTTGCCGAGTTCCGTGAGGAGAGCATCTTCTCCACCTGGCTCTACCGCATGACAGCCAACCTCTGCATAGACTGGCTGCGGCAGCGGTCCCGGCACAGAAGCGCCATGCCCGTCTACTCCCTGGATGACGAGGACGCCCGCTTCCGGGAGCCCTCCGATTTGACCCAGGATCCCCAGGCCCGCCTGGAGCAGGCTGAGATCGGCCGCGCGGTCCAGAGGGGCATGGCAAAGCTTCCGGACCACTACCGGGAGGCCCTGGTGCTGCGGGAACTGGACGGTCTGCAGTATCAGGAGATAGCGGATGTCATGGGCATTGACCTTGGGACTGTCAAGTCCAGGCTCGCCCGGGCCCGGGGGCAGATGGTGAAATTCCTGAAAGCCGACGGGAACATTCCCTCAGGGTATGCGTCTAAACGGGACAAGAACGGGAAGGATGACAAAAA
>CAYYHY010000445.1:0-1734 GCA_964471855.1 uncultured Oscillospiraceae bacterium | reverse complement strand
CTTCAACTTCTTTCGGCGCCGCTGCTTCCAGAATTCGCCGCCAGGGGCCTTCCTTTGCAGTGGCAGAAGGGGTGAGCAGAAGCCCCCTGCAGGCGGATGCCTCCCGTCTGCCGCACGGCTTTGGAAGTCGGCCTCAGCGTTTTGCCAAGATGGAATGTCTTGCAATTTCAAAATGCCGGTGCTAGAATTCCCCTGTAAATTTCTGGTCCCGGACGGTCCGGGACAATCAGAAAAGGTTGGGTGGTAATAAATGAACACTAAGCGACTCCTCTCCCTGGCGCTCTCTGCGGTGCTGTGCCTGTCCCTGGCCGCGCCTGCTTTTGCCATGGCCCCGCCGCCGGCGAGAGACCCCATTGCACCTGTGCCCGAGTGGTATACAGAGGCGCAGACATTCGTGACCGAAAACGGCCTGATGACCGGCACCGATCAGGGCTTCGAGCCCAACGGCACCGTCACGCGCGCAATGCTGTACCAGACCCTCTGGAACAAGGAAGGTCAGCCTGCAGCACAGGGGGATTCCTTCGAAGATGTTCCTGACGGCATCTGGTATGCCGCTTCCGCTGCCTGGGCAAAGGAAACAGGGCTGGCCATGGGCGACGATGCCGGCCACTACAGCGGCGACAGAGCAATAACCCGCGCCGAGGTTGCCACCATCATCTGCCGCTATGAAGACGGCAAGGCTGAGGGCAGCAGCTCCATTACCAGCGTACCTGACTACGATTCCATCCCCTCCTATGCACTCGAGGGCATGCAGTACTGCTATGACGCCGGGTACATGAATGGCGACCAGACCGGTGCGCTCAATCCCAGGGCCAATCTGGACCGCGCCTCTCTGGCACAGCTGCTCTTCAACATCTACGGCAAAAAGCAGACTCCCGAGGCAACGCCGGTTTCCGGCAAGGCCACTGCCATCAGCAAATACGGCAATGTGACCACCGATATTACCGTGAAGGCATTTGAGGAGGCCGGCTTCGAGGTCGGCGACATTGTCACCGTCACCATCGGCGAGACCACCGTGCAGGCCCCCTACGGCACCGGATACTCCAATGTAGACAACGGCAAGGAAATCATTGTTCCGGACGGCGACTACATCGCAGTCGCCATCAACATGGGCAACTTTGCCACCACCTACAAAGTAGAAGAAGGCACCGAGCTGTCCTTCGCCATGGGCGAAAAGGCCGGCTACCTGGAGGAGTACGAGATCCGCAATATCGACTCCAAGCGGACCAACAACCGGGAGGACTATGCCTCCGATGAGGTCTTTGCCAATTTCCGTGAGGTCTCCCTGGGCGACATCGGTGAAGGCGTCCTCTACCGCTCCTCCAACCCCGTCAATCCTGAACTGGGCCGCAGCACCTACGCCGACGACCTGATCAAGAAGGCCGGCGTCAAGACCGCCATCAACCTTGCCGACAGCAAGGAGGTCATGGAGGGCTATGAGGGTTACAGCAAGAGCTACTATTCCACAATCGACGTCATCCCCCTGAACATGGGTGTTGATTTCGCTGCGGAAGAGTTCAACGACAAGCTGGCTGAGGGTCTGACATTCCTGACAGAGCACGACGGCCCCTACCTGATCCACTGCACAGAGGGCAAGGACCGCGCCGGCTTCGTGTGCGCTCTCCTGGAGGCGCTGATGGGTGCTTCCGCCGATGAGATCATCGAGGACTACATGCTCACCTACGAGAACTACTACTTCGTGGAGAAGGACTCCACCCAGTATGAGCGCATCGC
>CAYYHY010000444.1:0-1755 GCA_964471855.1 uncultured Oscillospiraceae bacterium | reverse complement strand
GCCAGCTTCATGGTCATGATCTTGTCCGCCCCGTCCAGGGCGTCCACGTAGTGGAAGTCGATCTCGTGCTGGCCCCGGGCGCACTCGTGGTGGCTGGCCTCGATGATGAACCCCATCTGCTCCAGGTTCATGCAGACCTCCCGGCGGGTGGACTCCCCGTGGTCCAGAGGTCCCAGGTCGAAGTACCCCGCCTCGTCCCGGGTCTGGGTGGTGGGCCGGCCCTGGTCGTCCGTCTCGAAGAGGAAGAACTCCAGCTCGGGTCCGATGTTGAATATGTCAAAGCCCATGTCCCGGGCCTTCCGGATCTCCCGCTTCAGCACCTGCCGGGGGTCCCCCACAAAGGGGGTGCCGTCCTGGTTGTATACGTCGCAGATCATCCGGGCCACCTTGCCCTGGGAGGGACGCCAGGGGAAGACGGCGAAGGTGTCCAGGTCCGGGCACAGCCGCTGGTCCGACTCGTAGATGCGGGTGAAGCCCTCGATGGAGGAGCCGTCAAACATGACGCCGCCGCTGACCGCCTTCTCAATCTGGGAGGCCGTGATGGCCACGTTCTTCAGCTGTCCGAAGATATCCGTAAACTGGAGGCGGATGAACTCGATCTCCTCCTCCTCCACTGTGCGGATGATGTCTTCCCTTGTGCAGCCCATGCTGTCATTCTCCTTCCCTGCGCCCCGGCGGGGCTGAATTCCTGCTATGAGTATTGCACGGCCCCCGGAGGTTTGTCAAGACGGAGTTTTGCAGGAAAAAATTCAAATCCTGCAGGATTTGACCTCAGACCGGGTTAAACAGGGGTTTCAGGCGTCATTTCTGCAGGCTGGACCGGCCGTTCCGTCAGTCCCGGCCCCCGCTCTTGTGAATTTTCCATATTTTGCCCCCCTTCCGGACGCTGAAAGTTCGTCAGAATGGCGTATTGCAAAAGCGGCCGGTTTCACGTATCATGATGGCAGCGGCTGGAGGACAGCCGTCTGCGGGACAAGGACGTCTTGGGGGAAGATGTCTTTGTCTCTTTTTTTGATTCCCGGCAGTGTCAGGGGCCGGTGAAAGCCGGCTCCTTCCCATAAAAACCAGGAAAGGTCTGAGAGAGATGAGTGTCAACATCAACGATGTATTCGGCGCCAACGTGTTCAGCATGGCCGTCATGAAAGAGCGCCTGCCGAAAAAGGTGTTCAAGGAAGTCCAGCACGTGATTGAATACGGCGGCAATATCTCCATGGCTACTGCAGACGAAGTGGCCAACGCCATGAAGGACTGGGCCGTGGAGAAGGGCGCCACCCACTACACCCACTGGTTCCAGCCCCTGACCGGAGTCACCGCCGAGAAGCACGACTCCTTCATCACCGCCCCGGAGGACAGCAAGACCCTGCTTCAGCTCACCGGCAAGCAGCTGATCATGGGCGAGCCGGACGCATCCTCCTTCCCCTCCGGCGGTCTGCGCTCCACCCACTACGCCCGCGGCTACACCGCGTGGGACATGACCTCCCCCGCCTTTGTCAAGGAGATGTCTGCCGGCACCATCCTCTGCATCCCCACCATCTTCGTCTCCTACACCGGCGAGGCGCTGGATAAGAAGACTCCGCTGCTGCGCTCCATGGAGGCCATTGACGTCCAGGCCCGCCGCATCCTGAAGCTGTTCGGCAAGGACGACGTGGCCAAGGTGACCCCCTCTGTGGGACCCGAGCAGGAGTACTTCCTGGTGGACCGGGAGAAGTACCTGAAGCGCCGGGACATGATCTACACCGGCCGCACCCTCTTCGG
>CAYYHY010000443.1:0-1764 GCA_964471855.1 uncultured Oscillospiraceae bacterium | reverse complement strand
CTGACTGGGGTCAAAGTGCATGATCAGGTCACTTCTTCTGCATGGATTCGTTAAGAAGGAACTGCCCGGCGGCGGGGCTTCTCAGCCCAGGCGGGTCAGGGCTTCCCGGGCGGCGTCAAGGACAGCCTGCATTTCCTCCGTATTGCCGGCGGCTTCAGACAGAGCCAGGTTCTCCTCTGCGGCATCTGCCGCCTTCTGATAGTATTCAGCGGCGGTCTCCGAGCTCTGTTCCACACCCTCGCCGTTCTCGTAGAGACGGCCCAGGGCCAGGTAGGTCTGGGGGACGCCCAGCTGGGTTGCGTGAGTGTTTTTGTCGGAGACGGCCAGTACATAGTACCGGGCGGCCTCCGCCTTGTCTGCCTCAATGCCGGGGCGCCCCTCGTCATAGTAGGTTCCCAGCTTGTAGCAGGCTGTGGCGTCATAGGTGCGTCCGTTGCCGGCTGCGGCGATCTCGTAGCACTGCTTTGCGTACAGGTAGTCCGGCTCCTCATGGGTGCCGTCGTCATGGTCAAAGCCTGCATCGTAGTAGTCGGCTACATAGCGGGGGCCCTTGAAATCTGCCTCCCCCAGCCCCTCGGCATTCCAGGAGAGGAGGTAGTACTCGATGGCCCTGTCTGTGCTGTGTGCAATCCCGGGGTAGGTGCCGTCCGGCGCGTCGTAGAGGGCGGCCAGTCCGGAGTACCCCTTCCCGTTCTTCAGGACTTCAGCCTGCAGGGTGTAGACGGCCACGGCCCTGTCCAGGTCCTGCTCCACGCCTCTGCCTGTGCTGAGCTGGTTCCCCAGTTCGCCGATTCCCCGGCGGACGGGGTCCTCGAAGAAGAAGGCGTCATCGTAGAAGATGGCGTAGGCCTGCTCGTAGTTTCCGGCCTGTCCGGCTTTTGACCCGGTCTGGAAGAATGTAAAGACATCCCCCTGCTCGCCGCTGGAGATCACTTCCGCCCGGTATGCGTTCAGCGCATCCGCAGCGGAGGCCGCCTCCTCCAGACCCGCCTCGGCGGCGGCCTGATAGCAGGCCATTGCAGCGGCATACCACTGGACAGAGTCTTCCCCTGTTTCGTACTGCCGGCCTCTGGCCAGGAGTTCCTCAGGGGTGAGCCCTTCCATCGGGATTTCCGGAGCCAGGGTCTCCCGGAGAGCTTCCAGCTGTTCCAGGGCGTCTGCGTATTCACAGGCGGCCACGGTGAAGGAGCCCCGGGATACTTCAGCTGCGCCGGATTCCGGCAGGCTGGAGACAGCGGAGGAGGAGAGGTGGAAGACAGTTTCTCCGGTCTGCTCCAGCAGCGTTTTCGCCTGCTCCCCGGTGAGGACATCCCCGGGACCGAAACGGCCGTCTCCATAGCCCTGAACAATGCCTGCCGAACTGGCCCAGTCTGCAGAGGCTGCGTACCAGGCGGAGGCGGGCACGTCAGAGAAGCCGGCGGAGGCAGAGACAGCGGGGCTGCCTGCCATGCGGTACAGGACGGTTACTGCTTCTGAGCGGGTGATGCTGCGTGCGGGCTGGAAGGTGCCGTCGCCGCAGCCGAAGATGTACCCGTGACCGGTCATGTAGCTGACGGCTTCATAGCAGCTGTCTCCGCTGCTGACGTCAGAAAAGCCGGTTTCCGCTCCCAGAGCGGCGGAGAGGGAAGGGATCAGCAGCAGAACTGCGGCAGCCAGTGCGCAGAACCGCTTCAGGCTTCTTCTGCACATGATGCATCCTCCTTATACAAGATGTATGCGGCGGTCAGTCAGAGCACTCTGCTCTGCAGAGCAGCAGCACGGCGC
>CAYYHY010000442.1:0-1764 GCA_964471855.1 uncultured Oscillospiraceae bacterium | reverse complement strand
TTTGAGCTGCGGTTTCCAGCGCTGCCTGGGGACACCGTCAGAGTGAACGCTTACAGAAAAAGGAGGTGCAGGATAATGGGGGAACGCAAGAGAGTTTCTGCCGGCCATGATAATTTTGCCACGGTAATCCGCGGAAACTACTACTACGTTGACAAGACCATGCTCATACCGGAGATACTGGAAAGCGGGAATGCAGTCACGCTGATTCCACGCCCCCGGAGGTTTGGCAAGACCCTGAACCTGAGCATGCTCCGGGAATTTCTGTCCATCGATGCAGATCCTGCTCTTTTTACAGGTCTGCAGGTGTCACAGGATGCAGCATTCTGCCAGATGCACCAGGGACAGTACCCGGTGCTGTATCTGAGCCTGCAGGATGTGACAGGCGCAAGTTTTGCCAGTGCATGCGGCTGTCTGTCGTACTGCATCTCGGAGATACTCAGCGAGCAGCACCCCGTCCTGCTGGAGAGTCCCCGCCTTTCCGAGTCAGAGAGGGATCTCTGCAGATGGTACACGGACTGCCCCAATCAGATTCTCTCAGGACTGGATGCCGTTGCATCTCTGCCTGCTTCCTGTCTCTGCCACTCTCTCCGCAATCTTACCCGGTATCTAAACCGTCATTATGAGCATCCAGTTGCAGTCCTGATTGACGAATACGATGTTCCGCTGAACTGGGCTTACTCGCACGGCTATTACGAAGAGATGGCCAGCCTGATCCGGTCTGTGTTCGGTGAACTGCTGAAAGGCAATGATGCCGTGGCCTTCGCTGTTCTTACCGGCTGTCTCCAGATGCCGGGAGAAATCAAGTCCCCGGGGCTGGACAACGTTGTGGTGCGCAGCGATGAGCAGCGCTTCCGGGGAGACTATTTCGGCTATACAGACGAAGAAGTACAGACCATGCTGGAGTACTATCACCTTTCCTCCGCCTGTGAGACCATCCGGGAATGGTATGACGGCTATTCTTTTGGCGGTCAGTCCCTCTGCTCCCCGTGGGATGTGAATCTTTATGTGCAGAGGTGTCTGACCATGGGGAAGGTCAGTCCTCCTGTCAGCTATTGGACCAGTACAAGCGGAAACGATATTCTGTACAGGCTTTTGGAGCAGTCTCCTGCGTCCCAGAAAGCCTTCATGGATCTCCTCGCAGGGAAACCGGTCAGAAGAACCCTCCCAGCGGGGATGACATACCGGAATTCGGACCGGTATCCCAGCCTGATCTGGAGCATGCTGGTGGCGGCCGGCTATCTGACGGTCCGAAGCCGGGATGGACACACGTGCAGCCTCTCTGTTCCCAACCGGGAGGTCCGCTTTCTGCTGTCAGATATTCTCCAGGGCTGGTTCTGCTCGAAGTATAAAGCCAATGACCTTTGGATCGCGAACCTGTCTGCTGCCATTGCAGAAGGGGATGCGCCAGGCGTTGAGAGGTCACTGAACAGGCTGATGGAGAGTGTCGTGACCAGACGGGACAGCAGCGGGCAGAAAGAGAGCTTCTGCAGAGGGCTTCTGGTCGGCCTTCTTCGGAGCGAATGGCTGGTGCGGTCCAGCCTGCAGACCGGTCCCGGGTATGCCGATGTGAGCTTTCAGACAGCGCCGGATACCGGGGTGACTGCGGAGCTGAAGTTCTGCGAGACGGAAGATCTGAGCAGGGGCTGTCAGGAGGCTCTGGAGCAGATCGACGAAAAGAAGTACGCGGCGGAACTCTGCGCGTGCGGTGTGACGACGGTCCACAAATACGGCATTGCCTTCTGCCAGATGACCTGCAAAGTGCAG
>CAYYHY010000441.1:0-1765 GCA_964471855.1 uncultured Oscillospiraceae bacterium | reverse complement strand
TTCTCTGCAGCAGGAAGAGGGATTCAGCGCAGCACCGCGCCGCAGTCCTTCTCCAGGGTCTCCAGGATGGACTTCACATCCTCGTCGGCCTCCTCCCCGGTGAGGGAGCGCTCGTCGGAGCGGAGCACCAGGCTGAAGGCCACGGACTTCTTCCCTGCGGGAATGCTGCTGCCCCGGTAGATGTCGAAGAGGGTGACCTCCTTCAGCAGGCCTCTGGCGCCTCTGCGGATGGCCTTCTCCAGGTCACCCGCTGCCACTGCCTCGTCGCAGACGACGGCGATGTCCCGGGCCACGGAGGGGAAGCGGGGCAGGGGCTCGTACTCGGGGTCGGCTCCCCGGGCGGCCATCAGGGCGTTGAAGTCCAGCTCGGCGCAGAAGAAGGGTTCGTCCACACCATAGCTGCGTTCGACGAGAGGATGGATCTGACCGAACACGCCGATCCGGTTCCCGCCCGCCAGGACAGCGGCGCAGCGGCCGGGGTGGTAGGAGGGGTTGTCCGTGCAGGGCACAAACTCCACGTCCTCCGCCCGGATGGCGGTGAGGACCGCCTCCACCACGCCCTTCAGCTCATAGAAGCCGGCGTCCTCGCCGTATGCCCCCAGGCTGAGAATTTTGTCCTCGATGGCCAGGCCGTCCTTTCCGCCCTTGCGGTAGATGCGGCCCACCTCGTAGAGACGGGCGGCTTTGTTGCGGCTGTTGACGTTGCGGGTCAGGGTCTCCAGCATGGAGGGCAGCACAGTGGTGCGCATGATGGAGGTGTCCTCCCCCAGGGGGTTCAGGATCCGGAAGGAGTCCCGGCGGGGGTCGTCCTCAGGCCAGCGGATTCTGTCGTAGGCCGAGGGGGAGATGAAGGAGTAGGTGATGATCTCATCATAGCCGCAGGCCCGGACCGTGGCCCCCAGGGTCTGCTCCAGCTTCTGCTCCGGGGAGTAGCCGCCCCGGGTGGTCTGCCCCCGCATCAGGGTGGAGGGGATGTTGTTGTATCCGTAGAAGCGGGCCACTTCCTCTGCAAGGTCGGAGTAGTGGGCCACATCTCCCCGCCAGGAGGGGACGGTGACTGTCTCCCCGTCTACGCCGAAGCCCAGCTTCCGCAGGGTCTCCTGCATGAAGGGCACGTCGATGTCCGTGCCCAGCAGGGCGTTGATCTTCTCCGGCCGGAGGGCCAGGGTGAGGGGCTGGGGCACGTAGTTGAGGATGTCGATGACCCCGTCCAGCACCTCCCCGGCGCCCAGCATCTCCACCAGCTCGCAGGCCCGGTTGACGGCGGGGAGGGTGTTGAGGATGTCCAGACCCTTTTCAAACTTGGCGCTGGCCTCCGTGCGCATCCCCAGGGCCAGGGCGGTCCTGCGGATGGTGGTGCCGTCAAAGTTGGCGGACTCGAAGACCACGTCCACGGTGTCCTCCACGATCTCGGAGTTGAGACCGCCCATGATGCCGGCCAGACCTACGGCCCGGGTGTCGTCGGCGATGACCAGCATGCTGGATGTCAGGGTGCGGACGTTCCCGTCCAGGGTGGTGAGCTGCTCCCCGTCCTCAGCCCGGCGGACAACGATCCTGCCGCCCTTTACATAGCGGTAGTCGAAGGCGTGCATGGGCTGGCCGTACTCCAGCATGACATAGTTGGTGATGTCGACGATGTTGTTGATGGGCCGCACGCCCATGGCCCGCAGCCGCTCCCGCATCCATTTGGGGGAGGGTTCAATCTTTACATTGCGAACCATCCGGGCCGTGTAGCGGGGGCACAGGTCCGCAGCCGGGGTCTCCA
>CAYYHY010000440.1:0-1766 GCA_964471855.1 uncultured Oscillospiraceae bacterium | reverse complement strand
GTGCGGATCAGCTCCCGGCTGGTCCGCTGGCCCAGCACGGCGCTGATGGCGTCAATGACGATGCTCTTGCCGGCCCCCGTCTCCCCGGTGAGCACATTGAAGCCGCTGTCGAAGGCGATGTCAGCGGACTCGATGATGGCGATGTTCTCTATATGGAGCAGGGAAAGCACGCTGCCGTCTCCTTTCTCCCCTCACTTGAGCAGGCGGTGGACCTCGATGTTGAACCGCTGGGCTGCTGCGGTGTCCCGCATGATCAGCACCCCTGTATCGTCTCCCGCCAGGGTGCCCACCATGCCGTCGATCTCCATCCCGTCCAGGGCGGAGCAGGCGGCGGAGGCCAGACCCGGCATGGTCTTCACCACCACCAGGTTCTGGGCCGCGTCCACCCGGATTACGCCCTCCCTGAAGATGTTCCGCAGGCGGCTGTCCAGTCCCGAAACCACCCGGGAACCGGTCTGGGCATAGCGGTACTTGCCGCTGCCGGTGAGCTCCTTCACCAGCCTCAGTTCCTTGATGTCCCGGGAGATAGTGGCCTGGGTGGCGTTGTAGCCCCGCTCCCTCAGGAGGCCGAGAAGCTGATCCTGGGTCTCCACGTCCGTGTTTTCGATAATGTTCAGAATCTCTGTCTGGCGCTCGTTCTTCAATTCGTCAGGCGCATGTCCCTCCCGTCGCCGGGTGCTGAGATGCGCCTCCCTCCCTTCCTTGCTGATGGAATCCAGAACGGCATCCGCAGATGCCGGTTGCAGTAACTTCTCAGGAGATTGCAGGGCCAAGCTTGCGGCTGATGACCTGGTAGAAGCTGCGGCATCCGATGCGCACCAGCTTCGTAGTGCAGGGGGCCCGGGTCACCTCCACCCGGTCGCCGCTGGAGAGCCTCAGCGCCTTGCCCCCGTCCACCGACAGGTACAGCTGCTTTCTGCTCCCCCTGGGCACCCGCACGGTCACCGTCCGCTCCGGGGCCAGCACCATGGTGCGCACCGCCAGCTGGTGGGCGCAGACCGGGGTCACCAGGATGCACTGAGACGTGGGTTCTACAATGGGTCCCCCGGCAGACATGGAGTAGCCGGTAGAACCAGTAGGTGTGGCTACAATGACCCCGTCCCCCGTAATGGATGCAGCCTGGATCTGGTCCGCCAGGATCTCCAGCTCCGCCACCCTGGCTGATGAACCCTTGGAGATTACGGCGTCGTTGAGAGCCAGCTCCTCGCTTAAGAGCCTGGTGCCTCTCCATGCCTTTACGGTGAGCATCATCCGCTCCTCCAGGGTATACCTCCCCTGGGGCAGAGCCGCCAGCAGGGTCAGTTCCCCCCGCTCCAGCTCCGCCATGAAGCCTACGCTGCCCATGTTGACACCCAGTATGGGCACATTGTGGAGAGTGGCATCCCGGGCGGCATGGAGTATGGTCCCGTCCCCCCCGAAGCAGATGAGAAAGTCGGCCCCGTCAAACTCCTTCTCCAGGGTGGAGAACACGATCTGGTGGGGCAGCTCCACCCGGTCCCCCTTCCGCAGGGCAAAGGGCATGCAGAAGACCACCTGCGCCCCCTCCTGCTCCAGGACCCTCCGGGCCTCCAGGGCTGTGCGCAGACCCTTGTCCCTGTATGGGTTGGAACTGAGAATGATCTTCAAGTGCCTTCCTCCTTCCCCTGTTCATGGGACTGCTCCACCAGGGTCTTCAGATCTGTCCTGCAGACCGGTCCCTCCCCTGCGGTGAGCCAGCCCAGAAACTCAATGTTCCCTTCCTGACCTCTGATGGGTGAACAGGTGAT
>CAYYHY010000439.1:0-1770 GCA_964471855.1 uncultured Oscillospiraceae bacterium | reverse complement strand
CCTCCTCCCCCAACCGGGTGTTCACCCGCAACCAGCTGCTGGACGAGGTGTGGGGCTTCGACTACTACGGGGACAGCCGCACCGTGGACGTCCACATCAAGCGCCTGCGGGAGAAGCTGGAGGGGGTCAGCGACATGTGGCGCCTCAAGACGGTGTGGCGGGTAGGCTACAAGTTCGAGGTGGGACCCGCGGCGGCAGGCACGGCCGGCTGAGGCCCGGCGTCCGGCGCCGGATGCACAGGCAGGAATCCGCTGCATGCAGCAGGAAAAAGAAAGGGGAGAATCCGCGCACGCCCTCCGGCAGAGTCCGGGGGCCATGGCGCACAGCGTTATGAAGTCACTCTACAAGCGCCAGCTGACCATCACCTGCGGCGTGATGGTGGTCTCCTTTGTCCTGCTCTCTGCGGCCTTCACGCTTCTGTCCTACCGCTACATCATATCGGAGAAGCGGGACGACATGAGGCGCTATGCCGACTACATTGCGACCTTTACATCCACTGTCTACGACCCCTTCAGCAACGAGTTCTACCAGGGCTACGTGGCCTCCATCGCCCAGATCTCGGACTCCTACGTCATCGTAGCGGATCCGGAGGGGAATGTCTTCTGCTTCACGGACGGGGAGAACTTCTATACCGGCACCCCTCCCGTCCCGGAGGACGTGGTGGAGCAGGTGCTCACCCAGGGGGAGTACACAGGGCTCACCAATCTGGGGGGCATCTACCCGGAGCGGCGCTACATGGCGGCCCTGCCGGTGCTGAACCGGAACCTGATGGGTCAGACCCTGGTGCGGGCCATTGTGCTGGTGGCGGCGGACGCCTCCAGCATTGCGGAGATGTGGTCCTCCACTGCGGCCATCTTCTTCTTTTCCGCCGTGGTGGTGCTGCTGATCTCCGTGATCGTCAGCACCCTGACCTCCGCCTACCTGTCCCGTCCTCTGAACGAGATGGCGGAGGCGGCCCGGAAGTTCGGCCGGGGGGAGTTTGACGTGCGCCTGGAGGGCTACGAGAACCGGAACGACGAGATCGGCACCCTGGCGGAGGCCTTCAACTCCATGGCCTCCTCCCTGGCGGCGGTGGAGAAGCGGCGCAGCGAGTTCATCGCCAACGTGTCCCACGAGCTGAAGACCCCCATGACCACCATCTCCGGCTTTGCAGAGGGGATTCTGGACGGGACCATCCCCCCCGAGCGGGAGGCGGAGTTCCTGCAGGTGATCGTATCCGAGAGCCGGCGCATGAGCCGGCTGGTGCGCAGCATGCTGGATCTGAGCCGGCTGCAGGCCAGCTCCGAGACCGCCATTACCGCACAGGAGCAGTTCGACCTGACGGAGGTAGTCTCCCAGGTGATCATCAGCCTGGAGGGGAAGATCAGCGCCCGGGGCCTGGACGTGGACGTCCAGATGCCGGAGGACCGGCTCATGGTGTGGGGGGACCCCGACTCCATTACCCAGGTGTGCTACAATCTGCTGGACAATGCAGCCAAGTTCGCCGCAGAGGGCACCGCCATTACGGTGCAGATCACGAAGAAGGACGGGAAGGCGGTCACCGCGGTGCGGAACCTGGGGGCCACCATCCCCGCCGACGAGCTGCCCCTGCTCTTCGACCGCTTCCACAAGGCGGACTACTCCCGCTCCATGGACCGGGACGGCTGGGGTCTGGGGCTGTATATCGTCAAGACCATCCTCAACAACCTGAAGGAGGATATCACAGTGACCAGCGAGGACGGGGTGACGACCTTCGCCTTCACCCTGACGCTGGCCTGACCGGGAGGTGCC
>CAYYHY010000438.1:0-1786 GCA_964471855.1 uncultured Oscillospiraceae bacterium | reverse complement strand
CGGGCCAGTGCGAACCCCCGCAGGGCGCAGTCCCGGAGTTCCGGGGGCACCATGCGCAGAGGACGGTCCCGGAAATCAACTGCCAGGGTGTTGCTGATATCGTCATCTGCTCCGGATATATCCTCAGTCAGCGCCTCTGCGGTCAGGGGGGTGCTGCGGCCCAGGACAGTGAGCCGCTCCAGACTGGTCATTCTTCCAAAGGCATGGGGGAAGATCTCTGTGACTCCGGCAGGGAGAGTGAGACTGCGCAGGGAGGTGCACCCGATAAAGGCACCGATGTCCACGACCGTCGCAGTATCCGGTATCTGCACCTCGCACAGGGAGGAGCAGCCGAGGAACAGGCTGACCGGAATACATGTCAGCCCGGCGGGCAGGACAACCCGGCGCAGATTTCTGCAGTCAGAAAATGCGAAAGAAGAAATTTTGGTACTGCCATGGAAGATCACCTCCTCCAGCTGCCCGCATTCCATGCAGGCCGCCCTCTGCACGGTGCGGACATTTTCGTGGAGTTCCAGGCGGGTGATCTTCGAGCCGGCCAGAGCACTGATCCCCACCTCAGACACATCGGAAGGCAGAACATACTCCCCGGTCAGGGCAGGCGCGGCGCAGAGAGTGCGAGAGCGGCTGGAGATAAGCGCCCCGCCTCTGGCGCTGTACCATGGGGAGTCAGGGTCTACTTCAAATTCAGACAAACTTCTGCATCTGCTGAAGGTGTCTGTATGGATGAAGCGGACACTGGCCGGGATGCTGATGCGGCGCAGGGCACTGCAGGATTCGAAACAGGAGGTGCCCAGGGCCTCCGTTCCCTCCGGGATGGAGAATTTCTCAAGGGAAGTACACCTGCAGAACATGTACTCGCTGAGGACATGAGGGGCTGACCGAAAAACCACCCGGAAAAGCGAAATGCAGTCCTGGAAGACGAAATCTCCGATTTTGCCAGCTGCCCCCATCTCTGCGTATTCCAGGTGTCTGCACCCCTGGAACGCACGGTCCCCAAGTGAGGAGACGGAGTCTGGCAGAATGATCTTCCGCAGACTGCATCCCCGGAAGGCATTTTTGCCGATGGAGGTCACTGTGTCCGGCAGTGACACGCTTTCAATCCCGAGGCCGGAGAAAGCAGAGTCGCCAATGGCAGTAATGGTTTTCGGCACTGTCACATGCTTTTCTTTGCCAATATAACGCAGAAGTTCAGTTCCACTGTCAGAAACAACAAACATGCTGCATTCCTCCTTTGATATTTACAGAAAATAGAAATTGAATGAAATTCTGATGCAGCATCAAAGCAGGGCCTGCACTCTTCTGGCTGCAGTGCAGTCCGCCTCTGCGTGTGTGCCGGATGCCCGAAGGTCTGCTGAGACAGAGGGCGAGAGGACGGTGTGGTCAGGTGCCCAGCATGGCGTCCCGGTAGCGTTCTGCTTCCACGGCCTCCATGTCCTTCCGGGAGAAATGCTCATGCCGGTACTGGAGCAGGAGAGCCTTGAGCTCCGGGGATTCGAAGCTTTCTGCTGTATCCAGGGCCCAGTCCATGTCCTCTGCGTCCAGAAGCCCCTCCCGGATCATGAGCTCCAGCATGTGCGGGACATCTTTCAGCTCTCGTTTGTGCTCCGTGATATGGGCCAGCCAGTCGCTGATGTCCTCCCGGGAGAACTGAACACCTTCATGGCGGGCCAGTGCGAACCCCCGCAGGGCGAAGTCCAGCAGCTCCGGCGGGACCTTGCGCAGAGGACGGTTCCGGAAATCAACTGCCAGGGTGCTGCTGATATCGTCATCTGCTCCGTATATATCC
>CAYYHY010000437.1:0-1801 GCA_964471855.1 uncultured Oscillospiraceae bacterium | reverse complement strand
TTCTGCTCCGGGAAGAGCCGTCAGGGCTCTCCGTCTGTGAACTCGCCGCGGAGGGCAAACATGTGGTTCATGGGTCCGGAACCCCGGCCCAGGTCCAGCATGGCGCCCAGAGCTCCGGATATGTATGCCTTGGCCCGCTCCACAGACTCCTCCAGGGACAGTCCCCTGGCCAGGCAGGAGGCGACGGCGCTGGACAGGGTGCAGCCTGTGCCGTGGGTGTTGGGATTCTGTATGCGTTTTCCCCGGAACCACCTGGTGCCGGAAGGGGTCCAGAGGAAGTCGTCGGCATCGCTCACCTGGTGGCCGCCCTTGCAGAGAACGGAGCAGCCGTACTGCTCCCCTATGGCCGCTGCCGCCCGCTCCATGTCCCCGGGAGTGGTGATATCCATGCCGGAGAGCAGCTGCGCCTCCGGGATGTTGGGAGTCAGAAGATCTGCCAGGGGGAGCAGCTGCTCCTTCAGGGTGCCCACTGCGGACTCTGACAGGAGACGGGACCCGGAGGTGGCCACCATGACGGGATCCACCACGATGTTTCTGGCTCCATACTCTTTCAGCTTCTCTGCGATTACGGAGATGAGCCCGGAGGAGGAGACCATCCCCGTCTTGACAGCGTCCGGATATATGTCAGTAAAGATGCAGTCCAGCTGGTCCGCCAGGAACTCCGGCGTGGACTCCAGGATGCTCCTTACTCCGGTGGTGTTCTGGGCGGTCAGGGCCGTGACGGCGCTCATGGCGTATACGCCGAAGGCAGTCATGGTCTTGATGTCGGCCTGGATGCCGGCGCCTCCGCTGGAGTCGCTGCCGGCTATGGTCAGGGCTGTGTGCATGGCGATGCTCCTCTCATGAGAGAATTTCAAACCGGGCCTTCCGGTCCAGTTTTGGCCCGGTCATGCAGTATACGGCGTCAATGATCCGGTTCCTGTAGGTGGCGTTTCCATCTCCCGGTGCCATCCGGTCCCAGGCGGTCTCCCCTGCCGCATCCATGGCTGCTATTGCCGCAGCGGCGGCTTCCAGCAGCCTGTCCGGACTGGCGGCGGCAAAGGCTGCTGTCATGGCTGAAAGCTGGCAGCCGGTGCCTGTGACACGTCCCATCTCCGGTCTTCCGCCCCGGAGCACAAAGCAGGTCTTGCCGTCTGTTACCAGGTCCACAGCGCCGGTGGCTGCCACCACGGCGCCGAGCTGCAGAGCGCAGGCTTTGAGAAAGCGGACAGATGCATCCAGGCTTCCCTCGTCCACGGCGTCTGCAGCGTCCGCATCCACTCCCCGGCTGTGTATCTGTGCGCCGGTCAGGGCCCGGATCTCGGTCATGTTTCCCCGGATGATGCCGGGATGGACGGAAGATACGATCTTCAGGGCGCTCTCTGTCCTGGCTCTGCTGGCCCCTGCCCCCACCGGGTCCAGGACCACCGGGTGTCCCAGGGAGTTTGCCGCCTCGCCGGCCGCCAGCATGGCCGGCAGCGTACCCTGGTGCAGAGTGCCGATGTTCAGACAGAGGGCAGCGCTGATCGAGGAGATCTCCGCCGCCTCCCCGGGGTCGTCCGCCATGACGGGGCTGGCCCCGCAGGCCAGCAGCATGTTGGCCGTATCGTTGGCTGTTACGTAGTTGGTAATGCAGTGTATCAGGGGTCCGGTCTCCCGCACCCTGTCCAGGAAAGCTCCAAACACGGGGCATTCCTCCTCTCATCCCGGCAGATCTCCTGCCGGACAGGCTCATTCTACTCCGGACAGTCCCAAGTTACAAGCAGGAGCTTTCTGCCGGCAGTCTCCGCTGCGCCGGTCAGTTCCAGACCCGGTCGTCCTC
>CAYYHY010000436.1:0-1803 GCA_964471855.1 uncultured Oscillospiraceae bacterium | reverse complement strand
GACCCTGGGTGATGTCGCCGCCGGCCACGCCGCCGGTGTGGAAGGTGCGCATGGTGAGCTGGGTGCCCGGCTCGCCGATGGACTGGGCTGCGATGATGCCAACGGCCTCCCCGGCTCCCACCGGTTCCCCGATGGCCAGGTTGATGCCGTAGCACTTGGCGCAGACGCCGCTGCGGGAGCGGCAGGTGAGCACGGAGCGGACCCGGGCGGATTTGATGCCCCGCTTCTCCAGATCGGGGGCGTCCTTCTTCCGCAGCATGGTGTTGCGGAAGAACAGGACCTCGCCGGTGGAGGGATCCACGATGTCCTCGGCGGTGAAGCGGCCGTCGATGCGCTCGGCGAAGGACTCGATCTCCTGACCCCGCTCCTCGATGGCCCGGACCTCGATGCTGTCGGTGGTGCCGCAGTCCTCCTCCCGGATAATGACCTCCTGGGAGACGTCCACCAGACGGCGGGTCAGGTAGCCGGAGTCCGCGGTACGCAGGGCGGTGTCGGCCATGCCCTTCCGGGCGCCCCGGGAGGAGATGAAGTACTCCAGCACGGAGAGGCCCTCGCGGAAGTTGGCCTTGATGGGGATCTCGATGGTGCGGCCGGCGGTGTCCGCCATCAGGCCGCGCATGCCGGCCAGCTGGCGGATCTGGGCCATGGAGCCCCGGGCGCCGGAGTCGGCCATCATGAAGATGGGGTTGTAGGGGTCCATGGACTCCGTGAGGGCGTCGGTGACGTCCTTGGTGGTGCGCTCCCAGGCGGCCACGGTCAGGCGGTAGCGCTCCTCGTTGGTAATGAGACCGCGGCGGTACTGGCGGTCGATCTTGACGATCTCCTGCTCCGTGGCGGCGATGAGCTCGTACTTCTTGGCAGGCACGGTCATGTCGGCGATGGCCACGGTCAGGGAGCCCACGGTGGAGTAGTGGTAGCCCAGGTCCTTGATGGCGTCCAGTACGGAGGCGGACTTGGTGAACCCGTGCCTGTCGATGCAGCGGCCGATGATCTGGCCCAGCTGCTTCTTGCCCACGGTGAAGTTGATCTCCGGGTCCAGGGCGTGCTCCGGGTCGGTGCGGTCCACGAAGCCCAGGTCCTGGGGGATGGCCTCGTTGTAGATGAGGCGGCCCACGGTGGTCTCCACCAGGCGGCGCTCCATCACCCCGTTGACCTCCCCCTCCAGGCGCACCTTGATGGGGGTGTGGAGGGTGACCACGCCGGCGTCATAGGCCAGCATGGCCTCGTCCTTGCAGTAGAAGGCGTGGCCGGTCTCGGCCTCGTCCCGGGTGTAGGTCAGGTAGTAGGCGCCCAGCACCATGTCCTGGGAGGGGATGGTGACGGGGCTGCCGTCCTGGGGCCGCAGCAGGTTGTTGGCGGAGAGCATGAGGATGCGGGCCTCCGCCTGGGCCTCTGCGGAGAGGGGCACGTGGACGGCCATCTGGTCGCCGTCGAAGTCCGCGTTGAAGGCGGTGCACACCAGGGGGTGCAGCTTGATGGCGCGGCCCTCCACCAGCACGGGCTCGAAGGCCTGGATGCCCAGGCGGTGCAGGGTGGGGGCCCGGTTGAGCATCACCGGGTGGTCCTTGATGACGAAGTCCAGGGAGTCCCACACGGCGGGGTCGCCCTTCTCCACCATCTTCTTGGCCGCCTTGATGTTGCTGGCCGCACCCCGGTCCACCAGGTCCTTCATGACGAAGGGGCGGAAGAGCTCGATGGCCATCTCCTTGGGCAGGCCGCACTGGTAGATCTTCAGGGAGGGACCCACCACGATGACGGAGCGGCCGGAGTAGTCCACCCGCTTGCCCAGCAGGTTCTGGCGGA
>CAYYHY010000435.1:0-1803 GCA_964471855.1 uncultured Oscillospiraceae bacterium | reverse complement strand
GGGCAACACCTGCAGCAGCCTCTGCATATTCCGGGGCATGGCGGCCTACATGCCGCCGCTTCCATCCACGCTGAACATGTCCGCATAGGTTGTGGTGGTCAGCCTTGCATTGCACCAGGGGCAGACAACTTCCGTCTCCCCGTTCCAGCAGGAGAGCTTCTGGCAGGCGCCGCACTGCATGAACGCCATGGTTTTGCAGAAGGGGCAGCCTGGATACTCCTCCGTGGCTGTAAGATGCCCTCTGACGGGGGTGGTGTCATAGCCCTCCTGTCTGGCCCGCTCCTCGCGGATGGGGAAGGCCCATGTGCGGTACCAGTCCCCGTCGGACCTGAGTTCTGTGCGCATGCCGAAGATCCTGTTTGCCTTGGGACACTTGGTCAGGATGACAGCCGCTTTCATGGTTAAGGACCTCCTGCCGGATGCCCGCCTCCGCCGGGAAGCGGCAGACCGGGACAGATTCAGTTGCTGTGCCGCCGGAGCATGCGGCTTCCGGCTGGGAACAGCACAGTTTCACTGGCAGAATTTTAGCAGAAGGCGGCAGGGGCGTCAAGGGGAGCGGGAAGGGCCGGCCCCTGCGGCGGCCCCGGCCTGGCACGGGGCAGAAAAAACCGGTGCAGACCGAACTGGCACGCGGCGCGGGACTGATTCTGTGCTATGATGGCAGCCTGCGGCAGAGGAGAGGTTCCCGGGAGGAACCTTCTTCCTTTCTGTGACACGCGGCAGGACAGATTGTGGTGTATGCTTGGAGCATGCTGACACCGCCGGGCGCCAGGCCCGGAATAACAGGAGGAGATTCGATGAAGTACAGTCCCGCCATTGCGGACATGCAGGTCGGGGACGTCCTGCAGGGGTTCTGCATTCTTAAGAAAGCGGATGTGCGCGCCAGCGCATCCGGAAGAAACTATCTGACGGCTGTTCTCAGCGACGCCAGCGGGGAGATGGACGCCGTGTTCTGGGACTGGCGGCCCGGGGACGCAGACGAACGGGACGCCGGCAAAATCGTCATGGTGACGGGCAGGGTGTCCGAGTACCGGAACAGCCCCCAGGTCGTCATCGACTCCATCCGGCTGCGGACGGAGGCAGACCGGGTGGACATGGCGGCGCTGGTGCCCGCCGCCCCCATCGATGTGGAGCAGACCTTCCGGGAGGTCTGCGACCTGGTGAACTCCATGGAGGACAGCGACTATGCGGACGTGTGCCGGGAGATGCTCAGGCGCCACGGGGAGCAGTTCCGGATCATCCCCGCGGCCAAGAGGATCCACCACAGCTTCCGCTCCGGGCTGCTGATGCACACCGCCAGCATGATGAAGGCCGCAGACTCCCTGGCCCGCCTGTACCCGGGTACGGTGGACCGCAGCCTGCTCCTGGCGGGCACCCTGCTCCACGACTTTGCCAAGGAGCGGGACTTTGTCCTCTCCCCCCTGGGACTGGTTACCGGATACACGGCGGAGGGGGATCTCCTGGGGCATCTGGTGACAGGGGCCCAGGAGGTGGGCGAGGTGTGCCGGGAACTGGGGACGCCCCGGGAGAAGGCCATGCTTCTCCAGCACCTGATCCTCTCCCACCACGGGGAGCCGGAGTACGGCGCCGCTGTGGTGCCCTGCACCGCCGAGGCGGAGCTGCTCCACTACATCGACATGATCGACAGCCGCATGGAGATCTACCGGGAGAATCTGGAGCAGATGCATCCCGGGGAGATGAGCGGCCGGAACTTTGCCCTGGACCACCGGATCTACTGCCACAGCTGAGCGCAGAAACACGCACCGGACCTGCCATCGGGTCCGGTGCGTGTTCCGTATTCCC
>CAYYHY010000434.1:0-1823 GCA_964471855.1 uncultured Oscillospiraceae bacterium | reverse complement strand
TGCGGTGCTCTGCGTAGCGGAAGGAGGGGTCCGATGCGCACAGCAGCTGGACGGCTCTGCTGTGGGTGTTCTCCGAGGGGATCAGGTTGATGCACTGCTTCTGCCGCCACACATGGTTGTCTGCCGCCCGGCGGATCAGCTCCACGGCCTTCCCGCTCCGGTTCTCCGTCTCGCCCACAGTCTCTTCCACAGGGGGAGAGTAGAGGATGGGGCGGGCATAGGGAGGTGCATCCACCCGCATGTGGTAGGGAGGAATGGCGGCGCGGAGACGCTTCCCCCGGATGTCCACTTCCACGACGTCGTCTGTCAGCACATCCGAATTCAGCAGAGCCATGCCCAGAGGCCGCCTGGAGGTGCTGTCCAGGATCTTTGTAGCCAGACCCTCCCCCTCGTGGCGGTAGTAGGGGACCATGGTGCCGCTGGTGACCCAGCCGATCTGTTCGTCTCCCCGGTATACGGGCATGCCTGCACGCATGACGCCCCGGTCCAGGAGAACGATGGGGTAGATCCGCCTGGGAAGAACATCCATGCCGCTGAAGTCCCGGTTGAGGATCTTCCGGAGGGCAGCGGACTGGGCCTCCAGAAGTTTCCGGCCCAGGAAATCCCCCTTCTGCTCCGAGAAGCTGACTGCAAAGCGGGCCAGGGGGACGGCGAACACAGGGATCTCGGCGCCGGAGGGATCCGTGCCCATCTCATGGCCGTAGAGGGGCAGACCGGCCTCCAGACGCAGGGTGTCCCGGGCGCCGAGACCGGCGGGACGGGCGCCCAGTTCCAGCAGGCGGTTCCAGAGCCAGGCGGCATCCCCGCTGCGGATGTAGACCTCAAAGCCCAGAGGCTCTCCGGTGTAGCCGGTTCTGGCTACCCGCACCTGGTGTCCCTCGAATGTGAGGGTGTTGAGGGCGTTCTTCATGGGTTCCGTGACGGGGGCTCCTCCCGACAGAACGGTGAGCAGTTCCCTGCTTTTCGGACCCTGCACGGCAATGGAGGCCCACTCCGATGTGATGTCCGTGATGGTGCAGTCATAGGGTCTGATCTGCTCCTGCAGATGCTTCAGATCCTTCTCCGTATTGGCGGCATTCACCACCAGCAGGAAGCGCTCCTCCTCAAACCGGTAGAGATAGGCGTCGTCCACGGCGCCGCCGGTCTCGTCGGGCATGATTGCGTACTGGGCCTGGTTCACTTCCAGGGCCATGACGTTGCTGGAGAGAACGTGCTGCAGGAAGGCAATGCGGTCCGGGCCGGAGATCAGCAGCCGGCCCATGTGGGAGACGTCAAAGAGACTGCAGAAGCTGCGGGTGTAGAGATGTTCGGCCACAATGCCGGTGGGGTACTGAACCGGCATGTCCCATCCGCCGAAGTCCACCATGGTGGCGCCGGCCTGCACGTGGACGTCGTGCAGCTGGGTCTGCTTGAGCTGGCTCATGGGTGTGGTTCCTCCTTTGTTCTGTACTGGGAATACAGCGTTTTCCTGGCTGCGGGGGGAGTCTGCCCGCAGAAACAAAAAGAGACACAGACTTCCCAGCTTTGGGAATTTCTGTGCCTCCGTCTGACCTGAGAGATTCCCCGCTCCTGCGCGGGGTTCCCCTTTGGCGTACGGCTCAGATCCGTACTCTCCGGAGTCCCGTCCCAGTCCGGTCCTCTCAGCCAGAGGGTTCGAAAGCCCCTCCGGCTCCGCCCGGAGGCGGTCTGTCCCGAACTGATCATCCGAGCGGCAGTGCTGCGCCCCTTTCACCCTGACGGGCAGACGGGCATATTGAGAAGGCACATGACTGTTACGGCATATATTACAGCACTTTGCAGTTCCTGTCAAACAGTGTTTTTCC
>CAYYHY010000433.1:0-1831 GCA_964471855.1 uncultured Oscillospiraceae bacterium | reverse complement strand
CCCAGTGTGACGCTTTTGATGAGGCTGTCGTCCAGCAGAGAAACCTCTGGAAGTTCGGGTCCCTCATTGTCCACGCCCTTGGGTGTGCCGCTGTAGACCGGGGAATATTTGCTCCAGCCGGCTGCGTTGCCTGCCTGCATGCGGATGTCATACTGGACATCGTTTGTCAGACCGGTAATTACGGTGCTGGTGGTGGTAAGTTCGCCCCCGAACTGGGTGTAGTCCGAAGTGCTGGATTCTTTGTAGAAGAGCTTGTATTTGGTGGCGTCCTTGCCCTGCCAGGATACCTGCAGTTCACGGTCCAGAGGAGTGATGGTGATGCGGTCCGGCGGGTCAGGGGGACTCTGCGGTGCGGGAATGGCGACAACTTCTTCGCTTCGCTCACCTCTCCAGCCGTCTGCCAGAGGCGTGACGGCGAAGTGGTACACGTGCAGGTTGTCCAGCCCTTCCACCAGATATGAAGTATCCTGGGTTGTGGCTGTATTGGCCGAGGATTCTCCACTGGCTTCGTCGTAGTACCAGATTTCGTAGCTGGTTACATTGGGCAGCGGGCTCCAGGAGAGGAGTACGGATTCGGACCCGGGGGCTGCAGCCAGATCAGTGACCTTGCGGCCGGCAGCAGTGGCGCCTTCGGGAACGATGTCCTCCAGGAACTGGATGCTCTCCATGACCGCATAGTCGTCATCCGAAGTCTTGGTGACGGAGATTGTGACCTTTTTGACCGCGACCCTCTTCCCAAGGTTGACAGTGATTTTGTTTTCACCGGCAATCTTTCCGACGGCGTAAATCCGGGCTGCGGAGGCGGAGCTCTGGAGAGGGAATTCCTCTACCTGGTCGTTGCCATGCTCATCCGTATACTCAACTGTCATTGTGCCGCCTGAGACGGAACCCTCACCAGCTGGGGAGGTGATGACGATCTCGTCTGTTTGAACCTCTTCGGCGAGCTTGATAGGGATTTTGATGGTGCTTTCTTCTGAAGTGAATTTAACAGAGTTGCTGTTTGCAGTGAACAGGTCTTCAATATTGCCTGATTCTATCGTTGTTTTGGCTTCTTCAAGTTCTGCCTTAACTTCCTCCGTTTTGACGGGGACGATGAACCAGTCGCCGCTCTGGGTGGGGTTCATCAGTTTGTCACCCCTGGCAGATGCCGCATGGTGGACATAGGCCAGATCGATGACGTCCAGCTTTCCGTCGCCGTTGAGGTCGTATGCAGCATTTTCAGCAGTGAGACCCTGGGAGGCGGACAGGGCAGAGCTGATCAGGCTGATGTCAGCTTGATTGACATCTCCGTCACTGTTTATATCGCCCACGGTGAAAGTGGAGTCTGCATTGCTGGGGTTGACGGTCAGGTTCCGCTTTTCCAGCTTGACAGGCAGTGTGTAAGTTGTGTACCCGCTGCCGCTGAACTCGAGCTGGTAATCACCGGCGGGCAGACCGCCGAATTTGACATCAAGGGTGCCGGTACTGGACCCGGTGTCGAAGCTGTCAATTGAGACCGTGGCCGTACCCATCAGGTTGGATGTTGTCCCATCTATGGTCTGCGCCTGGTTGAGGTCAAAGGAGAAACTGCTGTTCTCAGTCAGGGAAGTCTGCGCCAGGACAGTATCGCCGCGTTTCAGTACAGCTGCAACACCTTTTGCCTTCAGCAGATCCAGAGTCTGGGCATACCTGATGTCCAGCTTTGCTGTGATGCTGCCGGTGGGCACGGCTGCTGATGTAACGGGACCCTCTACGGGCGGGGAGGCTGGTCCGCCGCCCCCGGAACCGCTCTCAATTACCTGCAGCTGGTCCTCTGCCTCCGGGGGCTGTTCATCGGCGGTCTGGCCGGCAT
>CAYYHY010000432.1:0-1835 GCA_964471855.1 uncultured Oscillospiraceae bacterium | reverse complement strand
CGGGAACGGTGTGCCGGCGGGTACAGGAGGTCTCAGGGAACAGGGACAGCGGAGGCGTTCTGCTCGTCCCGGTAGGCCTTGAGGGTCTTGCCGCTGAAGTCTGCCCACAGGGTGTAGCCGCTGTGCTTGATGCCGAGGATGCAGCAGGTGGCGGCCGATACGCTTTTGAATACGGTGTCGGCGATAAAGACGAAGTTGACGACGGCTCCGCTGTCGATAAGCTCCTGCCGCTGCTTTGCATAGTGCGGCGGGCAGGTGGTGACAGCGGGGCACATCTGGGAGCCTGCGCTGACGGTAAAGCCCTTGTTTGTAAAACGGGCGGTGGCAGTGATGCCGTTCTGCTTCAGGAAGAACTCGATGCCGGCCATCTGGTCCGGGCTGGCCCGGGGCTTGGGGTGCTTCAGGGTTGTGCCGGTGAGCTGCTCATATTCCTTCCGCAGGTCCTCCACAGTGTGCCCGGAGGCATCGTGCCAGGCGCTGTGACCGGAAAAGCGGAGCCCCGTGACACAGCAGGTGGCGGCGGAGATGCTGCTGAATACCACATCTGTGGTGAACAGGCCGTCTTTAACCTTTCCCGAGGAGACCAGCTTCTGACGCAGTTCTTCGTAGAACTCGGTGAGACCGTGGGAGTCCGGACTCATGCGGGAGCCGCTGCGGACGGTAAAGCTGCCGCCCTGTGACAGGACTCCCTCCGCCTCCGTCTCCCCGCTGCGTATGAACAGCGGGGTGTCGTACAGAACTGCGGAAGGGACCGGCGGCAGGACCGGGACGGGAACAGGGGGAGGAGCGTCCGGGTCGGAGCTGTCGCTGCAGATGCCGGATTCGTTTCCCTGATCTGCGGAGTCTGCAGTGGAAGTATCTCCGGATCCGTCATTCTCTGGACCCCCTCCGGCAGGGGTGCTGCCGGAGGAGCCGGGTGAAGGTGTCCCGGAGGGACTGTCACCGGAGCCGGAACCGGATGAGTCCGGTGCAGGGGGATTTCCGGAGGGACCGGAGGGAGGACCCTCAGGCGGGTCCGGGTCGATGTCCCACAGGGGACGGCCGTCCATGTCCACCCACGCCGGCAGGCTGGGTCCCGTAATGCCGGAGATGCACTCGGCGGCGGCATCCGGGCTGGGGAAGAAGGTATCCTCTGTGAAGACAAAGTCTGACAGAATCCCCTGACGGCGCAGATTGACGCGGCTCTTCTGGATGCGTCTGGAGGCCAGGGAGGTGAGACCCGGGGCGATGCTGGAGCCCGCCCGCACGATGAAGCCGTTCTCCGCGGGGACGCCGGAGGCGAAGCAGGTGTTGCCGCACAGGTAGAAGACACCGGGCTCCGGGACAACCCCGTCCGGGAATATGGGAAGACTGTCCGCCGGCTCATGCTCATCCTCAATCCCGGGTATGCCCCGGCTCTTCTGACTCCAGGACCAGCTGGCCAGCATGGGATCCAGTTCCTCCTCAGGCGGGATCCAGGCTTCCTGCTCTTCCCCGGTACCGGCATTCTCTTCTTCTTCTTCCTCCTCCTCCTGCTTTGGCTCTTCAGCCGGAAGGGGAGGCTCTGACTCCTGAGGTTCCGGGATCACCGGCGCGGTGTCTGCAGGGGCGGGTTCTGCCGGCTCTGTTCCGCCCTCCTGCGCGGCTTCCGTTCCGGGAAGACTGGCAGGACCTCCAGTGCTCAGCTGTTTCATGAGGGTGGTCAGCAGGACGCCGTTCGATGCTTTCCACTGGGGGACTTTGGTCCGGTCGGCGAATATGCAGCCGGCTGCCGTGGAGTGACTGGGGAAGAGGACATCCTGGGTGAAAAGTCCGCCGGAGATCTTCCCCTCATGGACGAGCTTCCTCCGCAGCGC
>CAYYHY010000431.1:0-1857 GCA_964471855.1 uncultured Oscillospiraceae bacterium | reverse complement strand
GGGTGAAAAGTCCGCCGGAGATCTTCCCCTCATGGACGAGCTTCCTCCGCAGCGCGGCGTTCCGCAGGCTGCTGCGGATCACCTCCGGTGTGACCTGGGAGCCCTTTTTCACCACAAATCCGGAAGCAGCGGGATATCCGAAAGCCTCAACTCCGTCCTTGTTCAGGGAGAAGACCGTGTTCAGGATCTCCGGGGGGTACTCCACCACCGTGGGAGGCGGGAAAGCGCTCCAGATTTCAGCTCCCTGGAGCTCATGGAGATAGTCCCCGAGCCTGAAGCCGCTGGTGTCCGACCACATGTCCCAGGCGGCCCCGGATCTGCCCCGGAGGAAGCTGCAGGCATCCCCCACGCTGCTGAAGCTGACATCCTCTTTCAGGGTGCCGTTCTGTATCCTGCCGTCTGCCTCCATCTGCTGGCGCAGCTGCACGATGTTCCAGGGGCAGGAGCGCCTCAGCCTGCGGCTCAGGGTCGAACTTTTCAAGATTTTGAGCATGCCGCTGTCCCATTTGGCGACTGCCTTGATGTCCTCCCCGCCGGTTTCTGTCAGGGTGAAAAACGGAGCGGAGAGCAGTTTGGAGAGGGTGTCGAAGCTGTCATCCAGTTCTCTGCTGGTCGGCTCCGGCAGTGTCATGCCGCCGCTGAGCACCGCGGCCGCAAGGTCCAGACTGGAGAAGGAGATGGGTTCTGTCACTCTGTGCATGCTGACAATCTGCTGGGACAGCATCCGCATCCGGATGCTGAGGATCCCGGCAGGGACTGCGGGATGGCAGACATCGCCAAAGAGCGTTCCTTCGGGGACCAGAATCCTGCCGGAGGGGAGAATGCGGAGTTTCGAGAAGGAGAGCAGCATGTCTGCAGGCAGCCAGCTGGCGTAAACCTGCAGATCAATATCAGCTGACCGGAGGGAACGCAGGTCCAGATCCTGATCCTCCTCCTTCGGCTCCTCAGCTAAATCCGCATCCGAGAAGGCAGCGGTGAGGGGCGAACACAGAAAGGATCTGTTCCGGGGGAATGTGTCCGTGAAAAACGCAAGTCCCGTGGGATCTTTCCAGAGGGCAGGGTCGCTGGACCGCCCGCCTGTGACGAAGAGGGTAGCGTGCCTGGGAGTGGGGAAGGCCATGTCCGTCAGGACCCAGCCGTCCGGGTTCACGGCGGAGGCGAAGGGCTCCTCCAGAAGCCACCTGCAGCGGGTGTCCGCAGGAGCGGCTGCAGCGTGGCTGCCGGCCAGCACCTGGATGCCCTCTCCGGTGATCATTGCGTAAGCCGGGGGCATGTCCTGTCCGGGGCTCATGGAGAGGAAGAGGGCATCCCGCCTCCCGCTTTCGATGCTGCTGGGGGAGAAGATGTCATACCCAAGGACCGGCATTGCAGCCTGGATGCCCCGGAACAGCCCATCCATGTCCTCGTCCGGGGCCGGATCGGACTGCATTGGCGCACAGGAGCAGTCCGGCACATTACCCCGGTTGACCATGACGCAGCGGCCGGAGGCCTCTGCGCTGACGTACAGCCGGCTGGCGAGGATGGAGACCATCTCGGGGACCTCCAGCTTCGAGTAATCCCCGGCGGCCAGGACCGCCTCTGTCCAGTACAGCCCCTCCTCCTCGAAGGGAAACGTCCCGCTCAGAGCGGCGACGGCATCCTGTGCCGTAAAGACATACACAAAGAGATCCATGGACATGGTGCGGCCCATGAGAAAGCAGACGCCCGGGTTGTGGAGCTCCTTCATGGCGCTGCACTGCCTGACATACTGCCGGGGTACAGCTGTGACGGCAGAGAAGTGTTCATTGCCGGTGGTGAGAACGACCTGCCGGGGCCCGTAGGGCAGGTCCCGGATCAGGCTTACAGCAAAACAGGATG
>CAYYHY010000430.1:0-1865 GCA_964471855.1 uncultured Oscillospiraceae bacterium | reverse complement strand
CTCTGCTTCAGTGCCCGGCATTTCCGGTTCCTTTCATTGACAAGCTGCTCCATCTCGGCGGCAAGAGCGCCGGTGTTCTCTGCACCGCCGGTCACCGCGGCGGACAGTTCCCTGAATTTGTCCATCATGCTGCCCTCTATGCCGGCGAGGGCTTCAGAGGACACAGGGTCTGAGTAACGGAGCGCCTCATATACCTTCCTGCAGGCCTGCTTCGCCTCCGGCGTGCCGGCGCGGGTGACCAGAGCCTCTGCGTCTGATGTGAGGGACCGGATGAAGTCGGTGCTGGTTTTCACCTTCTCATCCACTTCTGAGACAATCTCCGCCGCCGCACCGGCCTTTATTACGGCCACGGCTGTAAGGCCCAGAATCACAATGCAGAGCACGATCCCCACCCAGTACGGGATTCCAGGCACCAGCATGCAGAGTCCGCCGCAGACAAGCGTCAGTACCAGCCCTGTGTAGCTGACGGTGATCAGGGGAACACTGTAGAAGAACCGCCTGCTGTCCTCTGCCTTGAATGCCTTAAATGCACAGGCAAGCTGACCGGCGAAAGCCAGCATGATCATCACATATCCCGCCCAGAAAGAGCCGGAGAATCTGCCGGCACCCGGAATCACAAAGGCCAGCACATTGAAGATGACAACCAGAACCGCCCAGGCGGCGGCATAATACCTGAACTTCTTATCCATCCGCATGCTCCTCCTTAAAGTATCCCGGACAGCAGCTGCGCCTTCATCGCAGCGAACTCCTCGTCGTCGATGAGACCGGATTCCTTCATGATCTTCAGCTTCTCAACCTTGGACCTGAAGACAGCCATGTCGTCAGCCGGAGCCGCCTGGGGCGCCTGCTGCGGCTGCTCCGGAGAAGCCCCCTGAAGAGCGCCGTTTACAGCGCCTCCCACAACGCCTCCTACGGCGCCTCCCACGCCGGCCATGGTGCCGAGTCCTATGCCCATGTTGGTAAACTGCCCCACAGCTTCGTTGCGGGCGGCATCCTGGGCCACGTCAAAGCCGCGCTCCTGCTGGTAGGTGTACCCCTCCTGTGCCCGCTTGGTCGCCTGCGCCTGGGAGTCAATGATCACCTTCTGCGCTGCGGTCTGGGCGTAGATGAGGTCGGTCTGCTGGCGAAGCTTTGCCTCCGCGATGTCGGCGTACTGCCTGAAGTGCAGCTCCTTGAACTTCTCATACTGCCTGTCCCCGTCCGGCTTGACGATGTTGGTTACGAAGAACCGCTCCAGGGACACGCCGTAGTCTGCAAAGTCCGGTACAAGCAGATTCTTGATAGCGCTGGAGAAGACGGTTAGGTTCTCGTCAATTTCGAAAATGGAGATGGCGTTGGTCCTCATGACCTGTGCGATGTAGCTCTTTACCTTCGCCATGAGGAAGGAGCGGAAGAAGCCCGCCAGTTTCTCTCTGCCCAGGTAGTTCTCCGTCCCCACCAGCTTCAGCAGCAGGCGCCGGGAGTCCTCTGCCCGCAGCGACATCTCCCCGGATGCCCCGATGGAGAGGGGGAAGCCGTATGTGGGCTCGATGTACTGGACCCTGCTGTCGGTGCCCCACTTGATGTTCATCTGCTCCGTCTTGTTGATGAAGTAGACCTCGCAGTGGAAGGGGGTCTCTCCTCCGGTGGTGCGGTTCAGGAGCCGGCCGATCTGCGGCACGTTCTGCGTCTCCAGGGTGTAGCGGCCCGGTCCGAACAGGTCCAGTGCCTGACCGTTCATAAAGAAGACCGCTTCCTGGGACTCGTGGACGATGAGCTGGGTCAGGCTGTTGAAGTCCTCGCAGGGGTGCTTCCAGATAAAAGTGCTGTTGTCCCCCTCGTATTTGATCACATCCGCTATCTTCGCCATGCATTTTCCTCCTTGT
>CAYYHY010000429.1:0-1874 GCA_964471855.1 uncultured Oscillospiraceae bacterium | reverse complement strand
ACTGGGATTTAAAGAGCGCAGTCTGGCACTGGGCAACCCAGGGTGAACCGGAGGCCTCAGTGACCCTGACGTGCAGCAGAGATAAATCCCATGTCGAGACGTTCGAAGCCACCCTTGTGGCTGCTGGAGCGGCGGGCAGAATCGAGCCCACCTGCGAAAAAGAAGGCCGTGACACCTTTACAGCAAAAGTTGATGTTGAGGGCAAGGGTGAAATCACAAATACGCATGAAGGAGTAACAATCCCGCCGGTCCCCCATGCACCTGCAGACGAGAAAGATGCTGTAATCACAGAGGCCACCTGCACGCAGCATGGTACGAGGACCTTCACATGCCAGTACTGCGGCAAGGAATTTGTCGAAACACTGGAAGGCGATCTGAAAGAGCATGCATGGGAACCCGACCCCGACAAATCGAAGGCACCAACCTGCACAGAAGAGGGATATGAGATTGAAGTCTGCCAGGTCTGCGGAGAAGAGAGATCGACGGTGCTGCCTGTAACACAGCATCAGTTTGAGAACGGAGCCTGCACAGTCTGCGGCGCCAAGGAATCCAGCACTCCCAGTACCCCCGGCGGCAACGGCAGTGGAAACGGATCAGGCGGCAGCGGAGGCGGCGGAGGCAGTTCCGGCGGCGGTGGCTCCGGCGGAGGCAGTTCCACACCCGGCACGCAGACCGAAACCAAACCTGACGGGACGGTCGTGGAGACCGAGACAAACCGGGACGGGAGCACAACCGTCACCGAGACGAAACCTGACGGAACGAAGACTGTGACCGAGACGAAGAAAGACGGCTCGAGCCACTCTGAAAAAACAGAGCCTGACGGCACAAAGATTGTCACAGATCTGGACAAGGACGGTAACGGCAGCATGAAGGGCGAAACCCCTGCCGGCGTCAAGGCGGAAGCAGAGATGAAGGACGGAGAGGTCGCCAGTGTTCAGGTGACCATCCCGGCTGAAGCGGCATCCGGCAGCGGCGCTCCTGTCACTGTTCCAACTGAGGTAAAGGCAGTCAGGGACGCAGCGGCTGCGCCGAAGATTGAAATTGAGGCCGGATATGAGGGCAGCGCCAAGGTGGAGATCCCGGTCAGCAATGTGGAGCCCGGCACCGTCGCCGTCATCGTCCATGAGGACGGCACAGAGGAAGTTGTTCCCACCTCCATCGTTACGGAGGACGGCGTGGTGCTCAATGTCGAGGGGAATGTGACGGTCAAGATCATCGACAACCACAAGGACTTTGCGGATGTGGCAGCAGAGGACTGGGAGTCCGGAGCGGTAGAATTCGTCTCTTCCCGCGAATTGTTCAACGGAACTGCTGAAAACATCTTTGATCCAGACGTGGTGATGAGCCGCAGCATGCTGGTTACGGTCCTGTACCGGCTGGCCAGCAAACCCTCCGACATCGGAAGCATGAACTTCGATGATGTGGCATCCGGCCAGTGGTACTCCGAGGCGGTCACCTGGGCAGCTTCCCACGGGATTGTTGCCGGTACAGGAGACGGCTTCAAACCCGATGACCCGGTTACCAGGGAGCAGATAGCTACACTCCTCTACCGCTGCGTGGAGAAGGCCGATATCAAGACGGTGGAAGGCGGAGACCTCAGCAAATTCAGCGATGCCGGCCAGGTCAGCAGCTTTGCAGCCGAGGCCATGCCATGGGCTGTTGCTGCGGGTCTGATCCAGGGAGATGACCAGGGTCATCTGGAACCCCTGGACGGGGCTTCCCGGGCAGAGGTGGCGGCGCTCCTTGAGCGCTTCTGCGAGAAGGTCCTGTGACGGCTCTGAAACACTAAGAAGCAGAAGATCTGCAACATGAGTACAGCGGCGCCCTGGCGGGATTTCAGTCCCGGCGGGGCGCCATGCTTATCGACAGTTTCC
>CAYYHY010000428.1:0-1878 GCA_964471855.1 uncultured Oscillospiraceae bacterium | reverse complement strand
AGCGTCAGAAAGGGCATCAGAAAGCGCCTGGCCGGGACCATGCTGCGGAGGCAGAAAAGACCGTTCTGCAGAGCCGGTTTTCTGACATCTGGACGGTTCTGTAACGCCGGATCTGATCCTGTTTCTTGACAGCATTTTCCCAAGCGTGTAAACTGAATGTTCCGGAGAAGCAGCAACGCCTGTCTGATGTCTGCATGGAGGTGCATCCGCGTGGTCGAATCTGACGTGCCCGAAAAGGTAAAAAAGATTGAGGCAAAGCTGGAGAAGAAATATGCAGAGCTGGAGGAACTCGAAGAGAAGAAGTACCGCATGCTTCACCCCATATCCAACAAGAGACTGTACGAGGAGATCGAGAGATCAGGCATGAGCATTGAGGAGATAGCCAGGCTTCTGGAAGTGGAACTCTGACCGCCCATGGCATCGATGCTCTGACCTCTAAGATGATGTCAGCGCCTGCCGGCGGACTTCCCTGTTCCGTCCGGCAGGCGGCTGTTTTCCAAGCGTGAAGGGAAGCTGCAGGGGCGGCTGCCGGCGGCGGATCCGGAAATGAAGACTGCAGAGAGGCAGGCGCAGGGAGGGACTCCCTGCGTTTTTCCATGCAGCCCTGTGCTCTGGGGGCGGCGGACAGGCGGTGGAACGCTCACAGGGGAAGAACCCGCCGGACAGAATCAGACAATGCGGTCGAATACAGTCAGCCCCTCATCCGCCAGGACGCTGTATGCAGCCGTTTTCCATTTGCTGCCGGACCAGAGGCGGATTCTGCAGCTGCCCGTGCCAGGCTCATCCTCCGTCTGAAACCCGAAGATGGAGATCTGGTCAGCGGAAGAAATGCTGCTGGGGGGACAGCAGGTGGCTCTGTCCATCTGCCACAGGTTCCAGCTGATCACTTCGGCTGCCGTCTGATACTCCCTCAGGTCCAGGTCCTGCCCCCAGCGGTTCAACTTGAAGTCCCGCAGGGTGGCCAGAAGATTCAGCCGGGCGATCAGGAGGCTGTCGCCGCGGTATTCGAAGCCGTATACGGACCGGAGAGAATTCATGGCCTGCCGCTTCCAGAGCCCGGGCGTGGGGACACGTTCATTGCAGACCTGCAGCTTCAGGTCCAGCAGTCCGGTCCGTCTTCTGACGGGGGCGTCGATGCCGGTTTCCGGACTGAGACGCGTGGCGAGGCAGGTCCCCTCGCCGCAGTCCGGCTGTATCTGGCGGGACCGGATGTAGTCCTCCCACGTCCGCCCGGGGGTGCCGGAGAAGGGGATGGAGAGACTGTCAAAGGCGTCTTCCCTGCCGAACCAGTCTGACGCAATGCTGACAGCCATGCTCTTTGCCTTTGCAAAAGCTGCGGTCTGGTCCCAGGTGCCGTTCCGCTCTGCCTCCGGACACAGCTCAAACCCGGACTGGAGCAGAGCCTCGGGGGTCACAGCGGCATCTCTGCTGAACCGGAGTCCCAGGTCCGCATACTCGTCCGTCCCCCAGATGATGGGGAGTCTGGTCGTCCTGTCCGTCAGAAGCGTCCTCAGCAGGCCAAGCCTTTCGAGACAGCGAAGTTCCTCCTGCAGATCCACAGCAGATCCCCCTCCCCCTGGCTGTATTTCAGCCCCGCCGGGCTGACTGCCAGATTCTTCCTTAATAATAAGACAGTCTGGCACAGACGTCAACGCCGGCAGGATCTGCAGTTTTGCCGGCAACCCGTGGCTCTCCCTGCAAACGGCAGCAGCGGAGCGGCTCCAGTGTCTTCTGTCCGCTGTATGACCTGCAGGATTCTGACCTCCCCCTCCGGTGCACGCACAGGGAGACAGGGTGGAACAGGCTGCAGGCGGACCGGAGGGGCAGAGAGGTGCCGCCTGCCTGTGGATGCGCAGACACTTCCCCGGCGGCTGAGGT
>CAYYHY010000427.1:0-1882 GCA_964471855.1 uncultured Oscillospiraceae bacterium | reverse complement strand
TCCATTAAACGCAGCCAGCAGGACCGCCAGGGGGGTTGCCAGCGGGAAACTGCCCAGAAAATGCAGAATCCCTATGGAGGAACTTGTCATCAGCGCCTGGAGCCATGCAATCAGAACATAGCCGCCGACCCCCCACCAGAGAACCGCATACACAGCGCATACTGCTCGGAATACTGCATAAGAAATTTGAATAAGCAGAACGGTGTAGCTGGTCTTCATCTTAGACTCCGGCACGCTTGCAAGCAGACTGTCTATTTTCTGAATGTAATACCGGATATCCTTACTGGACGAGGGATGCCAGTCAGGGGCGCATATGGTGTCAAGCAGAGTGGAGGCCCTGTGGTACCATGCAATAACGTCTGGATTGGCAGCCTGCAGCTCCCTGGTCAGCCTGGGGATCGGGGCGCTGGAGAGCACTGCGGAGATATATGTGACAAGAGAGACAGCACCGATGACAGCGATGCAGATGGTGAGCAGGAGATTGCGGGATATCTGGCTGTACAAGTACAGCAGAAGAAGGAAGGATGCCAGAACCATAACGGCGGCAAGTATCCAGGATGGCAGAGGTTCGGGGTACAACCCCGCTTTTTCCCAGTTGAGACCGGCTTCCGCCCCTGTTGTATACATCTTTTCCCCAAGTTCCTGGAACTTCTCTGCCAGGGTTTCGGCACAGGCCTCTTCATCCTCCGCCTCATGATGCCCATGGCGGGAAGAGGACCTGCGCTGCTTTGCCTGGGACCTGCCGCCTTTTCCAGTCTGGGATGCCTGTCTGGCGGCCTTCGCATTTCTGGCCTGCTCCCGCTTGCTGCCGGAGCTGTGACGGCTGTCGGGGGGATGCTCCTTTACAGTGAAAGTTGCTTTTGTGGATACTAAGAACGGTCCGACTTTAAAATCAAGCTCGGAGCCGTCGGAAGGGCTCTTATTGTCCAGCGGGACTGGCAGAGGCTTTTTCATGACAGCCTCAGGGGGTGCCGGCTCCGCAGGAGCGGCGGGGGGTTCTGCAGCGGCAGCTGCCTGAACAGGCGGGTCCGGCTCCCGGGCAGGGCTTTCAGGCTTCCTGTTCTTCTCCTCCTCCGCAGCTGCCGGGCTGTCAGCAGGCACAGACGGCACAGGGGCTCCGCCGGATTTCTTCTTTGTTCTTGCCAACAGAAAGCCTCCTTTCAGCTCCCGGAACAGCCTGCGGTGCTCCGGGATGCGGGTACCGGATCAGTCCAGGACATCTCCCGGGCTGCTGGAGCGGACCCTGAAGCCGGGGCCCAGGTTGCCCTCCATCCAGTGCCTGCGGCACAGGCCGATGTACTTGTCGTTGGCTCCCAGCACCACCTGGGCGCCTTCCTTGAGGACCACGCCGTTCTCATCGAACCTGGCGTTGAAGGTGGCCTTCTTGCCGCACCAGCAGACGGTCTTGACCTCCTCAATCTTGTCGGCCATGACCAGGAGCTCGTAGGAGCCGGGGAACAGTTCCCCTTTGAAGTCGGTGCGGAGCCCGTAGCAGAGGACAGGGATATTGAAGTCATCCACAAGGTGTACGAGGAAGTGCACCTCTTCTTTGGTCAGGAACTGTGCCTCATCCACAATGATGCAGTCGTATGCTCTGATTTCGGCGTCCTCCATGGCCTGCAGTTCATGGAAGTAAACGCAGGGGTAGGTGAGACCGATGCGGGAGCGGACAATGTGCTCCCCGTCCCGGGTGTCAAGCTGGGGCTTGACCATGAGGGCCTTCTGACCCCTCTCCTCGTAGTTGAAGCGGGCCATCAGGGCGTTGGCGGACTTGCTGGACCCCATGACGCCGTATCGGAAGTACAACTGGGCCATATGTCAATGCTCCTCTCAGAAAGGGCAGAGTGTACAAAAGGTGTTCTGCATCCGGTGCTGTTTCAGC
>CAYYHY010000426.1:0-1896 GCA_964471855.1 uncultured Oscillospiraceae bacterium | reverse complement strand
TGCAGGCCGCCGGACCTGCATGATGCGTCCGAAGAAGAGGAAAGACCGCCTGCCCGGGGGACAGACGGCCTGACTAAAATGAGATTTTTGGTTATCTGGCCGGGATCCGGTGCAGGAAGATCACAGATGCAGCTTCTGCATGGGGAATCTGCTCCGGCATGTGTGCATTCAGCCTGAAGACGGCGCGTCTCCTTCTGTTATGCCGTCTGAAGCGAGTACTCGTACAGCAGCAGGAAATTGCAGATCGACTGGGCCAGCTCGGCTCTGGTCAGACTGGCCCCGGGACACAGTTCGCCGGAACCATTGCCCTGGAACAGACCGATTCGAACAGCCCAGTCCATGCCCTCCAGGGCATAGGAACTGACGGCGCTGCTGTCAGAAAAGTCCTCCAGCACAAGACCGCTGTCCGTCAGGAAGCGGTAGTCTGCAACGATGGCGAGATTGTACAGGACAGTGGCCAGCTGCTCCCGGGTGAGCGTGTCATCCGGACCGAATCTGCCGTCTCCATATCCGCTGATGATCTGATTCTGGGAGGCCCAGTTTATGGAAGAGCAGTAGTAGGCTGTGGGGAGCACGTCGGAGAAGGGTGACATGTTGGAATACTGCATTCCACCGGCTGTGAGCATGCCCAGTGCATAGACCAGAACTGCACGTGTGGCGGGCTGGTCCGGTCCGAAGTGAAGAGTGATGGTTCCTCCTCCCCAGGGATACATGAAGCCTCCCTTGTAGGACAGGTAGGCGGCGTCGCAGAACCAGTCATCCCTGGCTACGTCGGAGTATACCTCTCCGCTGGTCATTGCCGCCACCTTCTCCTCCTCGCCCTCTATTCCCTCCCGGGGGAGCATGTATACGTAAGAAAACGAGTAGGAGGAGGGATCTGTGGAGTTGGCAGAGGCGGAAGGGTCCTGGCTCAGGGGTGTGTAGGCGTTCTGCACAACAGCAGGGTCGAAGGAGGCATCCAGGATGCCGTAGTATCTGTACGGGGTGGCAGAACCGGCGTCATCGTACTGTGCGTCAAAGAGATACCAGCTGTTTCCCAGCCGTACGGCTGTGCAGGCATGACCGCCGCTTCCGAAGTAACCCGCCTCCAGACCGATGGCGCGCGCCATGAGCGCCAGAGCGGATGCATAGTGGTCGCAGAGGCCTTTTCCTTCAAAAAGCGGCCCATATGCCTGGAACACACGATTCATCTGTGCGGAAAAGTGGGCTGTCTCGTTTTTCGTGTAGGCATATGTTCCGGTGGGAGGCATGCCGTAGGAAACGTTCTGCACCAGCCAGTCATAGCAGGTCCGGAAGCGTTCCGCCGTACTCTGCCCCGGAGAGGCAGCGAGGATCTCTTCGATTCTGCGGTCAATCTCAACGTGACCGGATTTCTGGGGCGTCAGAGGTTCTGCATTTAGAAGTTCGCTGACTGCATCCGGAGGGGAAGCGGCCCGGGCGGGAGCCGGCAGCAGGGCCAGTGCAAGAGTCAGCGCCAGAAGCAGGGAGAGAGTTTTTTTCATTCCATCAGGATCCTTTCTGCAGCAGTTCGCTGCCGTTGAATTTTGCACAGCTCTTCAGAGAAGAAGCCGGTGAGATGCGGAGGGATACCGGCCTTTCATGATGCACCGGTCAGGCGTCACAGGAAACCGGCTGCTGAGTCCCCGCTTCCTGAACAGTTTTTACCTGCCGGTACAAAGAAAAACAACTATACTTTAACACGGGACAGAGAAAAATACAATATATTTTTGGATTATATTACAGTTTTAATCCCTGAATCCTGACAGCCTGCAGATTAAACGTAAAACTTTATGAAAAACAGGCGGCGGCATCTGCTGTGTGCAGTGACAGAGATACTGCTGGATCAGCCGGCCGTTTCTGTACAGATTTCCGGGGACGGCGAAGGGAAGATCCTGA
>CAYYHY010000425.1:0-1929 GCA_964471855.1 uncultured Oscillospiraceae bacterium | reverse complement strand
CCGTCCTGGCGGCGGTACTTGCACAGCCGGGCTGTTCATGCTATCATAAAAGCTGTGTTTTTGTTTCTCTCACACTATTTTCGCCAAGGAGGAGTATTCAGTGTCTCCGGACCAGATATGGCCCCTGCTATTTGGAGTGAGCCTGTTCGTCAACGTTGTCCTGCTGCTTTGGAAACCCGTAATCTCAAAACTGCTTCACAGGGATGAGAAGGTCTCAGAGGACAACATCATGGCCATGGTGGAAGAGGGCGAGGAGTCCGGCGCCATCCAGAGCAATGAGAAGGAGCTGATTGAGCACGTCTTCGAATTCGACACCATCACTGCCAAGGACGTGATGATCCACCGGACGGACATGGTGATTCTGCCCATCGACGCGGAGGAAGATGAGGTTGTCTCCACCATCGTCCAGTCAGGTCTGTCCCGTTTCCCTGTATACGGGGATGACGTGGACGACATCCTGGGCATCCTGTCCACCCGCGACTACCTTCTGAACCTCCGGGAGAAGGCCCCGAAGACTCTGAAGGAACTTCTGTGGCCTGCATACTTTATCCCAGAGACCGTTTCGGCTGACGTTCTCTTCCGGGACATGCAGGGCAAGAAGACGCACATGGCAGTAGTGGTGGATGAGTACGGCGGCACCAGCGGTCTGGTCACCCTGGAGGACCTGCTGGAGGAACTGGTCGGCAACATCTACGACGAATTTGACCCTCAGGAAGAGCAGGACATCATCCAGCTGGAGGACGGAAACTGGCGGGTATCCGGCACGGCAGATCTGGATGAACTGGCTGAGGCAATGGGCATTGACCTCCCGGCGGAGGATGAGCGGGACTACGACACAATCAGCGGTCTGGTATTCTCCAGACTGTCTGTCATCCCGGAGGACGGCAGCAGACCTGTGGTGGAAGCCCTGGGTCTGCGGATCCGGGTGGAAGAAATCTGTGACCGCAGGATTGAGTGGGCTCTGGTGGAGCGGCTTGAGGACGGCACAAGACAGGAAACCAGAAAGTAACCCTGCAGACAGTGAGGAGCGCTCGAAATGGAATCGAATCAGCAGAAAAAGGGCAGCGGCCTGGCCCTTCTTCCCTTTGTCGTCTTTATTGCCATCTACCTGGGGGCAGGTCTGATCCTGCAGGCCCAGGGAGTGGAAATGGCCTTCTATCAGTTCCCCAGTGTAACAGCCATGTTCATCGCCCTGCTGACTGCCTTCCTGATGGGAAAGGAGAGCATCAACGAGAAGTTCTCCATTTTCGCCAGGGGCGCAGCCAATGAGAACGTGGTCACCATGCTGATGGTGTACATCCTGGCCGGTGCCTTCTCTTCCGTGGCGGCGGCCATGGGCGGAAGGGACGCCACCGTCAATCTGGGGCTGTCCCTGATCCCTGTCCAGTTCCTGGCTGCAGGGGTGTTCATCATCTCGGCTTTCATGGGCACGGCCACCGGCACATCCGTTGGCACGGTCAGCGCTGTGGTACCCATCGTGGTGGGCGTGGCGGCAAAGTCCGGCCTCAGTCTTCCCCTGATGGTGGGTGCCTGCGTAGGCGGCGCCATGTTCGGGGACAACCTGTCCATGATCTCTGACACCACCATCGCAGCCACAAGGACCCAGGGCTGCGAGATGCGGGACAAGTTCCGGGTCAACTTCCTCATCGCCCTCCCGGCGGCGCTGGCGACGGTGGTGGTCCTGCTGATTGCAGGGCAGCCGAAGACCGTTGTGGAGATCGGGGATCTGTCCTTCAGTGTAATCAAGGTCGTGCCCTACCTGGCTGTCCTTATCCTGTCCCTGATCGGCATGAACGTGTTCCTGGTGCTGGTCATCGGCATCCTGTCGGCCGGTCTCATCGGTCTTGTTACCGGCTCCATCGACATCTTCACCTTTGCCCAGTCCGTGTGGTCGGGATTCACCAGCATGGATGAAGTGTTCTTCCTGGC
>CAYYHY010000424.1:0-1929 GCA_964471855.1 uncultured Oscillospiraceae bacterium | reverse complement strand
GGCAAAACCGCCTGAAAATGTTGACAATTTTATGCATTTCCAGTAATGTATTGTCAGGACAATATGACAGTCTGGTCCTGTGCCGGCAGCCTCCTGTGTCACTGCTGTCTGATTTTCAGAGGGCGGCACAGCAGGATCAGACCTGTTCCCCGCCCCCTGCAAAACAGAGAAACGATCGGAAGTGGTATCTATGAAATCAATCAATGATATCTTCAACGATCTGCTGTTTTCTCTTCCTTCCATACACGAGGACGACAGCGATTTTCCAGCCCTCTGTGATAAGGCCGAGAACGGCGATCCCCAGTCCCAGTACCTGGCTGCCTGCTGCTTCCTGAGAAATCCGGACGCCAGAGACGACGTCATCCGGTATCTGACAATGGCTGCAGAATCCGGTCATGCCGGTGCGGCAGCTCTGCTTGCCTGCCTTATCATCCGCTCCGGGGTTGACCTTCCCTCAGCCATACCGCTTCTGGAGCAGGCCCGCAACGGCGGCGTGCCTTATGCCGCCGGTATCCTGGCCCGCTGCTATGCAAGCGGAATCGGGGTACGGGAGGATCCCGAGGTTGCAGAGTCCTATTTCGAGGAAGCAGCCGCAACCGGCAGCGCCGAGGACAAGTTTGAACTGGCGTGCAGGCTGGGGACCGGTCTGGGGGTAGTCAGAAGTCCTGCCAAGGCTATGAGCTGGGTTCAGCGTGCGCAGGATGACGGAATGGACGATGCCAAGGCCAGGTACAAGGCCTATATAGCCAGCAGTCCTTCTGGTCCCGAGCCGTCAGATTCTGACAGGCGCAGGTCCGGCCGGGATGAATATGATTCCGACCGCACGCGCTCCAGTTCCGGCAGCCATTCCAATAACAAGAAATCCAGCACAAACCCCGGGAAGGTTATCGCCATCTCACTGGTGGTGATTGTTCTCCTGCTGGCTGTGGCAGCTGCCGCCATATCCTACTTCAATCATAACCGCAATGACGGCGGAGACGGAAGCAGTGCGTCAGGCAGCTCCTCCGGGTCCGGCAGCGGCTCCCAGAGTGAACCCGGCGGTTCCCAGTCCGGAAGCCAGGGTTCTGCAGAACCGGTCGAAATCAACCCCTTTGACACAGTCAGCGTGATCTTCCAGGGCATTGCCCCCTATGGCACCGCTGAGGTACAGAACACTTCCGCTGATCCGTTCCTGCAGAGCTGCACCTTTGAAGCAAAGCCTGTGGACGGTCTCAGCAACGGAGATGTGGTCAAGGTCACTGTGAAGTTCAGCAAGGAGGATGCAGAAGCGGCCGGCTACAAACTGACTGTGGAGTCCATGGAGTATACAGTCGCCGGTCTCCAGACCTACATAAGCGGTCTGGAACAGGTCGATGACGGCTGCAGAGCCAGGATGGAATCCCAGGCTGGCGACATGGCAGAGGCGCTCATGGCAACGCAGAGCGGAGCAGAACTGCTGCACCAGATGGAGATCAGTGCCGGAAACGGCAGCATCACATGGGAGCACGGCAATGCCTATGTGTCTGATCAGTACCTGGAGGTCCAGAAGAAGGGCTTCAATGAGGAGCACAAGAACGCATACATTGTCCTCTACAATGTCCCCGCAACTGTATACGAGGACGGCGAGGTCCTGTTCGAGGGAACCATCAGCATCCCTGTGAAGTTCTATGACCTGATCATCAATCCTGACGGCACAGCCGATGTAGCGATCGCCGGGGCGGAACAGCTCAGTGTATGCAAGTCCAATGATGCATTCTACAAGCGCTTCATCAGCCCGGACAAAGCCCGCTATTCAATCTATGAGCTCAAGGTCGAGCCGCCGGCTCCTGAAGAACCGCCGGACGTTTCAGAGCCGCCTGATGTGTCAGAACCGGTTGAGCCAGTCCCGGAGGGCTCAAACAGTGAGGCATCATCCTCTTCCTCTTCTTCTGCCCCGCCGGAAACTTCGAT
>CAYYHY010000423.1:0-1937 GCA_964471855.1 uncultured Oscillospiraceae bacterium | reverse complement strand
GCCTTCACCTGTTCGCACAGTCACACCAGTATTGGAAACAGGAGGTGACACCCTGTGAGCGCAGCACCGCTCGGCAAGGAAATCAGCATCTTCCTTATGGACGGAACCCTCTCCGGACCCCGTCAGGCTTCCCTGACCAACTGGAACGCCCTTGTCACCAGTGTCCCCCGCGCCTCCCTTCTGGCAGAGGATCTCCTGGAGGATCTGCGGGGTCAGCCCGGCGTCTGTCTCCTCATGGGACAGGACATGACCGGGGACCCGTTTGTCCATGTCTGCTGCAGCAGCGATGCTCTCGGTCTGCTGCTGCAGGACTTTGACTTTGAGCACAGGGGGATGTACTGGTCGGAAGCCGCTGTCATCACCGCATCACCCGGTGTGCTGGAGGGGCGGCGTCTTGCCTGGCTCACAGCCCGCTTTGCAGATCTGGCCAGGAGTGCGGGTCATGCTGTCTCTGTAACCAGCACGGAGGCAGCGGAAGCCGGGCTTCCCCGCAGAATACGGGACACCCTGGAGGCGTTTGTCCAGAACGCCTGCACAGTCCTGCCGGTCCTGGGATGCAGAGTCCTGGAGACCTCCCCCTCCCAGTCTGAGGAGACAGACTCCAGCCCCGGTCTTCTGTTCTTCCAGCGTCCGGGCACCCCGGAGGAGCAGCGCTGTGATACGGCAGGTCTTCCCTGCCGCAGCGGTTTCTGGGTGCTGAAGGGCAGCAGAATTCAGCCCCCTGCACCGGGAACCCCGTCCCCACTGCCGTACTCCCCCGCTGCAGGCGGTACGCCTGCGGTTTCGGGCGGGTATCTGATGGAGGACACCCTGTTCTCTGACCCTGTCACAGCCGCGCTCTTCGTCTCCGGCGGCACATGCAGGGACCCCTCTGTCTGGAAAAACCGCAGCGGCAAGCCGCTCTACCGCTCCGCAGCAGAGCCTGCGGCCGGCAGAGCCTCTGCACCCCCTCGGAGTCCGATGCCTGCCTCCCGGCCGGTTCCTTCACCGGAAGCACCGCCTCCTCCCCGGCGGTCTGCAGATCAGCCCGTAAAATCCGGTACGAAACATTCGGGTCCCTCCGCACCGGACGGGTATGTTCTGCTGCACCTCTGCTCCACCGACCTCAGCACCTTCGGCTACTTTCATCCGGATACACAGCAGTTTACTGTCATGAAGGGTTCCCAGATGTCTGAGACAGAGGTCTCCTCACTCCGCCCGGACTTCAGCACCAGGCGCAGGACTCTGATTGCAGAAGGGAGGGTCCATGCCTTCGTCTTTGTACAGGACACAGTATTTCCAAACCCTGCTGTCGCAGCTTCTGTCCTGTTCGGCGAGGAGAAGGACGGATGGAATTCATGGGCAGCCGAAGACGGCACAGTCCTGGGCAGTCTCCCGCTGCATGTCCTCCAGGGCAGCAGAACAGAACCCTCCACGGCGGAACCCGTTCTGTTCCATCTGACAGAAACCAGCGTCAAGGCCTTCGGCCACATGGCAGACGGCGGATTTACCGTATGCAGGGGTTCAGAGATTGAGCCCCTGGAGGCATCCGACTGCCCCGCCAGATACAGGGCAAGGCGCCGGCAGCTCAGGGACCAGGGCATTGTCAAGAACTGCTACTTCACCTGTGACACGACCTTTTCCGGTGCAGTGGTCGCGGCCGGCTGCATCCTTGGCAGGTCCGGGGCATCCCTCTCTCTGTGGAAGGACAGCCGGGGAAGGACTTTGGATTATGTTCTTCACACAAGGTGACCCGACCCCTCCCGATGCAGGAGGCACACGCCGCTTCTCCGGGGGACCGCAGGGGCTCTCCCGGCATCAGGTCAGTTCCCCAATTCCCCTCCTCTGGCAGAGGACCGGTCTCTCGGAACATCTTCAGATTCTTCCATCCCTGTTCTCTAAAGAAGGGCATGGCAGTAGAACTCCCCTGCTGACCTGGTCTTTATCCGGAACTGTAC
>CAYYHY010000422.1:0-1946 GCA_964471855.1 uncultured Oscillospiraceae bacterium | reverse complement strand
CAGAGTGGACCTGCTGCAGAGAGAGCAATGCCCCGGCGGAGCCAGACGGCACGCCGGGGCAGTTTATGTACAGGCGTGCTGCCGGGTCACATCTTCCGCAGCTGGTTCTCCAGGTCAAGAATCTCCTGCTGGACCCTTGGGGAGTGGGAGCCGTTCTTGCACTCCTCCAGAAGGCTGAGGGCCTTCTCCTTCTCTCCCCAGCAGAAGGTGTTGATGACATCCAGAAGCTCAACTGACCCGCCGTAGACGGGGCTCTTGCGCCAGAGGTCGAAGAGTTTCCTGTTGTCCATGCAGATTTTATGGGCCTCTTCCGTCCGCTTCGTGTAGATGCAGCACATGCACAGGTTCAGGTAATAGCAGAACTTGAACTCGGAGGTTGTCAGGGAGGCCGGGTCCATCTCAGTCAGAACCTTGTAGGCCTCGTTGTACTGTTTGCACTCCATGAGTCCGCTTGTCAGGTTGATGTTCAGGATTGTCCGTACCTGCTTTCCCTTCGCACGCGTCAGCAGTTCCCGGGTCTTCTGCACATATTCCTCTGCCTTTCCGGATTCCAGCAGAGGGGCGAGGGCCTGCATCTCTCTGGCGTAGCGGGCGTTGTGGAGGTAGTTGTACAGGACAGTGCCGATGATGACTGCAGCGATAAGGACAGCGGCCAGGATCAGAGTCTGGCTCCCCTGCAGATGGAAGATTCCCTGCAGTCCCAGCAGAAGCAGAACAGCGGCGGCGGTGAGTATGACGATGTGAACGAGTCGCTTCATGGCGGTCCTCCTTGGAACTTGGGGAAATCTGCCGGGCATGGCCGGAATGTGTCAGGTTTCCTGTCAGAGTGAATGCCGGAGGGATTCTGCCTCCGGGCAGCCGGAGCCTGTCAGAGAGAGGCTGACCGGTCTCAGTCCGCCCCGGGTTCCTGCAGCGCCAGACGGGACATGGGGGTCTGCTCGGCCTCGGCCATGTAGCTGGTCAGCAGTTCCAGGAAGTACTTCGAGTAGTGGGTCAGGTACCGCATGCGGTGGCGCAGGAGGGAGACCTGCAGGAACATGGGGCTGTCGTCCAGAAGCAGGGGGAAGATGTTCAGATTTGCCGGGATCTCGTCCTTCCGGGAGAGGAGGTTGACCTGGGTGGCAAAGAAGGCCAGGGAACCCTGGAAGCCGATGGTGGTGCAGATCTGGGTGTGGGAGGTGGTCAGCCTGGTCACCGGCTCATAGCCGGCCTCCTCAAAGCAGCGGTGGATCCGCTGTCCCATGCTGTTGTTGAAGATGCAGAAGGGAAGCTTTGAGAAGTCCTTCATGCGGGCCCCGTGCAGGGACCGCTCCTTGATCTCCTCCGCCTCCTGTTCCTCATAGTACTGCCGCAGCAGGGGATCTGCCACGCAGAAGTAGATCTGGTCCCGCATCAGGCTCTCCTGAATCAGGTCCGGGTCGTTCTTCTCTGAGACCACAATGGCGAAGTCCAGATCTCCGTTGGCAATCATGGACTCCAGGTCCTGGGAGATGATGGTGGTCAGACGGAACTCCACATTGGGGTAGCGGGCGGCAAACGCCGGGTAGATGGCGGCCAGGACCCCGGTCCGCATGGTGCTGGCTCCGAAGCGGATGACGCCCCGGTTGTTCTCCTCGATGTCGGAGAGGATGTCCTGGAGGTTGGTCTGCTCCTTGAGGACCGTCTCGGCAAAGTCCCGGACGAATTCCCCTGCGTAGGTCAGGGACAGCTTCGGCTTGCGGTTGAGCAGCTGGGCGTTGAACTGGGCCTCCAGCCGCTGGATGTGGTTGCTCAGGGTCTGCTGGGAGATATACAGCCGGTTGGCCGTCCGGGTGATGTGAAGGTCACGGGTCACTTCGAGGAAGTAGTACAGACTGGTGATATCCATGCCACGGGCCTCCTTTGTCAGCCGCCTTACAAACATTCCTTGTGAAGAACAGGAAGAATCTGCAGGCTGATTTGTGAAC
>CAYYHY010000421.1:0-1952 GCA_964471855.1 uncultured Oscillospiraceae bacterium | reverse complement strand
TCTGCTACGACAACGAGGCCTACATGAACACCGGCATCCAGCGCTCCTCCGCCACACCCCGGTACGCGGATACCACTACCACCGCCGTGGGCAGCTTCAGCGACGGCAAGGTCCAGTACAAGAAGGACCTGACCCGGATCCTGGCGGAGCACCACATCCCCTACGCGGCCCAGACCACCTTCATCGGGAACCTGAAGGACCTCCACGAGAAGGCGGAGAAGGCCATCTACACTCCCGGTCCCGCTTTCCTCAACGTCATGTCCCCCTGTCCCCGGGGCTGGCGCTACGAGGCCTGCGACCTCATGAAGATCTGCAGGTCCGCAGTGGAGACCTGCGTCTGGCCCCTCTACGAGGTGGTAAACGGCAAATGGATCCTCAGCTATGAGCCGAAGCACAAGCAGCCGGTGGAGGAGTACCTGAAGCTCCAGGGCCGCTTCAGACACCTGTTCAAGCCCGGCCATGAGCACCTCATCGCCCAGATCCAGGCGGACGTGGACGCCCGCTGGGAGGAACTGCAGACCCTCTGCAGTCTCTGATCTTCCATCTCCCATGCTCCGGAGCCTCTGCAGAGAAGGCTCCGGGTTTTCCTTTCCAGCCGCATGCCTGCCGCTGCAGGGCGCCCGGGGCGACGGAGATTTCTTCGGAAAATTTCTCAAAACCCGGAACCAAAACCCCTCCACAAAGCGTCTAAGTCAACGTATAATAAGAGAGGCTTCCTGAGAGAACCGTTCCGGCTCTCCCCGGGGCCGCTGGAAAAAGCTGGAAACCAGCAGGAAGGGGGGCTTCCGCCTAACATTTTTATACAATTCTTCGAATCCTATACCGTGAGCGTCGAGAGGCATGCAGTTATGGACGAGGCTGTGTCTGCATCAAAATGCGGATACCTGCAGGGCTGCGTGTCCGGGGACCAGTGCGGAAGCCTTCCGGGAAGAACGGACTCAGGTGTCTGTCGTTGACTTTTAATGGCGCAGTCACTTCCCGGTCACAGGCAGAAGGGAGTGCGCCGAAATAACAGTTTACGGTTACTGCCGGGTCAGCAGTCGCGAGCAGAATGAGGATCGTCAGCTCATTGCGCTCGCCCAGGAGCAGATTCCACAGGAGAACATCTTTGTGGACAAGCAGAGCGGAAAGGACTTTGACCGGCCGGAGTACAGGAGACTGATGCGCCGGCTGAAGAAGGACGACCTTCTCTGCATCAAGAGCATTGACCGTCTGGGACGCAACTACACGGAGATTCTGGAGCAGTGGCGTATCCTGACAAAGGAGCGGGGCGTGGACATCGTTGTCCTGGACAACCCCCTGCTCGACACCAGGAGGGGCAAGGACCTCATGGGTACCTTCCTCAGCGACATCGTGCTTCAGGTTCTCTCATTCGTAGCAGAGAACGAGCGTGCCAACATCCGCCAGCGCCAGTCCGAGGGCATTGCAGCAGCAAAGGCCCGGGGAGTCAGGTTCGGCAGGCCCTGCATTCCGGAGCCTGAGAACTTCTCCGAGGTGTACAACGCCTGGAAAGCCAGGAAGATTACCCTCACAGAGGCTGCGGCAGCCTGCGAGATGTCACCGGGCACCTTCCACAGCAGGGCGCGCCGGTATCAGCAGGCAGAGCAGATGCAGAACGGAGAACTCACAGTGCTGATTCCTGACTCAGTCAGCGTCTGAATGCACTAAGCGGATACAACAGCGGGATTTCGGTCTTCACCGGGTCCCGCTGTTTTTTCATGCCCCTCCGCAGCGCTGAAGACTCCCCGAAATACAGAAACAGAGCTGCAGAAGCAGCCCTGTTTTCCGTATCACGTTCCTTCGCAGTTAGAACAGCTGACGCTCCCAGCCAGTCACACAGCCTGGCCGGACACCCTCATCTGCTCCTGCAGCGCAGCCAGCTCAGCGGTCAGTTCCCTGTTCGAGGCGGCCAGCACAACCAGTTCGGCCTCTGCCTCCCTGCACCGGGCTTC
>CAYYHY010000420.1:0-1955 GCA_964471855.1 uncultured Oscillospiraceae bacterium | reverse complement strand
CCCCCCGGCACCCTGGAAGGGGCGCATAAGGGGAAGGGACCCCAGGCCAGTCTGGATGTAGGCGGCACAGTGGTCTGGAATAACCAGAAAGTCCAGCCGAAGACCCGGGCAGAGTACACCTATGCAGCCGTCTACCCGGTTGTGGAGAATCCCCAGACTTTTGAAGACAGGGCACAGGTGACCTACGGTCCAGCCAGTAAAGTGACAAGCGCACCTGTACAGGCGGCCGGGACCGGAAACTGGCTGCAGATCGACAACGTCCTGCTCCTCAACGGGGAGAGGGTCGTGTCGCAGGACGACTTCACCTATACCCTGACACTGACAGGCAGCAGCATCCCGGATACCTTCAAAGTGGTGTGCCGCCCTGCAGAGGGCTACAGCACAGACGAGGTAGTGATCCCGCAGGGCACCTATGACCTGAAACCGTCAGGCAGCGGAAACAGCAGAACCTGCACCTTTACACTGAAGCCCGGACAGTCCCTGACCCTGCTGGGGGTCCCGGACGGCGTCAGGTACACGGTTTCTTCCCAGAACCAGCACGGCTGCACATGGTCCGGTCAGTATCTCAACAGCAGCCAGGCTGTAAGCGGCAGCATGCAGGACCGGGTGATCGGCACCAATACCCGGGATACGGGCAGTCTGACCGTCACCTGCAGAGCGGACGGCAGCAGTGCCCCCGCGTTTGCATATGCGGTGAAGCTGGACAGCGGCATCAGCGGGCAGTACGGGGACATGACCTTTAAGGACGGCACCGCCCAGTTTACCCTGAAAGCCGGGGAGCAGAAGAGTGCGGAGGGCATTCCCACCGGCACGGCCTACACCGTTACCCAGGAGGAGGCACCGAACTACGCAGTCCAGTCAGCGGGGGCGTCCGGAAGCATTGTTAAGGATACAGCAGCGTCTGCCGTATTCACCAATACCCTGCGCACCGGCGGCCTGACCGTCTCCTGCAGCGTGGAGGGCAGATTTGAGAAGCCCGGCACGGCCTTCGATTTCACAGTGACCCTGGACGATACCAGCATCAGCGGACAGCGCGGGGAGATGCGCTTCCAGTCCGGAAAGGCGCAGATCACCCTGAAGGACGGGCAGAGCCTGACCGCCACCGGGATCCCCTCGGGAGTCCGGTATCAGGTGTCCTGGACAGAGCGGGAGAACTACACCGCTGCCGGCGGGAACAGCCTCAGCGGCACCATCGACAGGGACGGGACGGCCCGGGCGGAGTTTCGCATCGTGCGGGACACAGGCACCATAACGGTGAGCAACACCCTGGCAGGTCCCTCTGCCGATCCGAATCTGGCCTTTGACTTCGAGCTGAGGCTGGATGCAGACATCACAGGCAGGCTGGGGGACCTGGAGTTTGAAAACGGCACGGCCCGGTTCAGCCTCCGGGACGGCGAGCATGTGACGGCCGAAGGAGTGCCGGCGGGAACCATCTACTTCGTGACCGGCAGCGGCAGCAGGGGCTACACCCAGCGCAGGTCCGTCATCCCCGGCGGCATTGTGCCGAAGGACGGGGAAGAACTGGTGGAGATGGCCTACGGCCGGGATATGGGAAGTCTGACCGTAACCAGCAAAGTGGAAGGGGCCGGCGCCGACAGGAGCCTGAGTTTCCCTGTGGTGATCCGCCTGAGCGACCCGGGTCTCAGCGGCACCTTCGGTGATCTTCAGTTCAGCCGGGGCACGGCCGTCGTTTCACTGACAGACGGGCAGAGCATCCGGATTGAAGGTCTGCCCTCCGGCGTGACCTATACGGCAGCCATGGAGCCCCAGCCCGGATACCGGATGACCTCCAGAGGGGCATCCGGGAGGATCGAGAGCAACGAGACGGCTTCGGCCGTGTTTACCAGCGTGCGTCTGACAGGCGGTCTGACCGTCTCCTACCAGGTGGAAGGAGGCGGCGCAGGACCGGAGGGCCACTTTACTGTAACCCTCAGCGACCAGACGGTCAGCGGCAC
>CAYYHY010000419.1:0-1966 GCA_964471855.1 uncultured Oscillospiraceae bacterium | reverse complement strand
TCCTTTCTTGAATCTGCGTGCTCTGCCGGAGAAGCCCGGCGCCCGCCGGCGCCGGGCAGGGAAAACGGAAGGGGAAGAGGAAGTTCAGGACGGGGGCGTGCTCATGCAGCCGCCGATAAAGAACTCGCCTCTGCAGGGGGCCTCGGCCGGGAGAGCGCTCTCGGCGTTGAAGTGCCACCACTCGGAGGCCAGGGGGCTGAAGCCGGCCGCCGTGAAGTAGCCCCGCAGGGTGACGGCGGGGGCGTTCATGGTGGGGGCCAGAACGGTGCCCTTCGGTCTTGTGGCGGAGACCGCCCGGATGCTCAGCTCGTGCATGGGGGTGGGCATGGTGTACGGCTCATATGCCGTCACCTTCCGGTACCGGTATTCCCCGGTGACCATGGTCTCCATCTCTGTGATCTTTACAAGGGACACGTCCAGGGCGATCCCCTTCTGGTGCTTGGAGCGGGAGACGGCGATGAAGTTGTCCAGGGTCCAGGGCTTTGTGCTGACCCCCGCCCTGACGGCGGGGTCCGCCTCCATGAGGGCGGACATGGCGCTCACCACCGCCATCTGGGTGGCGTAGGGGCGGAAGGTCTCATAGATGCAGAGGCTGTTCCCCTCCCGCCTGGCGTTCCTCTGGGCGGCGGCCACCATCTTTGCCGCTGCATACAGCATGGGCATGACGTACTCCTCCCGGCCGAAGCGGCCGTTCCAGAAGCTGCAGCTGTACAGCTTCTGCCCCGTGATGCCGGGTATGGCGCGCCCGGAGGTGCGGTACAGGGAACTGTATGAGTTGGTATCGTCATAGACGATGGAGGGCAGCACATCCGGGAGACTGATCATGCAGTAGCGGTGCTGGACCCAGCCGGCTGCGGCGGCATGGGTGGTGATGCGCCACCAGTCCCCGGACTCCTCCTCGATGCGGAAGATGGTGCCGGGGGCCAGGACACCGAGACTGGGGGACTCCGCAGAGGGCTCCGTGCGGAGATTCAGGGATACGGAGACCACCCCGGTGGCGCCGCTGACCGGCAGCTCAAAGAGGGGGCCGTCCGGCACGAAGCGCCAGAGCATGGTGACGAACATGCCCCGGGTGCACAGGGACAGAGGGGAGAAATGCCGGTCCCCTGTGCCCTCCACGATCCCGTATACCGCGGCCCAGGCCGCGCTGTCCATGTAGTAGATCCCGTCGGCGATGTCCAGAAAGCCCCCGTCCAGTTTGACATGGGGGGAGCCGCAGGCCCGCCAGAGAAGGGTGACCGCATCGGCGCGGATGATGGTCCGCTCCGGCATGAAACACCCTCTGTCATTCCCCAGGGCGATCCCCTGCTCCTTCGCCCACAGCAGGGCAGGAAGACGGGGGTCGTCCTCCTCCACGTCCAGGTAGGGGCTTCCGCTGCTCCGGGGCGCCGGCTCCCCCGCCTGGCGCCACAGCCAGACAACCGCCTGAGCCCGGGTGCAGGGGGAGTCAGGTTCAAATAGCATCCCGTCGCTCTCCCTGACGATGCCGCAGGAGGAGGCCCACATGAGGGGCTGATAATAAAAGCTGCCGGGGACGGCGTCCCCCGGCCAGGCCTGTCCGCCGCCGGACTCGGAGATGCCGCCGCCCCGGCTCTCCCCCTCTCCCCCGCCGGGGGCGGCGGAGGAGGGAACGGCGGCCGTCCCTGTCAGAAGAAGACAGAGGACCAGGACGCACGCTGCAGTTCTGCGCAACATATTCTTTCCTCCAGACTGACTCTTTCTGCAGCAGAACAGAACCCGGATCCAGTCTGGAATGGGCGCCGGAACCCTGTACTGCTGACTTTATCACACAGCGGCCTGCAGTGCAAGCCGTTTCGGAACGGGCCGGCAACCCGGCCCCGGGGTGCCATCTCTTCCGCCTCCTCCCTGCTGCCCTGCCTCCTGAACCTTCCGCCGCAGCGGAGAACGCAGAGAGAGTGTCCTGCGGCACCGCACAGTCCGGCCTTCTGCCCGGAAGGACCGGCAG
>CAYYHY010000418.1:0-1969 GCA_964471855.1 uncultured Oscillospiraceae bacterium | reverse complement strand
AGGTGTCTTCTTTGTCTCCTCCATGATGGGGCTGGGCAGCAAGACCGGCGGCGAATTCATCAGTCCGGACTTTCAGGAGAAGTACCGGGAGCAGGAGCAGAAGTACATATCTCCCGGCGGTGACCTCTCCCGCAGGCTCTACATCGCCGACATCCTGCCGGAGCAGATCGGCGTCCGGTACGAGGAAGGTGCCATGGCGCAGGAGAACACGGTCTTCGCCAGCAGCGGTCTGTACAGCGTGGAACGGGCTGTTGCCGACTTCGCATCGGTGCACTCCCCCTATGACAAGTGCCAGAAGTCCAGCAGCTTCCTCTCCAGGGTCATCGGACGTGCCGCAGAGCGTCTGGAGGAGAAGCAGAAAGAAAAGGAGCAGCATCTCAGCGACATCTCATCCCGTCTGGAGGAAGAGAAGAATCATCTGATTGCAGAGCTTGAGACGTACGCCGGCGGACGCCGCGGGGAACTCCTGAAGCAGTACGAAGCGTTTCAGAAAAGCATCAGCAGCTCACTTCAGACCAGCATCACAGCCGGCAGGCTCAAAAAAATCGAGGGCAAGCTGGAGGACGCAGACGTGATGCCTGCCCCGGAAGACAGCCCGGATGCTGACAGCGGGGAAGCCGGCAGACAGCAGGACAAGCCCGCGCCCAGGAAACTGCATCCTGTTCTTCCTTCAAAGCCGAAACCTGCGCCGGAAGAAAAGGAAGAGAAATCCGAGGAGGAGGACGCCCGCGCCTCCATCACTGACTATGTCAAGGACCTGTACAGCATCAGGGGAGACTATATCTTCAGTGAAATCTCCATCCGCTCTGCTGACTGCTGGATGAGCCGGGCTGCCGAACTCCGGCAGGAACTGGCCCAGATCGTTTCCGGCTCCGGGACGCTCACCGAGGACATGCGCAGTCAGCTTGCTTCGATTATTCTGGAGTACGAGCCTCTGCACTTCAAAGCAGACGCGGACACAGTCTTCGACGCTAAAAAGCATCCGCTGATTCTGAAGAAGAGCACCCTGGCAAAGCTGGCTGATACCTTCAACAAAGCGATCAGGAATCTGATCAGGGACAAGTTTGCAGAAGTCAGTGCCGCCCACACCAGCGGTTTTGACAGATGGCTGGAAACCCTGATGAACACCATCAAAGTGAACATCACGGACTTCAACCCGGACCTGCAGGAATACAGCCGCCAGATTGCCGAAGACTCCGCCAGCATCGCCCTGCTGTCAGAGCGGAAGGATGCTCTGGACCGGGCCTTCCAGGAAATCAGTCATATGATGGACTGGGTGGAGAGCTGAATGCGTTATGCCTGCCGTTTCAGACCCCGCCGGCTGAAGCGGCAGGCTGCTTTTCGCCCTCTGCCTGACGGACTTGGCGCTCTAGGCGCCTGCCTCTGGCAGACCGCGGGTTCCTCCTTCCAGCAATACTTCACTGCCCCTGCATGCTCCTCACCAGGGGAGGCAGAACGGACAGCGCCGTCGGCGCACACACGCTGCGGTTTCTGCATAAACACAAAGCATCGACCGGGTGCAGATGCTGTGCTGGTCCGGATCTCCGGAGCAGACATTGTTATAGACGGAGAGCTACCATAACGCCAGATTCAAGAGCGAGATCTGAAAGCTGTCTGTATCCTCCCGATGGTGCCCGAAGCCGCGTTATTCCGGTTAGTATTATTTGATTATCCTTAATCCAGTTATATAATTTTTCCTATTTTATGCACCTCTTGACATGCGTATGCGCACTGTTTATAATGGGGATGTCTTTCTGCGTGCAGGCTGCTGATTCATTCAAGCTTTTCAGCTCCATAGACCAGGGGAGACCCCGGCGGAACGGCCTGACGGCTGAGGCGCCGGATCTGCTTCGTGCCCCGTGATGCTCCTGTATGCAGCTGGACGGATCCCAGTTTATCTGCTCCCGGATTACAGAGCCGGACATCCCGGCTGTCGTTCTTCATGCGCCTGTACCACTGCAAAGCGCAG
>CAYYHY010000417.1:0-1978 GCA_964471855.1 uncultured Oscillospiraceae bacterium | reverse complement strand
CCTGTCAATGATCCGGTGACCTTTCCGAGTCTCCTGCTGGAGCGGCTGGAGAATATGGACAGCGGCAGCAGGACTGACACCTGCGGGCTGGAGAGCGGGGACAACTGCGTACAGAGAAGGAAGCGGAGGTTCCGGATGTGTCTGGATTCACCCTGTACAGGCAGATGGGCTTCAGACACAAGGATGAATGAATGAGCAGTCTGTCCTGGACGGGGGAGTGCCGGGGCGGACGGCGGGATCTGAATGAATGGAGGTGCATTATGGGCAGATGGTACTGTCCCGGCAGCGGCGACTTTGCAAAGGATATCGCCGGAGGGTATGTGGACAAGACCGGACTGATTTCCCGGTTCAACGGGGCTCTCAGTACGGACCGGTGCATGTGGTGTGTCACACGGCCCCGGCGGTTTGGAAAGACATATGCGGCGGACATGCTTGCAGCCTACTATGACTGCAGCTGTGACTCATCTGCACTGTTCGAGCCCTTTGAGATCGCCCGGGATCCGGACTGGGGCACCCATCTGAACAGGTACCATGTGCTCCATATGGCCATGACTGACTTTGTTGCATGTGGATATACTGCAATCCGTGACGGGGAACGATATGCGGCAGATAATCTGATGCTGACAATGTTTTCCAGGCTGAATGAAGAACTCCTTGAGGCTTATCCGGACGCACAGAGCAGGCTGTCTGAGGTATTTAGAGATTTAAATGAACAGGCAGCGGATGCAGATAAAAGAGAAGCGAACTGCTGGGAAATGGCACAGTTAACTGTAAAACTGGCTGTGGCGGACGGGAAGCAGTCTGAAGTTCTGCAGAAGAGAACTGAAGACCTCCTGAGTCAGGCTGCGGAGGAAAGAAGGAGAGCTGAAAATCTTAGATTACAGGCTGGATTTCGGAAGCTGAAGGACATTCTCCGGCATATTGTCTCCACGACAGGGACAAAGTTTGTCGCTGTCATTGACGAGTGGGACCTCTTCTTCCGGGAGTTTCCCGGAGAGGCATCCCTGAAAGAGAACTATCAGCTGTTCCTGCGCAGTCTGTTCAGCAGCTCAGAGACGAACACTGTCTTTGCCGGTGTGTACATGACGGGCATTCTGCCCCTCAGGTGCTGCGGCATCCAGTTCGCTTTGAGGAACTTTACCGAGATCAGCATGCTCTGCCCCGGACCTGTTTCCCAGTATTTCGGCTTTACGAAGACCGAAGTGGAATCTCTCCTGGACGGTTCCGGTCTCATGGCTGCAGATGTCCTTGACTGGTATGACGGGTACAGGGTCGGCGGGAAGCACGTGTTCAACCCGGTGTCCATCGTCACTGCAGCCAGAGAGGGAAGAATCGGGAACTGGTGGAATCAGACCGAATCCTTTGAGGCTCTCCGGCAGTACACAGACATGGACATGGAGGGTCTGCAGGAGGTTCTGCTGGAACTGCTGGAAGGGAACCCGGTGCCTTTTGATTATCATGACTGCCCCGGCGGTTTCACTGGAATCAGGAACATTGACCAGCTGCTGGTCCTGCTGATCCAGCTCGGGTATCTCACCTGGGACGAGAAGGCGGGGACGGTTTTCATCCCGAATCTGGAACTGTATCAGCAGTTCCGGAGTGTGCTGAAGACCAGCAGGCGGGAGGATCTGGCTGCCTATATCCGGCGGTCTGACGGTCTTCTTGCAGCCATCCTGGCGCAGGATGAGACCAGGGCGGCTGAACTGATCCAGGAGATACATCACGTCTGTGCTGCACGGGGGACATGCAGCGGCCGGGAGGTTCTGAAGAACACCATCCGGGAGGGGCTTGTCACAGCCGGGGATACTCACATCCGGATTGAGGAGTTTCCAGCCGCAGAGGGGCTGGCCCTCATGCTTTTCCTGCCCAGGCGGAATGTCCCGTACCCGGCCATTCTGATCGGGCTGAAGGAGAACAAGAGCACGGCTGCAGGGATCCGGCAGATCCTGGACAGCAGCTGTCCGGAGGAACTCCAGAC
>CAYYHY010000416.1:0-1981 GCA_964471855.1 uncultured Oscillospiraceae bacterium | reverse complement strand
CGGTTGTTGAAACGCAGGGGAAAGGTGCTGTTTCCCAGACCGCGGCTCACTATCATCTGTGTCTGTCCCACTGTGTACAGACCTGAGTCATACTTCGGCAGGATGCCCTGACCCGGTGCGTAGAGTCCTCCTACAAAGGGAAGACGGACCTGACCGCCGTGGGCGTGACCGCTGAACACCAGATCGAACCCCGCCTCTGCGTACAGATCGATGAGCTCCGGGTGGTGGGAGAGAAGCACGGTGTAGGACCCGTCCCCCGGCATCAGGGACGCAAGTCTCTCTTCCTTTGGCTTGTCCCGTGACACCTGACCGGAATCCATGAACCCCGCCAGCACGATCTCATCTCCGCCCCGCTCCAGGCGCAGGGACTGGTCCTCCAGAACCGTCACTCCGGCTGCCAGCAGACCGTCTTTCAGTTCCCGGTAGCCGCCCAGCAGGGCAGATTCGTGGTTTCCTGTCACATAGTACACAGGGGCCAGCTGTACTGCACCCTCCGCAAACTTCAGGGCTACCTCAATGTCCGTCCGGTGAAAGTCGATCAGGTCGCCGGTGATCACGATGATGTCTCCGTCCAGTCCCGCCATCAGGTTCAGGAGTTTGCTGCTGTCCTCTCCAAATTCGGCATTCTGCAGATCGGAGATGTGGACAATGCGAAAGCCGTCAAAACCGGCCGGCAGCCGGTCCGAGGGTACGGATATGCGGGTCACCATCAGAGCCGTGTTGGCCCACAGAGTCCACAGGCCGACAGCAAGGACTGCAGCTGCCAGGATGAGAAGGACTGTGCGCCCCCTGGACTTTCTCTTTCTCCGACTGGTTCGCTTCTGCCTCTTTCCGGCCATCCCTGCTGCACCCCCTGACTTCCGGCTGTGAGCCAGCCGTTCTCCGTCTGCACTGCCATTATAAGGAATTCTGTCCCTCTGTCAAGGCGGTCAGCCCGAGTCTTCCTGTGCGCCGCCTCTGCTGCCAGTACCGGCGGTCCCGGTCCTTCCTGTTCTTCCGCACGGCGACCGGATACCCGGTTCCCATCGCTCCTCTTCCGCTCCTGTGTATCCACGAGACGAAGCTGCAGCAGCAGTGCATCTGGTGCCTCTCCCTGCTTTCTTTCCGTACTGTCCGGGGTCTCCAGGTGCGGGGCAGTGTTCCTTCTGCTTGTCTCCCAGTCTGTTTCGTGTTAGACTGGCTGCAGACAGGCAGGTCTTCTGTTCTCATCTGCTCTGTATCCAAACCTGCGAGAAAGGCTGTGAAACTTTTTGGACAAAGACGAATTTGTACGCCGTTCCACGGGGGCTGTCCTGGGAGTCCTTGTAGGAGACGCCCTGGGCGTGCCCGGTGAGTTCATGTCCCGCAATGCTCTGGCTGGAAACCCCATCACCGGCATGCGGGGCGGCGGCGCCCACGGTCAGAAGGCCGGCACCTGGTCTGACGACTCCAGCATGATGCTCTGCTCCCTGGACTCCATCGCCGAATGCGGCATTGACTGGGACGACCAGATGAACCGCTTCAGCCGCTGGCTCAACGAGGCATACAACACAGCCCACGACGAGGTCTTCGACTGCGGCATCACTGTCAGCACCGCCATCCACAGATTCCGTTCCGGCACCCCGGCTGTGGAAGCCGGCCCTGCCGCAGAGTCCTCCTGCGGCAACGGCTCTCTGATGCGCATCATCCCCTTCGGGCTGTACCTTCTTGGAAGGGAGCATCTGAACGGTCTCAATGCAGGCGCTGCAGAGATCATCCACAATGCCTCCCGCTGCACCCACGGTCATCCCCGCTGTCTCATGGCCTGCGGCATATACTGCAGCATCCTCTTCCGCATGGCCGGGGGCGGTGACAGCCTGACCGGCTGTGTCCGAAATGGCATACACAGTGCCCTCGACTTCTACGCAGGATACCCCGAATTTGAGCCCTGGCTCCATGAGTTTGATGACCTGGAGACCGCAGACAGCCTGCCGGAGTCTCAGATCCAGAGCAGCGGCTTTGT
>CAYYHY010000415.1:0-1984 GCA_964471855.1 uncultured Oscillospiraceae bacterium | reverse complement strand
GCAGCAGCCATGCTGGCTGTCCTGCTCGCCGGCTGCGGAAGCAGCGACAGCAGTGACGCCGGCAGCGGAGGGAGTACGCCAGCTGCACCGTCCTCCAGCAGCCAGCAGGCCGGATCCCAGGGATCTTCGACCTCTGTGCAGGAGCCCGCTTCTTCCTCACAGGGAGCCGCAGCCTCCCAGGCACAGCAGCCGGCCGCCAGCACGCCCCAGACTGCTCCGGAACCTGCCCCTGCCCCGGAGCCGGAACCTGAACCTGAGCCGCAGAGCGTACCCAGAGAGTACAGAAACGCCCTCAGAGCCGCAGAGAACTACCTCATCATGATGCCGTTTTCCAAGCAGGGGCTGTATGACCAGCTGACTTCTGACTATGCCGACGCATACCCGGCTGAAGCGGCCCAGTATGCAGTGGACAATGTGGTGACCGACTGGAACCAGAACGCCCTCAGGGCTGCAAAGAGCTATCTGGACATGATGCCCATGTCAGACGCCGAACTCCGTGAACAGCTCACCAGCGTATACGGCGGCAAGTATACCCAGGAGCAGGCGGACTACGCCATCGCCCATCTGGACGACTGAGCCCCTGCTGCCGGCGGACCCGTTTCCCAGGGGGAGGCGGGTCCTCTCTCCCCTTCCCGGTCAGATGTCTCAGACGTCTCCAGAATCTGCAGCGGCCCCAGATGAGTCCTGCAGGCAGGGAAGACTGCGGGGCGGCCGGAACGGGTGCAGTCCCGGAGCAGGGAACAGAACTCCCCGGACAGACGGATATCGCCAGGTTCATCTCCGGAAGACGGACAGAAGACTGCTGCCGGGAACCGGGCATCATGGCAGAGAAGCTGCGGATTAAGGGAGAACCGGTGAGCCGGACCAGCCTGCGGTCGAGGTGAAGATGCCGTACTGCAGGTGCCTGCAGGCGGGGGATCTCCTGCTGCAGCTGGCTGTCATGCGGACAGAGAGAAAGGATGTGTGCATATGGACGATCTTGACTGGCACGAGGCGTGGTGCAGAGGATTCAACGAAGGCTGCATGGAAAGGAATGAGGGTCTTGGAGCCGGATGTGCCTGCGTCCTGGTGCGGGACGAATCTCTGGGAAGCAGGGATGCCCCCTTTGTCCAGTGGCTCAGGAGCCAGGGATTCACCTTTGGAAAGCCGGCCAAAGGCTGGTATCCAGGTGAAGTTGTCCTGTATGTGAACTTTTACTCCAAGACCTACGGCCCCGGGATGCCGGGAATCAGGCTGGTGAGCTTCATGGGCGGCCACACCATAACCATTGATGAGTTCATGACGATCTACAACATTTTTGACCATTACAGGCAGGACCTGAAACCGAAGGATACCAGGTCAGATGACCGCCTGCAGTCCTCTCCAGAAGGCCCGACTGAGAGCTGACAGCAGAAGACCCCGGCAGACGGACCTGCCGGGGCTGTGCGACCGGTTTCCTGAACTTTCGGAACGCAGATGGCTGAAGCCGGAACGTCCTGTCCCGGACATGCACAGGGTGAACTGCGGAGGGCGGTCACCGTCCGGGCTCCAGTCCCCCGGAGCGGCTGTCGAAGATCTCCTTCACCCTGTCCCCGGCGAAGGATGCGACATCGTACCGGTTCTCTTCGTCTCCCCTGTACCAGGGCTCCTCTCCCAGCGCTCTCAGGAGCCGGTTCAGGGCGCGGACAGATGCCAGAAGGGCCTCATGGCAGGAGGTGCGGTACCGGTCCAGTTCCTCTGCTCTGGCTCTGAAGACCTCTCCCCCGCTCTGCTGCGGAAGAATCAGCCGGGATGTCTCCATCCGCACAACAGCGGAGACGTACTCTGCGGCTCTTTCTGCAAACTGGTTCAGGAGATCCAGACCGTCCTCGCGGTCCTCCGGATCTTCCCGGGAGCTGAAAAACGCCGCCAGATCCCTGAAGCTCTTTTCCATAGCGACCTCCCCTTCCCTGCCCCCGGCGGGTGACAGCACCTGCAGTATACCACCTGAGAACCGGAATCTCCA
>CAYYHY010000414.1:0-1986 GCA_964471855.1 uncultured Oscillospiraceae bacterium | reverse complement strand
GGGGTCAGACGGGGCTTGCGGGAAAACGGGAACCGCAGGCCCGATTGATTAGCCTCAGTGTCCGGCATGTACCATGTACAGCGAGGCACTACGTTATGCTAAACAGTGCACCGGCGGATGCTCCACAAGTCTGCCGCTCTGCAGTGCTGCATTAAACATCTCTGAGGGCAGGAGAAGTGTGCGCACGCAACAGACAGCATAACACTGGCGATGTGGACCACGGCGAAAGCCGCATTATCCCCTCACGGGGAGGAAAGGAGATTTTGTCCGATGTACGTATTTGTGACCGGCAAAAATGGTGAACGGCTCATGCCCACACAGCGTCTGGGCAAAGTCAGGCATATGCTGCAGGACGGAAGAGCCGTCATCGCAGCGAGGAATCCGTTCACCATCCAGCTTACCTATGAGACAACCAGCTACACACAGCCTGTGGAGATCTGTGAGGACACCGGATACCAGCATGTCGGTCTGAGCGTGAAGAGCGAAGACGCCGAATTCGTCTCAGCCCAGTATGACCTGCTGCCGGACGAGAAGGACCGGCACGACGCCTGTGCCAAATACCGCCGCACCAGAAGAAACCGGCTGCGGTACAGGAAGCCGAGGTTTAAAAACCGGCGGAAGCAGCCGCCAGGGGAGCGGCCGCCTGACAGCGGAAAAAAGAAAGCTGCCGGGCTGCTCCACAAGTTCCAGCAGTATCAGATCCGGCACCTGGACTCGTACCTGGATGAGGCGGAGATGATGGCGGCATTCCGGCGCTGGTTCGACCGTCTTCCACGGAAGATGAAGAGGCTGGTCTCGGAGCTGCTGCAGAAGCGGGGCGGAGAAAAGCATGTTTCTGATCCCTCATTGGCATTGGAGGACCGGAACCCCGCATGGCTTCCTCCGTCCCTGAAGAACAAGGCAGACCGGCAGGTTGATCTGATTGTGAACCATCTGAAGGTCTGTCCTGTCACTGACGTGTATGTCGAGCTGGGCGAGTTCGACGTCGTGCTGCTGAAAGCCGTAACGGAGGGGAAACCTCTTCCGGAAGGCATTGACTATCAGACCGGACCGATGTCGAAGTACGTGGAGGAGACGCTCCGGAATGCCGTCATTCACAGAGACGGACACACGTGCCAGATCTGCGGACGCGGGCTTGCGGAACATGCCATCCTGCATGCGCACCACATGTATTACTGGCGCGGGCAGCATGGGAACTCCATGGATGAGCTCATTGCAGTGTGTGAGAGGTGCCATACGCAGGCCAACCATGAAGAGAGCGGAAAACTGTGGGGACTGGACAGGAATGTCGGCAGCTACGCAGCTCCCGCTTTCATGAACACGGTCCGCTGGTACATATGGAACCGGCTGCAGGAGGAAACAGAAAAGCTCGGGCTGAATGTCCGCTTCCACATGACCTACGGGGCGGCAACCAAGGCGGCCAGGTCCGAACTGCAGGTGGAGAAGACCCACGTCAATGATGCCTGGTGCATGGGGATGTTCCATCCTGAACAGCGGGCAGAGGAGCAGCATTTCCGGAAGCGGCGGCGCAGCAGCAGGGTTCTGGAGAAATTCTACGACCGGGCAATGGTCGACCGCCGCACCGGCAGGAAAGCATCTGGTGCAGAACTCAGCAGCGGGCGGACAAAACGCTCCGTCCCCAGACGGAACCCGCAGAATGCCCGCAGCTGCAGAGGCAGCTGCATCAGAAAGGGCCGCCGGTCAATCCGGCGAAAGCGGCATCCTTTCCAGGCGGGTGATGTAATCAGCTGCAGGGGAGAAGAGCATGTGTGCCGCGGGACTCAATGCTGCGGCAGGTATGTTCTCTGGCACGACGGCGCAGACCCGGATACGGGCAAACCTGTGATACGCAGAGCCAGAGCTTCTGATATCAGGATGGTGAAGGCATCAGGTGCCTGGGAGAAATTTTTTAAGGAGGTGAGCGGCGCATTCCTCCCCGCCTGACGCTGCGCTTTCAGACGGGGTATCCTGCGCCGTGTTGATGAA
>CAYYHY010000413.1:0-2001 GCA_964471855.1 uncultured Oscillospiraceae bacterium | reverse complement strand
CAGGACCGGAAGATCTGCTCCGTGCGCATCGACGACACCTACCGGGGCATCATGGCCCGGCAGCCGGAGACCGGGGTCTACCTGCTCCTGTGGGTGGACATCCACGACAAGGCCTACCAGTGGGCGGTGCGGAAGCAGTGCGAGGTCAACCCCATGACCCACGCCATCCAGGTCTTCGACACCGCCCCGGAGGAGGAGCAGCCGGCAACGGAGCCCGGGGAGCAGGCCCTGTTTGCCGGCATCAGCGACGGGGATCTCCTGAAGCTGGGGGTCCCGGAGGCCCAGCTGGGTCTGGTCCGCTCCCTTGCGGACCGGGAGGCCTTCAATGCCGCCTCCGGCAGCATCCCCGCCGACGCCTATGAGAATCTCTCCTGGCTCTGCGAGGGGATCCCCCTGAGCGAGGTCCTGGACCTGGCCGCTGAGAACAGCCCCGAGCACAAGGGGGGAGACGACCTCTCCTCCGCCCTGGATACCCCGGCCTCCCAGCGCTCCTTTGTTGTGGTGGACGGGGAGGACGAGCTGCGCAGGGTCATGGCGGAGCCCCTGGAGAAGTGGCGGGTGTTCCTCCACCCCGCCCAGCGCCGGATTGTGTACCGGACCTACTCCGGACCCGCCCGCATCCTGGGGGGTGCGGGCACCGGCAAGACAGTGGTTGCCATGCACCGGGCCAAGTATCTGGCCTCCAAGCTTACCGGCCGGGACCGCATCCTCTTTACTACCTTTACTGCCAACCTGGCCTCCGACATCAGGGAGAACCTGCGGAAGATCTGCACCCTGGAGGAGCTGCGCCGGATTGAGGTCATCAACCTGGATGCCTGGGTTGCCCAGTTCCTGAAGGACTCCGAGTACAGGGCACAGCTCCAGTACCAGGAGATCGACGGTCTCTGGGAGGAGGCGATAACCCTCTCCGGCACCGAGCTGGACTACCCCGTCTCCTTCTATGAGGACGAGTGGGACCGGGTGGTGATCCCCCAGGAGGCCCTTACAAAGGAGAAGTACCTCCAGGCCTCCCGGAACGGCAGAGGGACCCCCTTAAACCGCATGAAGCGGCTCAAGGTCTGGGAGGTGCTGGAGTGCTACCTGAACCTCTGCAGGGAGCGGGGTGTCCGGGACATCAGCCTGGCCATGTACGAGGCGGGGCAGCTTCTGAAGCACACCGGTTCTGTCCGCTACAGGCACATCATCGCAGACGAGGGTCAGGACTTCGGCGACAGCGCCTTCTGCCTTCTCCGCACCCTGGCCGGGGAGCCCCATGACGACGACATCTTCATCGTGGGGGACGCCCACCAGCGCATCTACAACCGCAAGCCGGTTCTGTCCCGCTGCGGCATCAACGTGCGGGGCCGGAGCAGCATCCTCCGCATCAACTACCGCACCACGGAGGAGATCCGCAGCTATGCCTTCGCTCTGCTCAACGGCATCTCCTTCGATGACCTGGACGCAGGCCTCGACCCCGGGGACCGGTGCCAGTCCCTGACCCACGGGGAGAAGCCGGAGATCCGCAGCTTCAAGGATGCAGATGCGGAGTTTGCGTACCTCCTGGGGGAGGTGAAGCGGCTGACGGGCAGCGGCGTCTCCCCCGCAGACATCTGCATCGTAACCCGGACCAACAAGCTGGCAGACAGCTACTGCACCATGTTTACCCAGGCCGGCATCCGCTGCTTCCAGATCAAGCGCAGCAAGGTGGACGACCGGGGCCTGGAGGGCCTCCGGGTAGCCACCATGCACCGGGTGAAGGGGCTGGAGTTCCCCTATGTCTTTGCAGCCGCCGTCAACGACGGCATCATCCCCTCCCCTGCTGTCATGAATGCAGATGATCCCGCATCCCGGGAGGAGGCCCTGACCTCCGAGAAGTGCCTCCTCTATGTGGCCCTCACCAGGGCCCAGCGGGGCGCCTGCATCACAAGCTACGGCAAGCCCTCCGAGCTCCTGCCCGGTTAGCCGGCCGGATCTCTGATTCCGGACAGACAGTCAGCGGGACCTGCACCGCCTCTGAAGGCA
>CAYYHY010000412.1:0-2018 GCA_964471855.1 uncultured Oscillospiraceae bacterium | reverse complement strand
GCAGACGAAATCTGATACTGCATCAAAGCTGCTTCTGGTGTGGCCTGCAGCTCTGTCCTGATTCATTATTCCGGCGTGGAAGAACAGCGGCAGTGCCGGATACCGCGACTGCAATGGTGACAGGTTCTGCGGCGGCAGAGTCGAAAACGTATCACTCCGGGACGCTGTGACCTCCATCGTCAGGGATGCTTCCCAGACCTGCAGCCTCCGGAAGATCACTCTGCCTGCATGGAGAAACCGCCGGACACAGACATGTCCGGCGGCTGCATTCCTATTTTGCTGAGGAGGCATCAAAGACAGCGCGCTCCGCCGTCCAGACACCGCTCACATACTCCACCTCGACCACCGAGGCATTGTCAGGCACCTCAAACGTAACGGTGCCCTTTGCTTTTCGACCCGGTGACATTTCCGCGTCGATATCATCATCCCGGAGAGTGAACACCTGGTCGCAGTGTATGCCGTCCGCATAGCAGCCGAAGCCGAACATGCTGCTCACGGTCTGGTCGGAGTCGGAAGTGTTCTCAAACTCCAGCTCCACGGTGACATAGTGGCAGCCGGCCTTGGGTGTTAAGAACATGTTGTCTGAGACTGTTTTCGTGCAGGAGAGATACACTATGTTCAGGTCCTCGAAGGATGTGGTTCCCCCCGGCTGCAGAGCTCCTGCCGCAGGGACGGTATTCTTCGGCAGCGTATAGCCGGAATCCATATCCCCCTCGAAGGCGAAGGTGATCTTGTCCTCCGTGAACATGTTGGTTTCGTATTCCACCTCGATCTCCTGTGCGCCCTGCGGAACCTCAAAATACAGGTACCCTGAGGTGGAACGGCCGGGTGACAGAGTCGCCGACAGGTTGTCCTCGCCGCCGTAGTACGGATCCACGCTGTATCCGTCGGCGTAGCCCTCGAAGCTGTACATGCTGACGCTGCTGTCGGAGTCCTCAGAGGTGTTCAGGAAGGCGAACTGGACAAAAACATACTTCATGCCCTCGGCCGGCTGCAGGAACTCGTTGTCCTCCGCATAGGTGCCGGAGGACATGTACACGATGTCCATGTCTCCGTCGTGGAGAATGTCACCCACGTGGTACACAGTCTGGACCTCTCCGCCGCTGCTGTTCCCGCCGGAAGAGGCAGCAGCCTGGGAAGAGGACCCGGTCCCCTGCTGGCTTCCGCCTGATCCGCCCTGCTGCTGGCTGGTGGAACTTCCTCCCACTTCGCCGATCTTTCTGTCCTCTTCCTCGTCCCCTCCGCCGCCGCCTGCCAGGGCGGCAGCAACGAGAACAAGCACGACGACAAGGATCCAGAACCAGGGCCTTTTGTACACAGGTTTCTTGTTCCTGGCACCGCAGTAGGGGCATGCCCCTGCATTGGCGGCATACTGCTGCCCGCACTGGCTGCAGGTCTTCATTTTTGGAGTTTTTGGCATGTTTTTCCCTCTTTCCTTGCTTTACTGGGCCTGCTCTCCGGTTCCCCTCTGTACAGGTTACTGTCCTGAAGATACACCAGGCTGGAGGAGACCGCACCCTCCATGAAATGCGCCTGACCGGTCAGAAATGGTCCAGAATCTCAGATTTCCGCAGATTCTGCCCGTATTTTCCTGACCTGGCGGCGGGATGATGCGGCTGTTCTCAGCCCTCCAGATCCCCCCTGGCCGCTTCCGGGTTTCTGTTCAGTTCGCAGCCGGAGCAGGATGGCCCGCCTGGGTATTATAGCGCCATAACTTGTACAATTGCAACAGAGCAGAGATAAAAAGTTCACGCTCTCTGTCTCAGTTAAGCTCCATATCCAGCCCGGATTCTGTACGGTACCCCGTGCAGAGGCAGTCCCTTCCGGAGTCAGGAGGAACCGCCCCGTATTCAGGATTCCAGATCTCCCCCAGGGCAACACACAGAGATGCTGGTACTGCAGGAAGTCAAAGTCAGAGCGGCGGATATCCACATCCGGAGTTCCTGCCGCTGTGCTTTTCTGATGCAGAGGTTCAGTATCTGGTTTATCAGATACACCCGATCTGCAGAAAATTCAAA
>CAYYHY010000411.1:0-2026 GCA_964471855.1 uncultured Oscillospiraceae bacterium | reverse complement strand
AAATTCCCAAAGGAAACCAGAAGGTATCCGCATGGAAACCGCAATATCCGAGCCGCCTCACGACCAGGAGAGAATTTCCCGATACATCCTGAGATTTCCGGCTGAGAATCCCGGTCTGATATCAGTCTGCCTGCATCAGCACTCATGCCCTGTTCCGCAGCTTCCTGTCAGTTTAACAGCGGCATGCAGCAGTTTTCCCCCGGCTGGGCTGAAAAAAGTCCCCGGATCTCCACGTGAAGATCCGGGGACCGGCCCCGCAGGCTGTTCTCCGGCCGGCGAAGGGCCGGGAAGCCAACCAGTTCAAAGATGTATGCCCTGCTCCCGGTAGGAAGTCAGTGTCTGCTCCGCCAGCCTCAGGTCATCCGGCGTATTGCAGTTCACCAGCAGCTCCTCCGGTCCTGCATAGCTGTAAGCCCTCCAGGGCACTTTCTCCAGGAGCGACCGGACCGGAGCACCCCTCTGCGCTGTCAGTTCTGCCGCTTCCGCCGCCACGCTCCGGTCGTATATGCCGGTCAGCGGTTCCAGTCTTCCCCTGGACTCAAGCACCGTGACTCCGCCCCGGTGTTCACTGACCATCCGGAGGAGCAGGGACTCCGGAATCAGGGGAGTGTCCGTGCTCAGGACAAGACAGCGGCTGTTTTCCGCCGCCTTCAGGCAGGACTGGATGCCGCCCAGAGGACCTCTGTCCGGAAGCTCGTCCGGTATGCTGCGGATGCCCTCACCGGTGCGCCTGACGGGGCCGGAGATCATAATGTCCCGGATTCCCGCCCTGCGCATCTTTGCAATCTGCCTGTCCAGCAGGGTCTCTCCCCCCAGGTGAAGTTCCGCTTTGCAGGTGCCCATGCGCTTTGACCTGCCTCCCGCCAGGATGATTCCGCTCAGAGGCTCTCTCCTGGTCTTCTCCCGGCGGCGTCTCAGTTCGCACTCAGCCCGCTGCACATCCTCCTGCCGCAGTCTGAACTCCGATATCAGCGTCCCGGCGGCTCTGCACTTCACAGCGGTGCAGGCCGGACTGTATTCCAGCATCATGGCTGCCATCAGAGGGCCGGCCTCACCCGGTGCACCCAGGCGGTACCGCTCAAAGTCCAGGCCCAGCACTCTCTCCCGCTTCCCGTCCCACAGGAAGTTGAGCAGGTTCCCGTCTCCGGGGACGATCCCCAGGACGGCGCTGCAGGCTGCAATCCACCTGCACAGAGCCCTCCAGGGCGCAGGATCAAAGCCCGTCCTCTCCTGCGTCTCCAGCACCTCCAGCAGGGTGGGGAAGGGGCACCAGGCTGTAACAAGCACCCCGGGTCTCTCCTCCAGCAGTTCAGGGCGGTCCAGCGGCAGGGCATGGTACAGATTCCGCTCCAGTTCCCAGTCCTCCCGGGAGCAGAAGTGCTTCTCCACAGCGGCTCTTCCCCCGCGAATCACAGGGTACACCTGATTGTGACGGCTGAAAAAAGGAATCACGACACCTCCACCACCTGCACATCCGAGACACTGCGTCTGCTGTTCTCATCTCCGAACACCACCAGCCGGACGCTGCTGTCCTCCTGCAGAAGGAAGAAGACCCGGCCGGTGTCAGCTGCCTCCTCCGCTGTGACCTCAGCGCTGTATTCGTCTGATGCCGTCACTTTCATTCTGCTGTACCTGCTGACCCCCGCCTGTTCCAGGAGTTCTTCCGCGGGGATCCCCTGTCCTTCAATGTCCTTTTTCTCCCCTTTTCCGTCAGTCAGGGTGCCCTGCACATGCTGAAGGGGAAGGTCGGACAGGACTATCTGCTGCTCACTCCCCCCGCTGACTACAAGCAGAGCCCCTTCCTCTGTCTCCGGCCGGGAAGCGATGTGGACTGCCGCTGCGGCTGCAGCCACCAGCAGAGCCGCTGCCAGAATCACAGCGGCCGGTCTGATTTTCTTCACAGGGTCTCCCCCCTCTCCGCTTCCGGATGATTCTGCCCCTCCATCCGCAGTGCAGGCAGGAGCCTCCCCGCGATGCGGTCTGCCAGAAGTCCGCACAGCAGACCGGAAACCAGTGCAGTACTGAG
>CAYYHY010000410.1:0-2026 GCA_964471855.1 uncultured Oscillospiraceae bacterium | reverse complement strand
AGGCGGCAGCGCAGAAGGACGTGGACGCCATCCCCCGGGAGGATGCCGCTCTGAAGAAGAAGGAAGAGGCACTCCAGAAGAAGACAGAGGATCTGAAGGCCCGGATCGAGGAACTCCAGTCCCGCCCCGAAGAGAGGACGAAAGCCGCTGCAGAGCGTGACAGCCTTGCAAAGGCGTCCTCGGAACTGGACACCGTCCTCGCCTCTGTTCCCGTCTGCCGCACCAAACAGAAGAAGATGGCCTCGGAGCAGAAGAAGTTTGCCAGGGCCCGGGATGCATACGAAGCCGCCAGGGATCAGTACGAGGCCGCAGAGCGGATTCTGGACAGCAGCCGGGCCGGCATCCTGGCCGCCTCCCTGGAGGAGAACGCCCCCTGCCCCGTCTGCGGCTCCACACACCACCCCAGCCCCGCTGTGCTCCCCGCAGAGAGCGTCACCGAGGAGCAGGTGAAGGAGCTCAAGGCCGCCAGCAGCGCTGCCCTGGCGAAAAAGGACAGGGCCGTCGCCGACTCGGAGAAGGCATCCGCAGCGGCAGAGGAGGCCCTTAAAACCCTCCGGTCCGATACGGCGAGGTGCCTCGGCACAGAGATCCCGGAGGACGCAGACCCTGACACCATGGAGTCCCTTCTGCGCCGGAAGAAGGAGGAGACCGCCGGTGCGCTGAGAGAACTGGACACCCGGATCGCCTCTCTGGACAGGGAGATCCAGGATCTGGAGAAGGCCAGAGCCGACCTCAAGGCCGCGGAAGGCAGGGAGGCAAAGGCTCTCCAGAAGAAGCGGGAGCAGCTGAACGAAAAGAAGCAGAACGCCGAAACCCGTCTGGCGGCAGCCACCGGAGAGCTGTCCTCTCTCAGCGGCCTCCCGTATGCCAGCGCGGCAGAGGCTCAGACGGAGCTGGACCGCATCACTGCGGAGAGCAGTGAGATCGAGAAGGCCATCACTGCAGCCCGGAGGAAGAAGACAAAGGCGGACAAGGACCTGGCCGGCATCCGCGCCTCCCTGGATACAAGCCGCCGCTCGCTGGAGACCCAGAAGACAGAGGAAGCCGCCGCGGAGGAGAAGTTCCGCTCTGTCCTTGCAGAGAAGGGCTTCGGGAGCGAGCAGGAGTTCCTCTCCCTTGTATCCACTGACCGCGACATGAAGGCGGCAGAGAAAGAAATCAAGCAGTACAGGGACGAGGTCAAGTCCAATGAGGGGGCCCTGGCCCAGGCAGAGAAGGCAGCCGAGGGCAGGGAACTGGTGGACCTCACCGCCCTGAACGAGAAGAAGACTGCCCAGGACGCCAGGGTGAAGCAGCTCCAGGACCGGAAGAGCGCCCTCGAGGCCAGGCTCGCCGGCAACCGCAGCCGCCGCAGCGATATCGAATCCATGAAGGCTCCCCTGGAGCAGTTCAGGGCAGATGCCGCCACCGCCTCCAGCCTCTACCAGCTGGTCAGAGGCACCACCGGCAAAGGGAAGATCACCCTGGAGCAGTACGTCCAGGCGGCCGGCTTCGACGCCATCATCGCCGCAGCCAACAGGCGGCTCCTCCCCATGAGCGACGGACAGTTTGAGCTGTTCCGCCAGGAGTCCTCCGTGGGCATCCAGTCCAACACCTTCCTGGACCTGGAGGTCATGGACCACTATACCGGACTCCGGCGTCCCGTAGGGAACCTGTCCGGCGGCGAGTCCTTCAAGGCCTCCCTCAGCCTGGCTCTCGGTCTCTCTGACACCGTCTCCTCCAGGACAGGGGGCATCCAGATGGAGGCCCTGTTTATCGACGAGGGCTTCGGCACCCTGGACGCCCACTCCATCCAGAACGCCCTGGAAATCCTCCTCAACCTCTCCGGCAAGGGCAAGCTGGTGGGCGTCATCAGCCACCGGGAGGAACTGAAGGCGGAGATCCCCCAGCAGATCAAGGTCATTAAGAGCAGGGAAGGAAGCAGCATCGACATGGACCTGGGCAGCTGATCTTCCCCGCATATACACCCACATATGCAGCAGCACCGCACCCCTCCGGAATCAGCCGGGGAGGTGCGGTGCTGTTT
>CAYYHY010000409.1:0-2038 GCA_964471855.1 uncultured Oscillospiraceae bacterium | reverse complement strand
CCATATTCAGGCGGTTTCTCTCCGCCGCCGACCTGATCCTTGCATTTCCCCATCACACCCTGGTTTCCAGGCACGAAGTCATGCCGGCTCATAAAGTCAGCCATACGGACAGCAGGTCTCTGCGCTGGCTGGAACGACACCCGGAGCATGTGCGCAGAACCCAGTCCGGACTCCAGGCAGACAGAATCCTGGCGGTGAAGAAGCAGGTCACCTTTGATACCCCGGAAAACCAGCTGGCAAAGCACATGCTCCTCTCCGCTCTCCGCAGGCTGGACAGCTTCCGGTCCCTGTATGCCGGGAAACGCCAGCCGGACCCGGAGGTCCTGGGGCAGATTGACAGCATGGAGGCAGAGCTTCAGAGCCGGCTCAATGCAGGATTTCTGAGGGAGGTCACCGCCGCCCCTGCAGATGTCGGCATGTCAGTGGTGTTCAGCATGGGTCCTGGATACAGGGACCTGTACCGGTGCTCTCAGATGCTCCGCTGCGGACTGTCCATCACGGACACGCTGGTCAGGGCGTCGGTCAAAGATCTGGCAGTTCTGTATGAGTACTGGTGCTTCATCAAGATCAACAGCCTGATGCGGGACCGGTATCAGCTGGTCAGCCAGGACATCATCCGCTCCACAGCCTCCGGCCTGACCGTCAGTCTGGTGAAGGGCAGGCAGAGCCGGGTGAAATACAGGAATCCATGGAGCGGCGAGCTGATCACCCTGTCCTACAACCCGGTCCTCAGAGACTCGCCCACGGGCACCCAGCGCCCCGACAATGTGCTGAAACTGGAGAAGAAGGGCTCCTCCACAGCATACGAGTACATTCTGGATGCGAAATACCGCATCGACATGGCCCTGCCGGGCACGGAGTACCAGAAGACATACAGAACTCCGGGACCTGTGATCGAGGATATCAACACCATGCACCGGTACAGGGACGCCATCGTCTTCCAGCACGGCAGCCTCCCCTGGCAGCAGCAGATGTTCGGCGCCTGTGTCCTCTTCCCGTACCGCAATGAGGAGGAATACAGAAACCACAGACTCTGCCGGAGCATCGAGCAGGTCAGCATCGGCGGCCTTCCCTTCCTCCCCTCAGCCACATCTCTTGTTTCCGAGATGCTGGACGCCCTGATCAGCGACTCCCCGGACTCCGCTTTTGAGCGTGCAACCCTGCCGGCAGGCATTGAACAGCGCCTGGCCAGTGTGGACTGGAGCCGGAGGGATGTGCTCATTGCACTGGTGGACGACGCCCTTCTTGCCTCCTGTCTTTCCAGTCTCTCTTTCACTGCCCCCGGACCCGTTTCCAGCCAGAACCTTCCCGTCCGGCATGTGGCCCTCTACCGCCCCTCTGCCGGCATTACCCACACCGGCGAGGTAACCTCCTCCAGGCTTGCTGAGGTTTCCGGCATCCCCTATCCTGTCTGGACCTGCAGCGTCTCCTCCTGGCAGGCTCTGGACACTCCCATAGCTCCTGCGGAGTACGGACCGGGTCCCATTGCATACACCAGCCAGTTTCTCCTCAGCCACAGCACCGTCTTCCCGGAACTCCACATCCGCAGCGAGATCGAGTACCGGCTGTATATGGAGATCAAGAGGCGGTCCTCCCAGTCTGCCCTTCAGTCCGAGGTCAGCGGTGCCGGGTTCACCATCAACGGTATCCGTGTCACATTCGACAGCGACACCATTACCGTCTTCCAGTACGGGAAGACAACCGGCCGCTGCAGCATCAGCGGCTTCCAGCGCCACCCGGGCGCCTCCTTCCGACGCATCTGCTCCCACCTGGATCTCCAGTCCGGCTCTGCAGGGACACAGGAGCACACACAGTCCGGCAGCCGCAGGGTGTGACCAAAACCAGAAGTGCTCCGGCTTCAGAAAGGAGACAGACCTGCACTGGTCTGCCTCCTCTGCTTCTGTATAATCCCTGTCTCCGCTCCCGCCGGCTGGATCTCTGCACATTGTCAGATGCCAGACAGGGCTCATCCTGGACGTACTTGCTGCGGTGAGGCTGGCACCGATCCAGACAAGGTGGCTGGACGCTTCACAGGGGC
>CAYYHY010000408.1:0-2043 GCA_964471855.1 uncultured Oscillospiraceae bacterium | reverse complement strand
TCACCGTTGTATAAACGGAAGCCAGCCATCAGAACTCCACAGCAGCCCTCTTTACGGGCAGAGGCAGAAGACAGGACAGAGGGCGGACTGGTAACCAGGCAGCCGATACCCCAGAACCGGCAGAGGAACATTCCATCGGCACATGAAGCCAGGAACGGGTCCCGAAGCCGCCTGGGCGGACAGAAACATGAATGGAGGATGAGTGATTGAGAGGATACATGGAAGAAGGAGACAGCGGCTCTGCCTGGCTGTGACCGCATGACTGGTTCTGCCAGCCATGAATACAGCCGGAGGCGGGCAGTGAAGAGTGTCCGGCAGTGCAGACACAGATGCAGACATGCGGGACATGGCAGCAGGAAATCCAGTCCGGAGGACAGGGCAGCCGGCATGCAGTTTGATAATGCATGTGGACTGCAGGTGTACCGAACCGGGTCCACGGTCGACATCCTGTTCTGTTCTGCCGCATGTCAGCGAACGGACACACGGCAAGATGAAGCAGACCAGTGCAGAAGGTTTGGTCTGGAAGCAGCAGGAACCAGCTTGAACCCGGCAGAAGCTTATACGGGTACAGGCGGACGATGACGTGATGTATTCAGAGAGAAGATGACAGGAGTAACAGGTAGCAAGCAGGAGTGAGAATGGTGTCTGCGGCCGGCAGCCTGAACTGCCGTGGAACGAAGCTGCGGCCGCCAGATATGCTGTACAGGCTGAATGACTGTGCAGAGATCAGCCAAGCGGCTGACCATCGAAAGGAGAAATTAATGAAGGCGAAGTCAAGGAGAGTCCTGAGCCTGCTTCTGTCACTGGTACTGGTTCTTGGGATGCTTCCGGCAGGCACAGCACTTGCTGATGTGCCTGTGCCGTCTGCGACGATGGTGTATTCAGAAAACCCTGACGAATATCAGATCTACCCGGTACCGCAGCATGTGACCTACGGTGAGACCCGGGACCATGTTGCCCTGACCGAAGAGATCCATGTGGTCAAGGGCAAGAGTATTGACAAAGCAACAGAGGACTATGTCACAGAACTTCTTAAACGGTACGGGCATACCGTAACCGTCAGTGAGAGTGCGGTCAGCGGAAAAACCAATGTCCTGCTGGGAATCCAGGGGACAGAGGACGCCGCTGCTGTCGCCTGCGGTGCCCCGCAGCAGGTGGAGGATCTGTTTACGAAGTCTGACCTGCCTGTGGACGGGAAATATGACCCCTACATTCTGACAGTTTCGGAGCAGGCAGGGGACCTGCAGGTCTCCATATCAGGTCTGGACTCTACCGCAGCATACCGGGGCGTCAGCACCCTTGAGATGATGCTGACATCCTTCGGCGGCCAGTACCTGATCCCTGTGCGTATAGAGGATTACGCTTCCACGTTCATCCGGGGTTTTATCGAGGGATTCTACGGATCCTTCAACTACCAGACCCGGGAAGACCAGATGAAGGCAATCCGCCTCGTAAAGGGCAACATCTACGTTTTCGCTGCAAAAGAGGACCCGTATCACGGCATCAAGTGGGCGGAACTGTATCCCCAGACTGAGCTTGACCAGATCAAGCAGCTGGTCACTACGGGAAAGGCGTACAAAGTTCGCTATGCCTGGTCTGTCCACCTCGGGAAAGGCGGGTTCTTTAACGGAATTTCGGGCAACCCAGAGGGTCAGGAGTGGAAATCAAGAGTCGAGAAGCTGGAAGCCAAGTTTGATCAGCTGTATGGAATCGGTGTCAGAGACTTCTACGTCCTGAATGACGACGCGAATTCCGGCTCTCATGCTGACGCAGTGGCGCTCCTGAAAGAGCTCGATGAATGGGTAAATGGCAAGGGCGACTGCGGGCCGATCGTCTACTGCATGAACGGCTACAACACGGCATGGTCATCTGGCAAGTCAGAGCTTCAGACCATGAGGCAGCTTCCGGATGACGTGTATCTCTTCTGGACCGGCAGCGATGTCAATTCACCCATCGAACAGTCCAACATAAGCTATCCCTATCAGCAGTCCAATCATTACCCGGTGACCTGGCTGAACTACCCCTGCTCAGAGCACGCGAAGA
>CAYYHY010000407.1:0-2043 GCA_964471855.1 uncultured Oscillospiraceae bacterium | reverse complement strand
TCAGGCTATAATGCTGTTGTAGAAGCCGCTGCAGAGCGGGATCAGGACGAAGGTGGAAATAAGAACCATGGCAGCGCAGACAATGACGCTGTACTTGGCAGTGCCCTCGTACTTCAGGCCGATGTCGGAGTACACAATGCCCATGGTGGGGGCTGCGCTGACGGTGCAGAAGGCGGTGCCGCAGATGCAGATGACGGCGCAGGCGAAGGCGAGAACGGTGCCCAGGCTGGCGCTGGAGCCCTGCATCAGGGCGGGAACGAAGGAGGTGCAGACCACAACACCGGCGACGGTGTTGGAGCAGAAGTTGGTGATGAGGCTGGCCACCACAATGCCGAGGAGCATGGCGATGGTGACAGGGATCTTGCTGACAATGGGTCCGAGGATGGTCTGGAGCCATACGGAGATGCCCAGATCCTCGTGACCGATGTTGCCGGCGAAGAACATGACAGCGCCCAGGAAGAAGATCATGCTCCAGGGCACCTTTGCAGCTGCCTTGGCGAGATCCAGGACGGGCTTGCCGTCAACCGTGATGACGCAGAGCAGAGCGCAGACCAGGGTCACGCTGGTGGCGATGGTGATGCCGTTCAGGTATTCAGCGACAGGACCCAGGAAGGACAGGCTGGCCAGGAGGTAGCAGGCGAGGATGAAGATCATGCCGACGGAGGCGATCTTGCCGCGCTTGCTGATGGGGTGCGCCTTCAGGTCGGCGCGCATGGCCGCATCATCGTAGTTCTTGAACTTGGAGACGTCGGGGCGGATGACGAACTTGACCACCAGCCAGGAGACGACCAGCATGATGAGCAGGTAGGGCAGACCGAGAACCAGGAAGTTCATGATAGTCAGGTTCTGGAAGACTGCTACGCCGCCCAGGGTGAGGCCGGTCACCAGGCCGACCATGGTCATGATGTAGGGACGGCCCCAGGGGAGGACGCCGTCGCAGGTCTGGGAGATCCAGCCTACCAGCAGGCCGTGGGCCTGATAGAACTTGGACTCAGTTGTGTAGCCGATGGAAACAGTCACTTCACGCAGCAGGCGGAAGAAGAGCACTGCCACCACCTGGGGGGCGGTGAAGATGCTGATTATCACCATGGTCAGCGAGAAGGCGATCATGAAGAGGGTGGGGTGGCCGTGGATAAACTTGCGGGAGATGACCCACTTGACAATCCACTCGAAGGTTCCGCTCTCCTCCATGACGGAAGCGACCATCAGGAAGGGGATGACGGCTGCGGCCGGAATGTTGCCCCAGAAGGTGGCATAGGCTCCGGCGGCACCGGTGGAAGCGGGCACTGCCTTGAGCAGGATGGCCATCGTGATCGCGAAGAAAGAGGTCCAGCCTGTGCCGCAGGTAATCCACAGGTACACAGACGGGATAAAGACTGACAGCATGCGTACGCCCTGTTCCGTCAGACCGTTGCTGGCAGGCAGAGCGAAAAAGATGATGGCGCCCACAATCAGGGCGATCAGCAGATTCCTCTGCGTCTTGTTCAGTTTCACTGGGTTCGCCTCTGTTTCATTAATAAGTCGCTCTGGGCGACCATGGCTTCCCGGCGGAAGGTGACCCGGGAGTTGTCCGGCTGGCGCCGCATCCCGATGATGTCATCTCCGAACTCCATGGTCAGCTGCGTATCATAGGTCCAGGGCAGCCAGAAGGGCAGCTTCTTGTCGTTCAGACCGCTGGACCCGTTGGGCGTGCCGTATTTGGCGAAGTTCGCCCAGAAGGTGTTCATGGCTGTGGAGATCTCGTAGTCCTGTCCGGTAAAGGGACGCCAGAACCGGTGGAAGGTCTCGAACACGTAGGGCAGTTCCCCCGCGTGGAAGGCTCCCTGGCTGTCTCCCGGCAGGTGCCGTGTCAGGGTGTAGACGAAGACCGGCGGTCTGTCCACCTTCTCCCCCAGTTCCGCCCAGGCCTCTGCAGAGGAGCGCAGAAGCTCGGTGCAGTTGGAGAACATGAACTTCTTCCACTCCGCCTCGTCGTCAAGAGGACAAAGCTTGAAGAACTCCTCTGCCGGCCCCGCGCCCATGTCCTTCCGCATGACATTCCGG
>CAYYHY010000406.1:0-2048 GCA_964471855.1 uncultured Oscillospiraceae bacterium | reverse complement strand
CCATCATGCAGTGGGCAAAGGTGGTGGGCTGGGCCCGCTGCATGTGGGTGTAGCCCGGCATCACCGTGTCCAGGTTGGCCTTCGCCTTCTGGATGAGCACGTTCTCCAGGTCCAGGACCAGGTTGATGACCGTGGGGATCTCGTTCTTTACATACAGGCGCATGTCCACTGCCACCTGGTCGTTCCGGGACCGCGCCGTGTGCAGACGCTTGCCGGCCGCCCCGATGCGCTCGGTGAGCATGGCCTCGATGTTCATGTGGATGTCCTCGTTCTCCAGCAGGAACTCCACACCGCCGCCCTCGATGTCCGCCAGGATGGCCTCCAGGCCCTCGATGATCTTCTCCGCCTCCTGCTCCTCGATGATCCCCTGCTTTCCCAGCATGCGGGCGTGGGCAATGGAGCCGGCGATGTCCTGTTTGTACAGACGGGCATCAAAGCCGATGGATGAGTTGAAGTCGTTTACCAGCGTGTCGGTTTCCTTCTGAAACCGCCCTGCCCATAGTTTCATGTCAGTTTCCGCTCCTTAAAACTGCATGCGCCTTCCGGCGCGGTGTCTGCATGTGATGACTGGCCGGATTACAGCTTCCCCTGCTCCCGCAGGGCCTGGACGGTGTCCGGCAGCCCCCAGAGGTTGATGAAGCCCCTGCTGTCCGTCTGGTCATAGTCGCTGGCTCCGAAGGTCACCAGGTCCTCCGAGTACAGAGTCTCGGGGGAGGTCACGCTGCTGGTGATGATGTTGCCCTTGTAGAGCTTCAGCTTCACGGTGCCGGTGACGTGCTCCTGGGTCTTCACGGCGAAGGCCTGCAGCGCCTCCCGCAGGGGGGAGAACCACTTGCCGTTGTAGATAAGGTCCGCGAAGTCCACCGCCAGCTTGGACTTCATGTGCTTGGAGTCCTTGTCCAGGGTGATCATCTCCAGCACCTCGTGGGCTCTGTAGAGGATGGTGCCTCCCGGCGTCTCGTAGACCCCCCGGTCCTTCATGCCCACCAGGCGGTTCTCCACGATGTCCAGCAGACCGATGCCGTTTGCGCCTCCCAGCTCGTTCAGCTTCCGGATAATGTCGGACGCCTTCATCCGCTGGCCGTCCACGGCCACGGGCCAGCCCTGCTCAAAGTCCAGGGTTACGTATGCTGGCTCGTCGGGGGCCATGGCGGGGGATACCCCCATCTCCAGGAACCCCGGCCTGTCGTACTGGGGCTCGCTGGCGGGGTCCTCCAGATCCAGACCCTCGTGGGAGAGGTGCCACAGGTTCTTGTCCTTGGAGTAGCTGGTCTCCCGGCTGACCCGCAGGGGCACCCCGTGGGCCTCGGCGTAGTCGATCTCCTCGTCCCGGCTCTTGATGTTCCACTCCCGCCAGGGGGCGATGATCTTCATGCCGGGGGCAAAGCGCTTGATTGCCAGCTCGAAGCGCACCTGGTCGTTCCCCTTGCCGGTGCAGCCGTGGCAGATGGCGTCAGCCCCCTCCTGGATGGCAATCTGCACAAGGCGCCGGGCGATGATGGGCCGGGCGAAGGCTGTGCCCAGCAGGTACTCCTCGTACTTGGCCCCCATCATCATGGAGGGGATGATGACCTCGTCCACCATCTCGTCCACCAGGTCCTCCACGTACAGCTTGGATGCGCCGGTCTTCAGCGCCTTCTCCTCCAGACCCTCCAGCTCGCTGCCCTGGCCCACGTCCGCAGAGACGGCGATCACTTCCGGGTTTCCGTAGTTCTCCTTCAGCCAGGGGATGATAACGGACGTGTCCAGTCCGCCGGAATAGGCCAGCACTACTTTCTTGACTTCTGCCATGCCAGGCACCTCCTGTATTTGAATGCCGGGACCCCCCGGACGGGGGCGGACCCCGGCACAGCATTCCGCTCAGGGCTGCACCATACTAGCACGATTCATCCGGGAATGCAAGGGCGGGAGCGTATGTTTATGCAGAATTTCAGCATGCTCATTCGTTCGCTCCCCGGCAGAAATGAATATTCCTGCCCGGAGAGTGAATATTTTTTCCTTTTCCCGGGTGCCCCGGGGACGCAGAAACCCCGCCGGGTCCGCCCTTC
>CAYYHY010000405.1:0-2056 GCA_964471855.1 uncultured Oscillospiraceae bacterium | reverse complement strand
GCTGTGCAACCGCCTTGTAGGCGTTGCAGATGGGATCCATGACGGCGGCCTCCTCATAGGCGACGCCTTCGGGGATCTCCCACAGGGCATGCTTGTGAATGCGGAGAATCTCTCCCGGAACCAGGCAGTACTTGGAGAATCCGCCGCCCCAGGTGTTGTTGTCCAGACCCAGGTTGACCTTCTGCTCGCAGCAGAGAAAGTCGCCAGCCTCGCAGGCGGGGCATACGCCGCAGACGTGGGCGCTGTTGTCTGAGACAACCCGCTGTCCAACGTGCCAGTCGGTAACCCTCTCTCCGACCTCCACGATGTCGCCGGCAAACTCATGGCCTCGGATGGAGTTAAACTCGTCTGAGCCGTTCTCCACCTGCCAGTGCTTCATGTCAGCGCCGCAGATGGCCGCAGCGCGGATGCGGATGATGACATCCTCGGGACCGCACACAGGTCTGGGGACATCGATCATCCGGTACCCGCCGAAAGCCTTGCCGTATCTGGCCAGTGCCTTCATTTGTTCCTCCCGTCCTTTCTTTCTGTTCATTCGGTTTTTTGTTTCCCTGTCAGAATTCTGTGTTTCGTGTCTGAAAGCGACATCAGTATACCAGATTCTCAAAGATCCTGTCAACACATAATTTCTGTTTCGCAGACGATTATCTGTTTTGCACAGAAACGGGGGGTCATTTCTGTGCATTCTGACGAATTGCACCCCAGATGCCCCGTGCCGGTCCCCCGACCGGCCTTCGGCGCAATGCATAAAACAGAACCGGAAACAGACCCTCAAAGTCCGTTTCCTGTATCAGTCTGCACAGAAGCGATGCCTGCAGTGCATGATTCCCTTTGTTTTTGCTCATTGATAATAGGCTTATGTCTGAAACGCAGATTTCCGGTCCCGCTGTCCGTCCCCGGCCCCCCTGAAGAGAATGTCACCCCGGCGGAGTTCCCTGCAGCCGGACGGCTCCTCCCGGGTTCCCTGGACAGAGCACAAGGGCTGCTGTACGCACCCCGGTGAAATACAGCAGCCCCTGTCTGTATGCAGTTTGTCTTTCATCCAGCAGCGCTCACACCCGGCACTCCAGGAACTGGAGACCCCGCAGCCAGGCGCAGGACACCTGATGCCCTGCCACTCTGTCCGCTGCCGGACTGCCGCCGGATATGTCAAGTCATTGGCCAGCGCTCGATGGCGCAGGTATGCTCCTTGCTTTTCCTGTCATAGCTGATTCCAACCAGGAGAACCTCAGGATATCCCGCCAGCCGGCTGACATGCCGCCTGTCCTTAATCTGCTGGATCGCAGCATCCACAGTGGTATCGCACTTAAGCTCTGCGACAATCGGGATCCGGTTTTTCCGTTTCGGCAGCATCACGATGTCTGCAAAGCCCCTGCCGGAAGGGAATTCCCGGACAGGAAGCCAGTCCTCAAGGGCACAGTGGTATGCGAGGAGGAGCACTGAGGCGAGGACATTTTCATTGAACTGGCGCAAGGATACCCGGGGACTTGTCCCCGGGAGGAATTGCGCCGGCATATGCTCCAAAAAACCTGCTGACATGCTGGAGCAGCATATGCAGCCGGGCGGGACCTGCACACAATTTGAGCAGCCTGCGTTTAGAGTCCCAAAATCGGGTCTCTAAACCAGTTACAGTATGCGCTGTGTCCGGCGTGCCAGTTCCTCAACAAAATAACTTCTTTTCAGGCCGCAGAACGTGACACTTAATATGTTATCATGAACCTGCCCGGGGAAGGACATGTGCCGGCGGACATCAGTCCGCACCGAACCGGCATCTGACCGGCCGGGATTTCCAGAACAGCCGACGGGAGGCGGACAGCAGTGCAAAAATCGTACTTTTCCCACATGATCCCCAAAGCCAGGCTGCCGGATGAGACCGTGCAGGTTCTGGACAGGGACTGCAGCGCCTACAACGCAATGCTTCCTGCGACCGTGCAGGCTGTACTGAAGCACAAGGAGCCTGAGAAGACTGCGGATGACGCGGAGGCTCCGGCGGCTGCCGGACCCCCGGGCGGTACAGAAGACACGGATGACGGGAAAAGCAGGAAGGGCGATTCTG
>CAYYHY010000404.1:0-2059 GCA_964471855.1 uncultured Oscillospiraceae bacterium | reverse complement strand
CTCCCTTCCGGGGGAGCGGCTTTTTCATTCCTGCCAGGGGTCGAGGCCTAGGCGGGCCCGGCACGCCCAGAGGCTTCTAACTCTGCCGCACGTCTCTTCTCAAGAAGGCGCTGCCGGTAGAATTCTTCCGCTTCCCGGCGCGCCTCCTCTTCCGGCGTGAGCTGTTCCTTGGTACCAACGCCGGACAGCTCATTGGCGATGGACTCCAGAACCTCCCACTGCTTCGGGCTCAGTCTGGCCAGAACGCTGACCAGCCTGCGCTTGAAACTGCTCCCGTCTTCCTTGAGGAGCGAGTCAAAGAAGGCTTCATATTCCTGGGTCCTCTCATTGAACATGCTCCCCTCCCCGGTCTTCAGCCATTTGATGGACACGCCGAACTCCCGGGCCATAAGCTCCAGCACTGCGTCAGTCGGCTCATTCCTCCCGACCTCGTAGTTGGCCACAGCACCTCTGGTAATGCTCAGCCGCTGGGCAAAGCCCTCCTGGGTGAGCTGGAAGTGCTTCCGGAGCTCCTTGAGCCGTTCCTTCATCTGGTTCACCTCCAATTGGTAGTATAGCACCGTTTCGGGCGTGAGTCAACACAAAACCGCAACAAAACCACAAGCAAGTGTGGGCCGCAACAGCCGCAGAAAAATTTCCAAGAAAATCACAGATTGGGGCTTGACACGGCGGGGCATCGGTGCTAGACTGTGTAACGTGCTTACCAGAGCACGACACATAAGCACTACCGGACCGACTGCGGGGAGGTGAGAGACATGTCGGACTACGAACGGGAAGCCGGCAAACGGCTGGTTGACGCCATCGAGAAACTGCCGCCTGACAAGCGGGAGTTCTTCCTTGGCTACTGCCGGGCCGTCTCTGACCTGGCTGACGATCCGGGGGCGGAGCCTTCCTCCGCCTGACCGTCTGGCGCAGGGCCTCCGGCGCATGAAAAACCGCCGGGTGACCGGCGGGGCAGATTTCACCGACTTTTCAGGGTTCACACCGTCCGTTGCCGGGCGGCAGGGCGATCTTCACCTCCTGAACTGATTTGAGGAATTCTTTACAGAGCTGCGCTATGCTTTGCCGAGCTGCGCTGATCTTGGCAATGATTGTTTCTGCAAAAATCACCAGAACGAGCGCAATCAGGGCAGCTGCCGCAAGAACACCGGAAATCATGCTCCGGATCCACTCTGTTGCTCCGCACAAGGTGCGGGGACCGGTCATTTCTGCCGGTCTCTTACAGTCGCCTGTAAGGTCGGACTTTGCCTTCACCCACTAGGGGGCCCTGCGTCAAGTCTCTACACCAGGTCTGGCCTGGCTCGGCGTTGTCTGCCGGTACCATGGTAACCCTTCGGGGGCAGCCAGGTCAAGAGGCATCGCCGTCACATCCCTCCGGTCCGGATGGGCCGGGTGTACCTTGACAACTTAATATGAAGGAGATGATGCCAGCTTGAGGGAGATCATTTTCAGGGGAAGGACGGCCCGCTCCGGCAGATGGGTCCAGGGCGACCTGGATACCAGGGAGCCGGGGCAGCCGCAGATCCGGACCGCCGGAGGTTTCCGCCTGGATGTCCGTCCGGAGACGGTCGGGCAGTACACGGGAATGCACGACCGGCACGGCAGGAAGATCTTTGAGGGCGACCTGGTGGAATCCACGCAGAGCGCTGACCCGGCTCAGTTCCGGGTGGTGTGGCTGGAGGATGAGGGCCGCTTCATGTATGAGGGCGAGACCGGGGACTATCCGCTGCTTGCCTTCGCCTGGTGCGACCTGACGGTCACCGGGAACGTTTACGGGGAGGCCGGCGGCGATGACGGAGCAGGACATTCTTGACCTGGTGGAGCGGACACGGAAGATTGACTTCCATGCCAAGACCCGCTCCCTTTACGGAGACGCAAATTCCATCGAAACCTGCAGAGTCTGCCGTATCGTCTACGCCCTGGCGGCTGAGTGCCTGAAGCACGTGAAGCCTGACCCGACCGTTCTGGAGAAACCGGAGTGACGGCGGCGTTGGATCCTGCGGGGCCCTGCGGCTGAATTGCTCAGGGGCGCAGCGATTTGAGGGGCAGCGGCTTTGAT
>CAYYHY010000403.1:0-2077 GCA_964471855.1 uncultured Oscillospiraceae bacterium | reverse complement strand
GGCATAGACTGGCTCATCGACAAGCTCAGCCGCATGATGAAAGGACAGAAATCCTCCCAGATCGGCATCGCCGCCCTGGTCAGCCTCACGGACGTGGCTACGGCCAACAACACCGTCGCCATCATCGTATCCGGCAGCATCGCAAAAGAGATGAGCAGAACCCACAAGGTGGACCCCAGGCGCACCGCATCCCTGCTTGACGTGTTCTCCTGCGTCATCCAGGGGATCATCCCCTACGGGGCCCAGCTGCTCACCGCCGCCGCCCTGGCCTCCTCTGCAGGGTATCTCATGAGCCCCATCGAGATTGTGCCCTACATGTGGTACTGCTGGTTCCTGGCAGCCGTGGGCATACTCTCCATATTCATCCCCTTCGCCGACCGCGTCTGCAGGAAAGACCCCTGGAACTGGACCTGGGATGTGGCAGAGTCCGGCGTGGAGGAGAAGAAAGCCCTCCAGCGCAGACGGGAAGCCGCCCGCTGAGGATCCCGCCCGGCACACCGCCCTCCGGTGCTGCCGGGTTCCCCTGTTCCCGCCGAGGAGGTCTGCAATGTGAAGGGAATCTGCTATGTAACGGGCGCCATGCCTGTGGAGCCCGCTCTCATCCCCTCCCCCTGTTCAGATGATTACGTCATAGCCGCTGACAGGGGATACGAAACACTCACCGCTGCCGGGATCGTGCCGGATCTGGTGTGCGGGGACTTCGACTCCCTGGGTCATGTCCCCGTCCATCCCAATCTGGTGTCCCTGCCTGCAGAAAAGGACGATACGGATACCCTGTACTGCCTTCGCCGGGGTCTGGACCTGGGGTACAGGAGATTCGTCATTCTGGGGGGCATCGGCGGCCGCCTGGACCACACCATCGCCAATCTCCAGTGTCTGGCCTTTCTGGAGCGCCACGGCGCCTTCGGCGTCCTGGCCGGGGGCGGCACCGCCGCCCTGGTCCTGCGGGACGCCAGGCTCATCTTCCCCCCGGAGATGCATGGCATGCTGTCTGTCTTTACAATGGGAGACAGAGCAGAGGGGATTGACATGACCGGCGTCAAGTATGCGGTGCATGATTTCACCATGGAAAACAGCTGCCCCACAGGGGTCAGCAACGAGTTCACCGGCGTTCCCGCCTGCATCCAGGTGCGGAGCGGCACTCTGCTCCTGCTCTGGGAGGAGACCGGAGAACACTTTTACAGCCTGCTGCCCCGGCTGCAGCCGGAGCAGTTCTGATTGAATACGGAAGGAGCTTCTGCTTGATGACATCTGCTGAAACACCCGGGACGGTGACACGTCATGCCGGGAGGTAATACATCGAACACATCCGAACTTCATCTGGCGGTTCTCATTGATGCGGAGAACGCCCCCCGCAGCGCCATTGCGGACATCATGGACGAGGTGGCTGTATACGGCACCCCCACCGTCAAGCGCATCTACGGGGACTGGACCACCCCCAACATGAACACCTGGAAGCCTCTGCTGCTGGACTCCGCCATCACCCCCATCCAGCAGTACCGCTACACCACCGGCAAGAACTGCACGGACTCCGCCATGATCATAGACGCCATGGACATCCTCTACACAGGCCAGGTGGGCGGCTTTGTCCTGGTATCCAGCGACAGCGACTTCACCCGCCTGGCCATCCGCCTGCGGGAGGCCGGCATGAAGGTGTACGGCATGGGGGAGAAGAAGACCCCCAAGCCCTTCATCGTAGCCTGCGACAAGTTCGTCTATATTGAAGTAATCCGCGCCGCTGCGGAGCAGGAGCGGGAGGCCAGCATGCGGCAGCAGAAGAAGGACAGCACAAAGAAGGATACCTCAGGTTCCTCCTCGTCCTTCCCCGCTGACATGAAATCCCTCATCTGCGAGTCCCTGGAGGTCCTGGGGGACGAGGCCGGCTATACCCTCCTCTCCCGCCTGGGGGACCTCATCCTCAAGAAACGTCCCGACTTCGACCCCCGGAACTACGGCTACAACAAGCTCTCCAAGCTGGTCAACTCCCTGGACTTCCTGGAGACCCAGGTCCGGGAGGATACGGTGGTCTATGTGCGCCTGAAGCCGCAGAAGAAATAGCCTTTCCACCACAGCGCGC
>CAYYHY010000402.1:0-2096 GCA_964471855.1 uncultured Oscillospiraceae bacterium | reverse complement strand
GAGCGCCCCGCTGTATTTTCAGGCCGATGACGGATCATGCCGGCCGCACTGCCTGCATAAACCTTACAATGCAGACGTCCCGTCTGCGCCGGTACTGGTCTCCTGCCTTCAGGGGGAGGCCGCCGGCTCACAGGTCCCGTCAGCAGACGGGTCAGACTGCAGATGGAGCCAGGCAATATCGATCTTCGAGCCTGAAAGGTAATGCCGGTATACACAGCGGGCAGGGAGAAGACGCAGCTGTATGTCCTGCAGCCCCAGACCGCTGAGCATCTGCAGCGATACATGCCCCTTGTCGACAGCGGCATCGTCTGCTTCTCCATAGACGGGAAAGAGAAAGCAGTTGGCGACCCTGGTGATGCCGTGAAGCTGCACAAACTCCTGGAACGCCAGCTGATACAGATACTGCTTTGTGACAGATTCGATTCCAGGCTGCCCGCGAGGCTCCCTGCCTGGTTCCAGCTGAATGCAGTAGTACTTGGCGTCGAAGATGGTGAACTGGCAGCATTCACCGGTTCCGGTGATGGTCACGATGTCCGGTCTGAGCGTTTCCCCGGTCTGTTTTGCAAGGAATGAGCCGTCCGGTGATTTGCCGACCCACTGCGGCTGGTCGATCAGCTCCACCAGTTTGTCCTGCCGGCGTTTCGAGTATTTCTCTGCCAGAGGAACTGGCAGATTCAAATTGCAGATGCGTTTCTGGAGCTGGTTGTCCAGTACTTCCCCGCAGATCTTCTCCCAGACCAGATTGAAGCTGCCGGTTCCGTACATGGTGAGGCAGGCCGCGTCGTCCAGCGGGACCATGCTGGCGATATAGGCGTGCATGGCGTTCAGCAGCAGCTGTTTCCTGGTGCTGAACTGGACATGGAGTTCCCTGTCAATGCGGTCCAGAATATATTCCCTGTCGCCGAAGTCCTCGATCTGCTCCTCCGAAATACAGGCGCCGGCGGTTTCAAACAAATCCAGCAGGCCGGCTTTGTCCAGTTCTTCCGTGCAGCGGGTAAGGATGCATTCGTGCAGGCGCCTGAAATAATTGAAGTCGTCGCTGACACGGTTCCTGGTCAGCGGCTCCAGGTAGTACGGCGTGCCGCTGACGAGACAGGTGAAGGTGCTGCTGATCGTTCTGTCCCAGAGAATCTCGCCGCTGCCGCAGGATTCAATGACATCCTGGGTGCTGGTGTATGCGCCGTATTCGAAATAGTCCTGCAGGAGAAACAGCATGACGGACAGCAGGCTGACTGTGCTGAAGTCGCCGGTGCCGCTGTACATTTTAATAATCTGTTCCTGGGAACTGTATTTCCTCAGGACCTTGAGGACCAGCTTCAGCTCCTCCGCCGCCTCCTCCGGGGAGGCTGAATCAGGCAGATACTTCGGACAGCACTTCAGTACCAGCCCCTCGACGGCGATGACGCCGACAAAGGTGAATACGCAGGAATGCTGACTGTCAGCGGCATCAAAATCTGCAGTGTCAGCATCTCCGTATGCCAGCTCAGCAGGGTCCCTCTGAACCTCGCCGGCCCGCACCATCTTCACTGCGCCGTACTCCTTCAGGCGCTTAAGAATGCGGACAGTCTTCTCCTCAGGGCAGCAGAACTTCACGGTCAGGTCTGTCAGGGTGTAGCGCCTCTGTTCCCGCAGAAACACCGAGATCATTGCCCGCCATCTCCAGGAGGCCTGTCGTTGAACTGGCTGCTGACTTCATCGCAGAAAATGAATACGCCTCTGGTGTCGAACTCACGGCATATGGCAGAGTACTGGTTTCTGTCTGCCTTGCATCCGCTGAACAGGTCGCTGCGTTTCCGCCTGGCAGCATCATCGAACAGGTACATGATTACCTTGCTCTTGAAGACGCGGCAGAACGCACCGCGGTCCAGCAGACCGTTCTCGTCTGCTGGCAGGCTCTTTGCTGAGAGGAAGTATGGTCCCATCAGCTTGTCCTCGTTCACCCCGTAGGACAGGAGCTGGCCGTTTACAGCCTTGCGGAGGTCATTCCACTTAATGACCCGGGCATTGTCCCCTTCACCAAGGATGACCTTCAAACCGGCAATCCCAGCTTCACTGTCGTCGATGCCCAGATAGGTGAAGTCCCATCTGCGTTTGAA
>CAYYHY010000401.1:0-2101 GCA_964471855.1 uncultured Oscillospiraceae bacterium | reverse complement strand
AAGGGGAGAAAAAAGGGCGGCGCTGGATACTGATGGAAGGACAGCACCCAGCGCCTAAGAAAGAAGGAAAAATACTCTGGAACGTCTCGGCAGCACTGAAAAACAGACGGAAGTTAGCCGGAGCGTCTGTAAAGAAAGTGTGCGTTTGACGTTCTTCAAGCAAGTAGTGAGTATAAGCGTCTGCACAGGTAAGGTCAATAGGGTTAAGAAAAATTTTCCAGAAAATTTCAGCCGAAGTCCAGGGCGGAACGGATGTGTGCACATTCCGGGACAGAACTTCCGCAGGGGTGTCCCGGGGTGTTTCTTCCCCGATGGAAGAGAGACCGCAGCCCCTGTCCCGGGCCGGGAAGACCGGTCATCCGCCGGAGGTCGTCTCTGACTCCGGCGCCCGTTCGACCTCCAGGAAATACTCCTCCCCGGTGAGGGGTACCGTTCGGGTTTCCTTCTCCATGTCGAAGCCGAAGTTCTGCCGGACAATCTGGATCTGGCCCCGGTCCTCCAGGGCGGCGGTCTGGGACGGGCAGCTGAGAACGGAACCCAGGCCGGTCACCAGGTCAAAGGAGCAGGTGCCGCCGTCGCCATGGAAGCTGGCCTGCCTGCGCATGGATGCGGTGATGTTCACGCTGCCCCCGGCAGGGACCGTCACTTCCGCCTCCAGCCAGAACATCCTCGTATTCTCCCATATGCCGCTGTCCTCCAGCATGAAGCTGCTGTACCGCTCCGCGGTGTCGGAGGACAGAGGACCTCCGGAATAAAGCCATGCCTTCAGCAGCCCGTAATACAGCTCGAAATCTGCGCCGCCTTCCGACTGGTCCACCCTGTCTTCGTACAGTTCCTCTGCGGTCTTCCGAAGCACTTCCTCCAGGCTGGTCTCGTACCGCTCCTCTTCTGCCCCGGCCTCAATGGTCGCCTCTGTCTCCCATCCCCCCGTGGCATAGCCCTGGACAGTCAGGTTCCGGATGTCGTCTCCGACGACGATCATGCGGAAGCTCTCTCTGCCGTAAGAGGGCTCATCCGGCTGGGGAACAGAGAAGCTCAGCCCCATCCGGCCTTCCTCCTGACTGACGCTGGAGCCCGTGAATCCTTTGCACAGGACGGCGGTCCGGCTGCAGTCCAGCTCAAAGCTGACCCGGATGGTGGGGCTGGAGATCCCCTTCCTCTCGTCTGGCGGCTCGCTCCAGGGATCCCTGAATTCATAGACAGCGGCAGGGGTGGCGGACAGATCGGGGTACTCCTCCAGGGCATTCTCCAGAAGGGTGCCGTCGGAGAGGATGTCCCGCCAGTCCTCCCAGCTGCCGGCCTCTGCGTATCCGCCTGCATGGAGCAGGGTATCCAGTTCCTCCCCCTCTGCAGAGAGAACGGGCTGGATCCCGGTCAGGGAATACAGAGACCCGGCGAAGGGATACAGAACTCTCAGGGTCTGGTCCTGATCTGAGGTGCTGGACAGAGCATAGGAGTCTGTGACCAGGATATCGGTGGAGGACTCCGACCGCCCTCCCTCCGGATACAGCTGGTCGAGCTCCTTCAGGCTCTCCTGGCGTTCCTCTTCCGTCATCTGAGGGTATGAGTCCGCTGCCTCCTCATTGGAGATCCACACCGGCTCCCAGGGGGCGAAGTCCAGAGTGAGGGACCGCTCTGCCTCGACTGTGCTGTTCTCCTCCCGCAGGGTCATTGGAAATACCGGTCCTGCATAGGACGTGAAGACGCCGGGGCCGTCTTCCGGGGGTTCGTCTGTCCCCGGGCCGCCGGACTGGGAGCGGCTCTGGCACGCAGAAACAGCCACGGCCACAGCCAGACAGACCGCCAGAACGGCCCACCGCATCCAGCAGCGCTTTCTGCGGTTCGGGTCTTCTTCGATGGTCTGCCGCACATCTTCCGTGTTCATGTGTACCTCCTCTTCCAGGCTGCGGCGAATGGGCTGTCACCTTCTGAGCAAGCCAGCCGGCGGGCAGGACCTGGCCGGCGACATTGAAGGCGGATCAGGCAGCACAGTCCCTTCATGCAGTCGATTTTAGTATCCAAAGGCTGAGGCGTCAAGAAGAAGATGCAGCTGCAGGAAGTCTGGCTTCGTGAGAAGAGGTCCGGAGTCTGAAGCCAGTGG
>CAYYHY010000400.1:0-2106 GCA_964471855.1 uncultured Oscillospiraceae bacterium | reverse complement strand
TCCGGGAACTCCACGCTGGTCAGGCTCCCGCAGAACTCGAAAGCAGATTCTCCGACCGCTTTCAAACCTTCCGGCAGCACCGCGCCGGTCAGGCTCCCGCAGAACCTGAAAGCTGATTTTCCGATCGTTTCCAGACCCTTCGGGAACTCCACGCTGGTCAGACCGGCACAGCGTGCGAAGGCATATTCTCCGACCGTTTTCAGCCCTTCCGGCAGCACTGCGCCGGTCAGACTGCCGCAGCCCGCAAACGCGTACGCGCCGATGGACTCCACGCTCGAGGGAAGCGTCAGGTTCTTCAGCCGGTCGCATTCCGCGAAGGCGTACTCCCCCACTTCTGTGAAACCCGTGCCCAGTACGACAGTCTCCAGTGCATGGCAGTCTGAGAATGCGACCTCCGGTATCCCGCATGTTCCTCCCGGCAGCTCAGCCGATATCAGGCTGTCGCAGAGGCAGAAGACCCCTCTGCCCATATATGTCAGGTGCGCCGGAAACTGCACATGCCGGAGCATGCTGCATCCGCTGAACGCCAGCTCCTGGATCTCCGCAACTGTATCCGGAATTGCCACGGAGGTGATGTTTCTGCGTGCGGCCCTGGCTTCCCCCGTCAGACCCGGCTTGCGCGGGCTGAATGCACCGATGCCGATGGAAGTGACCTTCCGGCCGCCTGCAGCATCCGGAACCGTCATCTCTTTTCTGCCTGCCTTGCAGCTGGTGATTTCCAGTGTGCCGTCCTTCCGCTGTTTCCACGTCCAGTCCCTGCGCAGCGCCTCTGCCGTCTGCCTGCCGCTGAGCAGATTCCTGAATTCCCTGCTGTTCTCCCGCTCCAGCTGCTCCTCGGAAAAACTGCTCCGGTAGTTCAGCAGGGCCGCCGTGATATCCGTGTTCCCCAGCTCCGCCGCCTGGTCCATGTAGTAGGAGTACTCCTTCAGCGGCAGGAGCTTCTCTCCCAGTATGACCTGCAGGAAATCCATGTCCTTCCAGAGCTTCTTCCGCCTCCTGCGGATCCAGTCCAGATACGCCTGGCGGTTCTCCTCCGGCATGGGGGTGCCCATCTGGTACATCTGCGTGAATCCCCGGGCTGCATGCAGCCGCTCAGCTGCAGGGATCAGTTCCAGCGGCACTTCCGGCATCATCAGGGTCACCGAATCCCTGCAGAAGCTGCCGGGCAGAGTGAACTGCCCCTCAGGCCTGCCTGTGAGCATGACCCGGTGGAGCACTGCGGTGAGGAATATGCGCCTGTCCGTAAACCAGACTGACCGGCAGCTCATGGTGAGCAGGTCGATCTCCGCATTTTCGAAACATCTGTATACCTGCAGGTTCCACGGCCTCATCGTCTCAACTGTTTTCACGGTCAGATGGCGGATCCGTGCGGAATCGAAGGCCCCGCACTCCCCTTTGTATACAGTGTCGGGGATCTCCAGCTCCTGGAGGCTGACGCATCCCCTGAAGGTGCCTTTGTACAGGATTTTCAGCTCTTTCGGCACGTTGCTGATGCGCTCCAGCGCGGTGCAGCCGCTGAACGCACCGGCTCCAAACCGCAGCACGCTGTCGGGGAGCGCAATCGATCTGACCGTGCTGCACCCTGCAAAGGACTGTTCTGCGATGGTCTCAATGCCGTCCGGCACCCGTACATCCTGCTCGCTGCCCAGATACTTCTTGAGAATGACCCGCTTAATTTGAAACGGACTGTCCAGTCTGTCCCCCGCCTTTCCTCCGCCGCCGCCCGGGAGGCAGCAGCTTTTTTGTCCATGTCTCTTCCTGTCCTGCATCCGGACTCCCAGGTCCTGTCACAGCCGGTGCAGCCCTCAAGTGGCGGCATATGCCGGCTGACGGGACCGCATCAGGGTCAGAGACACAGTGTCCGGTCCGGCGCTGCAGCCGGGATATCCTGCCGTCTTCCGGACCCCCAGTCCAAGTATAGGCACATTCCCTGCCGGTGTCAATCTCGCGGGCATCCGCCCTGACCGGACCGGCACCACCCGGGGGCACCTTCACCGGAGGGAAGAGAGACGGAGCCCGCAGCCGCCCGTGGAGACCGTCTGTATCCAGCCCGCCGGGAGACTGCCTGCCGCAGGCAGGAAATCCCCATCCTCCTTCGGGAACGGC
>CAYYHY010000399.1:0-2114 GCA_964471855.1 uncultured Oscillospiraceae bacterium | reverse complement strand
TTCCCGCTCTTCCCTTTCATCCGCAGGGGCGGCATGGCGGGGTTGATCTCCTTCAGGGAGTGCACCCCCATCTTCTCCAGCATCTCAAAGAAGCGGGGCAGCATGCGGGCCACCACGGCCGCATCGTCGCTGGCCCTGTGGTGGGTAAAGGCAGGCAGGTGCAGGTACTCGGAGACGTTGTCCAGCTTGTACTTGTTCAGCTCCGGCAGCAGGTTCTGCGCCAGCACAAGGGTGTCAATGGACGGGTTGGGGAAGGGCAGGCTGAATCTGCGGCAGCTCTCCTCAATGAAGCCCATGTCAAACTCAGCGTTGTGGGCAGCCAGAGGCCGGTCCCCTGCAAACTTCAGGAAGGCCTGGACCGCCTCCCTCTGGGTGGGCGCCCCCTTCAGCATGTCGTCCGTAATGCCGGTCAGCTGGACGATCTCCGGTGTCAGAATGCGGCCCGGGTCGGCGAAGGTGTTGAAGGTGTCTACAATCTCCCCGCCCCGCAGCAGGACGGCACCGATCTCAATGATGAACTCGTACTTCCTGTTTAAACCGGTGGTCTCAATGTCAAAGCAGACGATCTCGTCCTGGAACCCGGCATCCGTATCCCCGTGGGTCACCACCCGGTCGTCCACATCGTTGATGTAGTAGGCCTCGCAGCCGTAGAGAATCTTGATCTCCCCTGCCGACTTGCAGGCGTCAGGGAAGGACTGGGCACACCCGTGGTCTGTAATGGCTACAGCCCGGTGACCCCACATCTCCGCCCGCTTGACGATGTTCTGGGACGGGTCCAGGCTGGGACTGCAGGAGGGAAGTGCATCCATGGTGGACATGTTTGTATGCAGGTGGAGTTCCACCCGCTTCTCCTGGGCTCTGTCCTCCCGCAGCTGCTTGTCTGCCTGCATGACAGCCATGGGTTCCAGCACCATGCCGCCGTAGTAGTGGTCCAGGTTGAGCCTTCCCTTGACCTTTACGTGCATCCCCTTCCGGATGCCGTCCACCAGGGGCTTCCCGTCGTCCCCGGAGAAGAACTTGCTGACCCGGATGGAGCCGGTGTAGTCCGTCATGTCAAAGGCTACAACCCAGGCTCCCCGCTTCTTCAGCTCCCGGTTGTCGACGGCGAAGATGTCCCCCTCCACCACAACCGTTCCCATGTCCAGCTCCAGGTCCCGCATGGGGACCGGGTTCCTGCCCACCTGACCGCCAAAGATCACCCTTCCCTGTGCCTTCTGCTCTTTCTTGACCGCAGGCTTTACCCCCAGGTTCAGAAGCGCCTGCCGGCGCATCTCCTCTGTCTTTGCAAAGGGATCCTCCTCCGGGGGCACCTCTGCCGCTGTGCTGCTCTGCACCTCCGGTTCCGGCTCCGGTATGACCTCCGGTGCAGGTTCAGGCTCGGGTTCCGGACCAGGCTCCGGCACCGGTTCCGGTTCCTCCTGAGCTGCTGGCTCTTCCTGTACAGGTACAGGTTCGGGTTCCGGCTCCACCGCAGGTGCAGACTCTTCCGCAGGGACTTCCCCTGCAGGTGCCTTTTCAGGCTCCGGCTCTGCCGCCGGGGCAGGAGGTTCAGATACCACCGCGGCCGGTGCGCTCTCTTTCTGCGGTGCCGCCGGGCTCTGCTTCACAGCAGCCGGCTTTGCCGCAGTCGTCTTCCTGGCAGAAGAGCGCCGTCCGCCCCGCCTGGGTGCCGGCTCCTCCGCTACAGGCATGATCTTTGCACTGCTGAGACTGTAGAGCCGGCAGATGGACTCCTCCGCCTCCTGGATGAGTCCGGGCCCGGCGCCGGAAGCGCCTCTCACACGGACAAGCACGCTCCGCTCCGCCCGGCTGATGACGGCGCTGAGAATCTCCCACGTCTCCACTGCGGCAGCCAGCTCCGGCCGCTGCTGCAGAAGGGCGAACATCTGCAGGAAGGGGATAATCCTGGTCATGGCGCTCCAGCTCCTTTGCTTCCAGTCTCGAACACAGGACACAGCAAACCTCCGCCCGATACAACCCGGTCCGGTGAGGAACCGTGAGCGGAGGAAGCACCTGCTAGTGTACCACAGTGAAGCCGCCGGTTAAACAGCCAAACCCGCCATAACCCCTGCAGGCAGAAATTTCGTCAATATTCCGATAACATAACGCAGATC
>CAYYHY010000398.1:0-2125 GCA_964471855.1 uncultured Oscillospiraceae bacterium | reverse complement strand
TCATCGAGAGTGGTGCTGGCATGGTGGCTGTGCCGGGGCTGATCAACGGCAAAGTGAGGAGAAAACTTCTGTGGAGAAGCAGCAGCGGGGAGATGGAGATTCCCCACCGGAAGGTGATAGTCATCCATCCGGGGATGTACGGCTGCGGTCCGGAAGAGTTTGCCTGAGTGCGGTCTGGAGCAGCTCAGGGATAAAGGGGGAGAGGAAAAGTTGGACATGCCGGAGAGCGTTCTCAGGGTTCCGCGGCCGGCCGGTACGGCGGTCATTGATACAGCGCAGGGCGGTCCCCGCAGGTGGGCGGTCTGCACCGCACCGGGGGGAAAGACCGTCGGTCATATCATCGGCGGCGTGTACGTGCCCCTGGAGAGCAGATCCGCGCCGTATCTCAGGTGGGGCGCAGCGGCTCTGGTGCACAGATTTGACAGGGACCTGGCCGAGGACCTGCGGAGGGTCTGCACACGGGAGGAGACAGACCAGATCCTGGGCATGGCGGCGATGCAGGTGCTGTATCCCGGTCTCCCGGCCGGTCAGCTCCAGAGCGCCTTCAGCGGCAGCAGTGCCTGTGTCTTCTATCCCGGGGCCCGGCTGGGGGAACTGGCCATGCGGACCTTTGCAGAGGAACTGGGTCTGCACCTGGACAGGCAGAGGACCTTCTTCGCCCTCCGTCTCCAGCGGTCCGGAGGTCCTGCTCCGGCGGTCTCCTGGATCCCCTGCGGGGGTCCGTCGGAACTGCAGTCCTTCACGCTCCGCTCCGGCCGGGGACCTGTGCGCCGGGACCTGCTGGTGTATGCCTTCAGTCCTGAGACAGGGGAGCCGCTGTGTGCCAGCTGCACCTCCATGCGCACCTCCAACGTCACCCTGTGGCAGGAGTTCCTCCAGGAGTACCGGATACGGAACGCCATTCTGCTCCCCTCCGGCCGTCTCGGCCTGCAGGATTTCGCAGCCCTGAGGCGGGAGCACCCGGGTCTCCACTATCTGGCGCAGATCAGCAGGGACAGCCCCCAGCTGGCGGTGAAAGGGGCCCTGAAACGGGACGGCACCCTGGAGACGGAGAGCGGTCCGGTCTGCTGGGGCAAGGCGCCGGACGGCAGAGGACGCTACCTCGGCAGCCTGTATGATCCGAAGCAGGCGGAGGAGGAGCTGCTGGAGTACGGAGACAGGAACCGGACAGGATTTGACCAGCGGGCCTTCCTGAAGACGGGAGCCCTGGCGGGCACAGCTGCATTCCAGATGGATGCGGACATGGACATGGGGGATGTGCTGCGGCTGACCAGTCTTCACAGCCAGACTGAGATGGTTCTGAAGGCCCAGACGTCTCTGAGCCTGACCCGGGGGGAGGCGGATGATTCGGCCTTCCAGGACGGGTGCACGCTCATCGGCATGGTGGCGTCAATCCTGACCCTGCGGGTGCTGAACTATTTGCGGCAGAAGGGTCTGCTGGAAGGCCGGGATTTCGGCAGCGTCATGCGGGAACTGGACGGGGTGCAGCGGAAAGCGGATGCACCGGAGGTGCCGGACCAGTGGGACAGCATCTGGCACTACACCTCTGACCGGACCCTGAAGCTCCTGGAGACCGTGGAGCTTCTGCCGTCCATGGATATGCCGGGACCTGTTTACGGGGGAGAACAGCCTTCCGCCGCAGTGGAGGCGGCAGGGACAGCGGAACTGAAGAGAAACACCCCCCTGGACCGGACAGAAGGGGAAGAGACCTCTCCGGGCAGGGAAGCTGATCAGGTTCCGGAGAGCGGACCTGGCGGGAAGCAGACGGAAACTGCTCCGGAGGAGGAGCAGGAGCAGCCGGGGAGGGGCGGAGAGAGACTGTCCGTGAACCCGGACAAGTCCGGCGGCACCGGAGAAGCGGCTGCTGAGGCAGAGGAAGAGGAGGAACCTGCTGAGCCGGAAAACGGCCCTGAACCCGAAGGCGGGGATGTCGGCGCCGGGGACACGCCTCCTGCAACGGAGCCTGAATCCGCTGAGCCCGGGAGGGAAGGAACGGCGGAGGAGAGCATTCCCCAGGTGCTGAGCGGCGAAGACACAGGCCCTGTGCCGGAAGCGGCACAGATTCCTGCCAGTAATGAAGAAGCAGCCGGTGCGGAGGAGACGGTACCGGAAGAAGCAGAACCCG
>CAYYHY010000397.1:0-2131 GCA_964471855.1 uncultured Oscillospiraceae bacterium | reverse complement strand
TTCAAGGTGCCGGCCAATACCCCGGCCACAGTGAAGGCCGTCTTCGCAGCCGACGCGGACAGCACCTTCAAGTTTGACGACGTGCCTGACAGCGCATGGTACACGGATTCCGTCTATGACGCATACGAACGGGGCCTGATGACCGGTGTTGACGAGAACAGCTTTGAGCCGCTCACCCTGACAAGCCGTGCCATGATGGTCACCATACTCTACCGCATGGAGGGCAGCCCGAAAGCCGGGGAGAACACGTTCTCCGACTGCGCAAAGAACGACTGGTACTCCGATGCAGTAGCCTGGGCAGCGGAAGAGGGCATCGTCACAGGATATGACAGCAGCACCTTCGGTCCCGCTGACTACATTACACGTGAACAGACTGCAACCATGCTGCACCGCTATTATCAGTACAGCGGCAAGAGTACGGCCGGAAGTGCGGACCTCTCCGTCTTCAGCGATGCCGGCTCTGTCAGCAGCTGGGCAAAGACCGCTTTGAGCTGGGCCGTATCAGCAGGCCTGGTGAAAGGCACAGGGGACGGCCGCGTGGCACCTCTCCAGAGTGCAACCCGTGCTGAGGTGGCAGCGCTCCTCAGCCGCATGTCCTGACGCCGGAAGACACCGGCCTGAGCATCTGAAGGAAAGCCGGCAGAACAGGTACCGGGAATCAGCCGCCCGTGTCCTGTCCTGAGCCCCTGCCGGCAGACCGGCAGATGGAGCCCGGAGGGCATGAATATGCACAGACGGGGTGCAGGCAGGATGATTCCAGCAGAACGGCAGGGATGAAGAGAGAGGAGATGATGCACACAGAAACAGGATAAACTCAGCCACAGGACCCGCCGGGATTGCACCGGCGGGTCTTTTTCTGTCTGTAATGGGAAAAACAGAGAACGGAGACGGGACTGGGTACCGGAATCCGGGGAACAGGCGGTGACTTCCCGGTGTGCCGGCGGCGAGAGGAAGATCCGGCATGGACCGGGGCACCTGCTGCGAAGCGGAGTGGGGAGGTCTTTTCAGCGGAACGGAGCGGAAAATGGATCTCAGCGGAGACCATGCTTTCCGGGAGCGGATCCGGCAGCTGCGGCGGAGACGCAGTATTTTCAAAATCCGGTCTTTCGCAAGGCCCTGAGGTTCAGCACTTTGGATTTCTTATGTCCTGATTTTCAGCACTTTACAGCATTATTGACAACAGGAAAGGCAGAACATAAAATACATGGTGTTTCAGCATAAGCTGTTTCCTGGCAGAATAAGAGGAAAAGGCGGACGGGAGATTCTGCAAAGCGGTCAGGATGAGCGCCTTGGGAGCAGTTTCTGAGCAGAAATGTACACCTTAGTGCAGAAACTCAGCCGTCTGCCGGACGGGGAGAGCTGGAACGGATGCGGGGAGGACTGCCGGCATGCAGAGCAGCTGCACGCTCTTAGGGCTGGAAGACACCCTGCAGGAAACATGGAGACCGGGGACCCGGCCAGTGCGGGTTCAAGGTGATCCTGAGGGAGCCTGGTTCTGCCGCAGGCGGGGCAGGCGGAAGGAGGGAGGTGCTCCGGACAGGAAATGAAACTGGACAGCCAGGTCCACAAAACTGCTTTAAAGGAGTTCACAGTGATGTACAGAAAACTGTCTGCGCTGCTGATGGCCTGTGTCATGGTCATCTCCCTGCTGCCCGTGTCAGCAGGAGCAGCCGGCTACAGCGACACGGCGGACAGCTGGGCGAAGTCGTCCATCGACCGCTGGTCCAATGCCGGGGTTGTCCACGGGGACACTTCCGGCCAGTTCCACCCGGTGAAGAACATCACCAGGGGGGAGACGGCACAGACCTTTGCAAACCTGCTGCGGCTGAAGGAGAAGGCGAGCCTGTCTGCATTCTCTGACATGGACCCCGGAGCCTGGTACGCCGACGCGGTGGCGAAATGCGTGGCGGCCGGCATCCTGGCGGGGGACGGCAGCCGGATGAATCCCATGGACGAGCTGACCCGGGAGATGATGTTCGTCATGGTGGCCCGGTCCCTGGGGATTGAGGAGGAGAAGACGGCGGAGCGGAAGTTCTCCGATGCCGGTTCCGTCTCATCCTGGGCGGCCGGTTCCGTCAACGCCTTGGTCAACCTGGGGATCATCGAGGGCATCGATACGGACAGCGGGCTC
>CAYYHY010000396.1:0-2210 GCA_964471855.1 uncultured Oscillospiraceae bacterium | reverse complement strand
GCCCTTCCGGGCTCAGGCAGCGGTTCTGGGCGGGCCGGAATTCCGCAGGGATACTTCCGGGCTTCCTGCCAGGTGCTGGCGCCGGGGCCTGATCTGTGTCAGAATGCGGATGCTGGCGGCGCTCCCGGGGAGTGCCGGGAGAGCGGCATTCAGTGAATCTGAGACAGCTGCATGCTCCCCGGCCCTGCGGACACCTGACCGGAGGGCACGTGCAGGCGCCGGAACAGCCGGCGGCAGAATCATCTGCTGCTGGTCTCAGACCTGAGGGGCGGACTGCACAGGGCGAACAGGGGGACCGGCTCTGCGGATCTGGAAAGAGGTTGCACCCCGTCCCGTTCTGCGGTAAAATAATGTATCGGGATGCTGCATCTGCATGGCAGCATTCCCGCATTGTTCATGCCGGACGCACCCCCCTGTTTATGCCCGGAACGGAACCTGTGCAGGCGGTCTGTGCCTGCTGGTGCTTCTGACTGCGAGTCTGCACCGGCGGCGGGACGGCTGCGGGGTCACGTATTAATCTGCTGAATCTGCAGAAATGAGGGGGAAACGGCATGAAAAGGAAACGCGGGAAAGGACCTGCACAGCAGGACGGCGCAGACGGGAAGAAGAACGGGCTGGGCCTTTCGGGGCTGCTCCCCGGTATTTGGAACTGCATGCAGAAGATGCATTTTTACTGCATGGTTGCACTGATCAGGTGTCTGTTCGGTCGTGACGCTGTCCCGTCTGAGGACAGCCTGACTTTCGAAACGGTCACCAGCGAGAGCACAGTGCCGCCGCTGTCGCGGAGCTACGGACTCGCCGCTGACGGGGACGGGAACTGCTGGCTGCTCTGCTTCGACCTGGAACTGGGGGAAACAGTTCTCAGCAGCATACGGGCAGACGTATCCGTACTGACGGCCGGAGGGATTCTGCACGACCCCGGCGTGGCGCTCATAATCCTGAGGGACAGCGCATCTCCGGCGAAGCCGGAGGAATCTCCCGGAGACGGCGAACTTCAGATTCAAATCTTCAGGTATGCGAAGCTGAAGGAGGACTGCAGCGGAGAAGAAGTACTTCTTCTTGCGATGCTGGACCTCCTGACAGTCGATGAGATTCTTGCCTGCCATCATACCCAGGAAGATCTCAGGAAGGCAGCAGACGCCGCCGGTCAGACCGCCAGCTGGATTGAGGAAGTTGAGCCGGAGAACGGGTACCCCCCTGGCAGTCTCAGGGTGCTGCAGGAAGAGATCGGAGAGGCCCTTCTGAAGATCTGCGGCTGCTGCGGGGATCCGGATTTTGGAAACGAAGCGCTGGACCGGCTGGACAGGGCGCTTACAGCCAGGATCAGACATCTGAGGATGCCCGAAGCCGGCCCGGTTTCTGCTGCTGCACCCGACGCGATTGCACCCCAGCATATTTTCGACCGGTCCCTCAAGAGGATTGTCATTCTCTCAAACCGGGCAGCGGTGCTCGTGATTAATGGACTGTTCGGCACCAGGTTTGAGCCTGACAGCGATGTTATCCACAGGGCCACAGAGAGCGTCAGCATTGCGGGCAAGGTCACATTTGCTGATGCGATTATTGAAATTCGTGATAATGAACAGGAAATGCGGGGAGTTTTCCTCATCGAGTTCATGAGTAAATTTGTGATTGAAAAAATCCAGACGGTCGTCGACTACGTGAACCAGGCTACCCACAAAACAGTCAGGAAGGAAAAGAAGCTGCTGCAGATGAAGCGCCCTGTTCCCTGCGTGCTCTACCTGTTTAAAGAGGAATCCGCCGGTGATGCAACAGAGGTGGAGTCCAGTCCCGACTTCGAAATGAAAGGAAGCACGGAAATCTTAGACAGCACATACTATGGCAAGATCCCTAATGTGCAGTTTCTGGCGAGGAGCTTTGAGGACAACGTCAGGGACCTGCTGCCGCTGCTCCCTTTCGAAATCCTCAGGTATCGGGATGAGGTGGACAGGACTCCCTCTGACCAGCTGCTGGTCAAGGTCCGCAGTCATGCTGAGAGAATTCGGGACGCTCTTGTGAATGCAGGAGGATCCGGCGGGAAGCTGGATGACTACGAAGTTTCTTCACTGCTGGATATTACGCAGAACCTTTATTTGTATGCCTACGGGAAGCTTGAGGATCAGACAGGAGAGGAGGTGACCGTAATGCAGAATGCGCTGATTGATCTCAGCCCCAGCGGGGAGCTGTACCGGATGCACCAGCAGATAGACAGG
>CAYYHY010000395.1:0-2216 GCA_964471855.1 uncultured Oscillospiraceae bacterium | reverse complement strand
AACCGGCACTGACAGACCTGGCAGTCGATCCCGGCACTCTGAACCCGGCATTTGACCCGGAGACGGACGCCTACAGCGTTTCCGTCGACAGCAGCACGGATTCCATAAAGCTGTTCCCAAAAGCACCGGACGGCTCAACAGTCACAGTCCGCTTCGATGATGCTGATGTGACGATGAACGAAGATAAAACCTTTGACGTCAGCGGGCTCAGGACCGGCAGCAACGAGATCACTGTCACAGTCACAGACACCAGCGGGAATACTGCAACGTACACCGTCACAGTGTACCGGACCTCGAACAGCGGCGGAGGAGGAGGATCCTCATCCGGCAGCTCCGAAACTGTGAAGGTCAAGCCGCCGGAGCACGGCAAGCTCTCCGTTTCCAGCAAAAGGGCCAGACCGGGCGAGACTGTCACCGTCACACCTGAGCCGGACGAAGGCTGGAAGATGGGGCAGTTCACCCTTACTGACAAGAAAGGCGGCGTCATCGAGCTGACACCGGCTGCCGACGGGACATACACGTTCGTCATGCCGGAGCGCTCCCTGCTGCCTGTAACGCTCAGCGTGGTATTTGCCGAAGACAGCAGCACACCCGGCGGGCAGAACCACACATTCGAGGACGTCCCTGCAGACGCATGGTTTGCAGAAGCCGTCAGCTGGGCGGTTGACAGAGACATCACCTCCGGAACATCTGCCACCACCTTCACGCCGCTTCGTATCTGCACACGCGGTGAAATCACCACCTTCCTGTGGCGTCTTGCCGGGCAGCCGGCACCCCAGAAAGACGGATGTCAGTTTACGGACGTAGCACCGGGCTCCTACTGCTATGATGCCGTCCGCTGGGCGGCGGAGACCGGCGTTGTCAAGGGCATAACAGCCACAGTTTTCAAGCCTGATGACATCTGCACGCGGGCCATGGCAATGGCGCTCCTGCACCGTTATGACGGCGAACCGGCGCCCTCCGGCGCAAATCCGTTCTCTGACGTCCCTGCAGACCAGTGGTACACCTCGGCAGTCATCTGGGGTGCCGAAAAGGAGATCACTGTCGGTACCGGCGGCAGCTGCTTCTCACCGGACAGAGACTGCTCCAGAGCCGAGATCGTTACCATGCTGTACCGCTGGGACAGCATCAGACCGCCGGAAGCAGACGGAGATGATGACCAGATTCCGTCCCCTGAAGACAGCGAGGGTCCGAACGGCACAGTGCCGCCCGCCCCTCCTGAACACGGCCCGGCTCCGGAAAACCGGGTGTAATGCAGCAGGGGAGAAAGGTCAGCCTGCGGTCAGGCTGCAGGGAGAGAGACAGTCAGATTCAGTTACGGAACTGACAGCATGAACAGGCGCATGGTGTCAAACACCAGAGACAGAACCAGAAAACACCCGCATAACAGGACGGACCGCTCCACGCCGGAAGTGAGGAGCGGTCCGTTTCTATACGCGCTTGCGGCAGGAGTATCCGTTCCGCATCTTCCTCCTGACGTTTTGCAGCCAGAGGGAGTTGTCTTCTTCCGCAGGCAGGCTGTTACCAGTTACCGCCGTTTATTTACAGTAAAGATAATGTTACTGGTAATCAGGTACTTGCTACTCACGAACCGACCCTCCAACTTCCATGGGGCAGTCCCTTCGCACTGCGGCTTCTGCTGCTCCGTGAATACTGGAAGGCAGGGATGTCGGTCCCCTTTTTACTGCGTGCCAGACAGCGGATCCTTTCCGCCCCTTCCCTCTTCAACCGGTATTTGGGCAGGGGAGACCAGAGGCCAGGCAGAGGGATCTCTTCCTCTTCAGTCAGGTCATTACCAGTTATCGCTGTTTTCTTACAGGGAAAGTTGAGTTGCTGGTAATCAGCTGCTTGCTACTCACACAAGCCGGCCTCCACCCCTGACGTCCACGGTCCGGTCCCCATGCTGCCGCTTCTCAGGGGCATGAATCCGGAGGACAGAAGAGGAAGTCGCCCAAGTCAGCTGCTGTTTCCAAGCCTGCAATCGCTGATGCTGAACCATCGGGCAGCAGTGTATCCTGTTCCACTTGTTCCTACTGCCAGACAGCAGCCGATACCTGGGCAGTGGAAGTCTCGGCCAGAGCAAGGGAGACCGGAGACCTGGCAGGTGGATGCTTTCTTCCGCAGTCAGGCTATTACCAGTTATCGCTGTTTTCTTACAGGGAAAGTTGAGTTGCTGGTAATCAGCTGCTTGCTACTCACATGAACCGGTCCCAATG
>CAYYHY010000394.1:0-2248 GCA_964471855.1 uncultured Oscillospiraceae bacterium | reverse complement strand
CCGGCCGCAGGTCTGCGGGAGGAGCTTGTCAATGCTGGCTAAACGGATTATTCCCTGCCTGGACGTCCGGGACGGACGGGTGGTCAAGGGAGTCAACTTTGTAAACATACGGGACGCCGGGGACCCGGTGGAACTGGCCACCTACTACTCGGACCAGGGGGCGGACGAGATCGTCTTTCTGGATATCACCGCCACCAGTGACGCCCGGGACACCGTGGCGGACGTGGTGGAGCGGACAGCCGCCCGGGTCTTTGTACCCCTGACCGTAGGGGGCGGCATCCGCACCCTGGAGGATTTCCAGCGTCTGCTGCGGGCGGGGGCGGACAAGATCTCCGTCAACTCTGCGGCGGTCAGGGATCCCTCCCTGATCTCCGCTGCAGCGGAGCGCTTCGGCAGCCAGTGCGTGGTGCTGGCCATCGACGCCCGCAAGCGGGAGAACGGCAGCTATGAGGTGGTGGTGGCCGGGGGACGCATTCCCACCGGTCTGGACGCCATCGAGTGGGCAAAGAAAGGGGAGGCCCTGGGAGCAGGGGAGATCCTGCTTACATCCATGGACGCAGACGGGACCAAGGCCGGCTACGATCTGGAGATGACCAGAGCCATCGTGGACGCAGTGTCCATCCCTGTCATCGCCTCCGGCGGCTGCGGCTCTCTGGAGCACTTCGCAGAGGTGTTCCGGGAGACTGGCTGTGATGCGGCCCTGGCAGCCTCCCTCTTCCACTTCGGGGAACTGACCATACCTCAGGTGAAGGAGAGCCTGCGGGAGCAGAACATACCGGTGAGGTGAGAGCAATGTTCAATCTGGACCTTCTGTTTCAGAAGAGCGACCTGATCCCTGTGATCATCCAGCATGCGGAGAACAGGGACATTCTCATGCTGGGCTTTACAAACCGGGAGGCAGTGGAGCTGACCCTGTCCACCGGCACTGCATGGTTCTGGTCCCGGAGCCGGCAGGAGCTGTGGAACAAGGGGGCAACTTCGGGAAACTACCTGCATGTAAAGAAGATCATGACCGACTGCGATACGGACACCCTTCTCTACTTCTGCATCCCCGACGGACCCACCTGCCACACAGGGGCTTACAGCTGCTTCTTCAACGAGATCGAAATCCCTGACAGGGAAGGAGACTGACTTCCGATGGACACACTGAAACGTCTCTATGAAGTGGTGGAGGGCAGAAAGGCCCAGCCCCAGGAGGGCTCCTACACCTGCTACCTCTTCGACAAGGGACTGGACAAGATTCTCAAGAAGGTGGGGGAGGAGTGCTCCGAGACCATCATTGCCGCCAAGAACGGCGTCCAGGAGGACACGGTGGGGGAGATCTCCGACCTTCTCTACCACCTGATTGTGATGATGGTGGAGAGCGGCATCCCTCTGGAGGCAGTCTATGAGGAGCTGGACCGCCGCAGCCTCAAGATAGGCAACCTGAAGCAGTTCCACGTCAGCGACCACAGTACCTGAACACACCTGCACTGTTTTTCGAAAGGAGTGCAACAGCATGAACAACAGTCCCATGAACTATACCGGCGGGTACTATACGGGGCAGCAGGAGAGCCTGAACCAGTACACGGTCAAGACCTTCCTCTGGATGGTGCTCGGTCTGGGCATCACCTTCGCAGTGGCAGTGGTCAGCTGGATCACCGGCTTCACCGTCCTGACCCTGCGGGCCATCCCCTTCATTCACGTCGTTTCACTGGTGGCCACCCTGGTGATCTCCTTCTTCATGGCCTCCCGGATTGAGAAAATGAAGACGGGCACCGCCGTTGCCTGCTTTGTGGCCTTCTCCGCCATCTTCGGCTTCACCCTCTCCATATACCTCCTGCTCTTCAATGTCTCCTCCGTGATCATGGTGTTCCTGGGCACGGCCGTCTACTTCGGTGTCCTGGCCGCCTACGGGCACTTCACAAAGCGGGACCTGACCAGCATGCAGCCCATCCTGTTCACGGGGCTGATCTTCCTGATCATCTACGCCGTGATCGCCCTTTTCATTGCACCGCTCCCTCTCATTGACACCGTGGTCAGCATCATCGGCATCGCAGTGTTCCTGGGCTATACAGCCTATGATACCCAGCAGATCAAGCGCTACTACCACTATTATGCGGGTTTCCCGGACGTCCTGGCCAGAGCGTCCATCTTCTCCGCTCTCCAGCTGTACCTGGACTTTATCAACCTGTTCCTGTACCTGATCCGCTTCATCGGCGTCAGCAGGGACAACTGAGCACACCGGACCGGCTCCGCAGCCGGTCCG
>CAYYHY010000393.1:0-2266 GCA_964471855.1 uncultured Oscillospiraceae bacterium | reverse complement strand
TTCCACCCTCCCTGTCAATTCAGCCGCATTATGAAAAAATCACGCACGGCTGCAGTGCACAGCCGTGCGGACCCGCCACCGGTTCAGCAGAAGTGAGAGATGAGAGAGATGAGAGACTGCAGAACACTGACGGGGTGGCAGCAAAGTCAGGACAGCCGCTGCAGATGCGCCGGTCCGTCATTCAGGGAAGGGGGCGCTGCAGCGGAGGAAAGCCGGCCTTCTCCGGTCCCGGTGCAGGCCGGGGAAGGAGCACGGAGAATCTGTCCCGGACAGAGTACCACGCGTCCGTCCGGCCTGTCAATTCATGGGACAGGGGAGACGGCCCCCGGGGCGGCATGGTTGGACATTTTGTACAGTTTTCCGCCATAAACAGGCTGTTTTTGTCACGGTTCGACAAATCCGCGGGGCACTGCTTGAATGCTCTGCCGGAGAATGCTATCATGCAGACGGAGGACCTTTTTTCTCTGATGAGAAGGGGCTGGTTTCGATGACGATGGGCGAGTTCAAGCAGACCATCCTGAAGATCAACAACAGCGTGAACCAGAAAGTCTTCAACCAGGGGCTTCTGTCCCAGCGTGTGGATGTGATCCGCAACGAGGTCATCATCACCGCTGTAAACCGCAGAATCAGCGTCCTCAATGTGTCCTACGCCATGGACCGCAGCTCGACGGAGATCGTGGACCGGGTGCTGATCCTCCGCTTCAAGGAGCTGTTTGCGCAGGAAGTGAAGCGGGTGCTGGGACTGAAGATCGTTTCCCACCTCAAGGACTACGACCCGGACACGGAGATGTCCGTCAGCGTAACCGTCTTTGAGCGCCCCGTGGAGGAGCTGCTTCCGGACCTGAAGGTCCTGGAGCAGTGACTGAGTTAAAACTGAATACAGACGGATGAGAGCAGAGTTCCGTTTTATCCGGCGACGGCTGAGGGGATGCGAGGCATACCCGAAGCCTGCGCAGGGAAGAGAAACCGCAGGGAAAGCTGCATTTGGCCGCAGAACGTGCAGGAGAGATGATCTCCTGGGGGTTTTGCGGCCTTTTTTTGTTGCCAGGAACCCTTTTTCCCGCAGACCGCTGCGAATCTGACAGGAGAGGAAGCTGAAATATGGCGAAAGTAAAGGATGTGCTGCAGGCGCTGGACGACCTCACCGGCGGACGCTGCATAAAGTCACCGGCGGACTGGGCCTCCGGAAAGAACCCCTGGGTTGTCACCAAGTCCTCCGGCATCCCCGGCAAGGCGGTCACAGAGATCCCCGGTCTTGTCTGGGGCGACCCGGAGATGGAGGTTAAGAAGATTGCTGTCTGCATGACCATGACGGAGAGCGTCATCGAACTGGCGGCGGCCACCGGCGTCAATGCCATCGTGACCCACCACCCGGCGGCAGACGCAGCCAGCTCCGGCGGCGTGCTTATGAAGTACTATCTGGGTCTCTACGGTCTTGCGCACCTGGAGCTCCATGAGGCCTTCCACGGCACGCACCCCGGGATCCCATGGCTCCACGGTCACACCCCCTGCTTTTCCTCCACAGCCTACGGCGGCATCCCCGGCAACATTGTCTATGTGGGAGATGTGCTCCCGGAGATCCGGACGGTGGGGGACATGATTGACCGGCTGAATGTCCTGATGGACGCGGCCATGGACGCCCGGATGCTGGAGCTGGAGCGGAAGGCGCGGGGCTGCCGGGCCATTGAGGAGACCTCGGTGGCGGCGCAGCCCGGGATTCTGGCCGGGACCCGGGAGAGTCCCATGCGGAAGGTGATCCATATCTTCCCCCACTGCGGCTTTACCACGGAGCATCTGGACCAGCTGGTCCATGACTGGCCCGATGTGGACACGGTGATCGCATCCATCAGCCGCGTGTATCCGGGGCACCCCCTGATCGACAGGGCGAAGGAGCTGGGCCTCAATTTTGTATGCGGCAACTCCCACGCCATGGAGATCTTTGAAAACGGGGTCCCCCTGGCCAGAGCCATCAAAAACCACCTGCCGGAATGCGAGGTGGTCGTCTTCAGGGAGCGGCAGACCAGCATCCCCCTGGACGAGATCGGGTCGCCGGAGATCCGGGCCTACGGGGACCGCACTGCAGAGAAGTATCTGCACAGAAAGCAGCCTGGCTGAGCAGCTGCAGACCCGCAGGAGCGCGGGCGGAGGGTGAGCCCGATAATCCTGCTGTTGTCTGCTGTTCAAATAAGCAAATGGGAGGCAAAACAATGGAGTGTTATGTCGAAAATTCGCAGCCCTTGTGCCACTAGCATTTGCCAGACCGGCA
>CAYYHY010000392.1:0-2267 GCA_964471855.1 uncultured Oscillospiraceae bacterium | reverse complement strand
CAGGTCGGAGCGGATGTTCTTCAGGGTGATCTTCACCTGGTCCGCACCCCAGGACAGGGTGTGGCGCACCCCGCCGATGGTGACGGATTCGGTGCCCCGCTGTACGGTATAGACGGAGCTGCCCCTGGTGATGATCAGGTGGTCGGCCTCGCTGCCGCTCTTCTCCCGGAAGGTGAGAGTCAGGCTTCCCCCGGCCTTCACATGGACCCGCTCCTGGGAGGTGCAGGTGAGGCCGCTGCTGCAGCTTACATCCACCACATATTCCCCGTCCCCTTCGCTGGACCGGGCCCGGACGGTCACGTCGCAGGTGACGTCCCGCAGGGTGACCGATGCACTGCCGTCGGTGTGCCAGGTGACGGGGCAGGAGACGCCGTTTATGCGGACAGAGGAATCTTCGCTGTCAGCGGTGACGGTGCTGGAGCCCCAGGAGAAGGTGAGCTCCTCCACCCGGTTCTCCTCTTCGGGATAGAAGACCACAGTCCGGCTGGCGCCGTCCTCCACCCGCAGGGTGCTGCTGCCGTCAAAGAAGCAGCCGCTGTCCGCCTTCAGGGTCAGGGTGTGCCAGGTGTCCCGGGTGCTGACGGTGACGCGGATGCTGCCCGGCAGGGAGTCGAAGTACAGGACCCGCTCCGTATCCCAGCGGTTCTCCACATGGAAGGTCCGGCCGTCCAGGGTGAACCGGGTCTCCCAGCCTGTGAGGGTGACGGAGTCCGTGGCGGAGGCGATCTTTACCCTGGTGATCTCCCCGTCTTCCTTCGGTGCCAGGTGCAGGGAGGCGCTGCCGCCCCGGTCCAGGAGGGAGAGGGCGGGCATGCTGCTCTCCGCTCCCCGGTCCGTATCCACAAAGAACCAGATCTTGTCCTTCGCCTCGGAGGCGGACAGGGTGACGTCAGCTTTGATGGCGGGTACGGTGAGCTTCAGACTGCCGTCCAGTTCCCTTGCAGCCCGGTAGACATGGCCGCTGACTGTGACCCGCTCCGCCTGGGGGGACAGGGTTCCGGATTCATCGCCGTCCGTAATGCGGATCTCCCCGGTGACGCTGCCGGCCGGGGCGGTGAAGGTGACCGTCTGTTCCTTCCCCTCCTCCAGGGTCATGCTGCTGATGTCAGCAGTGAGGCCGCCGGAGGCGGTGACAGTCAGGGTGTGGACAGGGGGCTTCGGCTCGGTGAGGGCGGTGATGAAGAGACTGCCCCCGGCGTGCTCAGCGGAGACGGTGACCTGGTCCCCCTCCCGGGTGACGGTCATCTCCGTCTCCCCCACGGTCGCGCTCCCGGCATCGGCGTCCACCAGGTTCTGAACTGCCCGGTCCCTGCGGATGTTGAGGGAGGTGATGGTCAGGCTGTCATCCTTCGGCGTGAAGGTGACGGACCAGGGCTCGTTTCCCCGGATGCTCCTTCTGCTGCTCCCCCCGGTGGTGCAGGTGGGGGAGGCGTCGGAGCCCAGGTTGTTCTTGAAGCCCAGCTCCCCGGAGGAGAGGATGAGCTCGTACTGGACCGGGGTGGTGCGCACCGTCAGTTCCAGGTCGTCCCTGAGACGGCCGGCGCTGACCGTGAGGGCGTGGCCGGAGGTCTCCTTTACGGTGTAGGCAGTGCCTCCCTCCGTGGTGCCGGTGAAGGAGATCAGTTCCCCCGGCTGGGCGGACGCAGTCCCCTGGATTCTGCCGGGTGCCGTGACCTCCCGGGCGGTGCCCACCCCCAGGTTCTCCGCGGCGGTGACGGTTCCCGTGTCCATCCCGGCGGGGAAGGTCTCGTAGAAGGTCTGGACGCCGTCGGTGGTGACCCTGATGTGGAAGTCATCCCCGGCCTCGGCGCGGGCCGGTGCCGCGGCCGCCAGCAGCGCCGCTGCCAGCACGGCCGCAATGATGGAACGCTTCATGCATTTTCCTCCTTTTCAGATTTGTGGCAGTCCTGCCGGAGCGTGCCCGGACACGGACAGACCATGAGCTTTTCTGCTCGCCTGCGTACTATGCGGAGGGGCGGAAACATATTCCGGAAAAGGAGGGGAATCGGAGAAAATCTGGAAGTTTTTTCTGCGGGGCAGCCGGGCTGCCGGCGGTGTCCCGGAGAGGGGGCGCGGACCTCTTCAGTGCCAGGCCTTCAGAGCCGTGGCTGCATAAACAGGTCCGGGTCCCTCGAACTGTAAAAGCTTTTGAAAAAGGTGTGATACGGAACCGGCGCCGCAGGCACAGACCGGAGCAGAAGGGAAGATCCGGATATTCAGCAAAAATGATGAATCCCGCTCCCGGGAGCTGCCCGGGGGCGGGATCT
>CAYYHY010000391.1:0-2282 GCA_964471855.1 uncultured Oscillospiraceae bacterium | reverse complement strand
TGACCGGAGACAGCAGTCCCCGTGGACAAAACTGGCAGAAACTGCCTGATTCTGCCCTGCAGGGCACTGCTGCAGCCAGAAATCCTGCCTGCAGGCGGGGCTGGAGCGGGGAGATCCAGCGGAAAACGGGAAAACAGGGCTTGCAGGACCGGTCAAAATCAGTATATAATTTCCGTGTGCAGACCCTGACATGAAAGGGGGGCGGTGAGCGGTGCAGGTGGATCTGGCAGCCATGAGCGCTCGGGAATTCAAGAATCTGCTGGAAAGTCTGAACTCCAGTCAGCAGGCGGATCTGGAGGCCTTCATGCAGCGGGACAGCAGGGCATTCCGGGGGAAGATGGCGGACATGAACCGGATCAGACGCTACATGGAACTGGAAGAACTCATGCTGAGTTTCCGGGACGCCTGCGACGCCGTCATTGCCGGCGCCTTCCATGAGCCCACCCCCAGGGCAAGAAACGCCATGGCCTACGTGGATGTTACGGACCTGGACGATATCGACAGCGTGTCCGTCTCCATTCTCAGAGAGATGTACGACCTGGCGGACGATGCGGATGTGACGGACCTGGGTGACTGCTACCGCATCTCCTTTGTGGTCTGGCGCACCTGGACAGACGGAAAGCCCCTGCTGTGGGATCTGAACAGCACGGGGTCCCCGTGAGATTATCAGACGGCGCACCGGGAGGGATATCTTCCGGTGCGCTTTTTCCTGCCCTGATACAAAAAGAAGGGCGGCACAGCCGCAGCTGCACCGCCCGTATGTATGGTCATGAATGAGGTTTCCAGAGATCCGGATTACCAGAACCAGTCGCCGAAGGGCCACTCGCCGAAGTACCCGCCGTAGCCGCCATTGGGCTGCTGCTGTGTCTGCTGGTCTTCCTGGGGAACCTGGTTGTTGGCCTCAGTCTCGGAGTTCTTCTCGTCCAGGGTGATGGTGATCTTCATTTCCTCCTGCTGGCGCACCACCGTAAGGGTGATGGTGTCACCTGCCCGGTAGTCAGCAGCCAGGGCCGCTGTCAGTGCGGTAGAGGAGTCGATGGCGGTGTCGTCAATGGCGGTGATAATGTCGTCCACCTGCAGACCTGCCTTCTGGGCGCAGGAGCCGTCGGCCACATATTCCACCACGGCGCCGGCGGGGATGCCGTAGCGCTGGATCTCTTCCGTCACGTTGCTGACCTGGATGCCCAGGTAGGGCTTGCCGGTGACATAGCCGTGCTGGATCAGGTCCGCCAGGATGTTCTTCAGGTCATTGATGGGGAGGGCGAAGCCGAGGCCCTCGGCGCTGACGCCGGACTGGGTCTGGGTGTACTTGGCGGTGGTGATGCCGATGACGTTGCCGTAGCTGTCGAACAGAGGACCGCCGGAGTTGCCCGGGTTGATGGCGCAGTTGGTCTGGAGCACGTTCAGAGTAGTCTCAACGTTCTGACCGTTCTCCACGCTGGTGGTGGTGATCAGCCGGTCCAGTGCGGAGACCATGCCGTCAGTGAAGGTGAAGGTGAGCTCGCCCAGGGGGTTGCCGATGGCGTACACCGTCTCGCCTACCACCAGCTGGTCGCTGTCGCCCAGGGTGGCGGGGACCAGCTCGCTCTCAGGCTCAATCTTCAGCACAGCCACATCGTTGTCCTTCTCGCCGCCCACCAGCTTTGCGGTGTACTTGGTGTCGTCCGCGAAGGAGACCTGGATGTCAACGGAGTCGTTGCCCACAGCCTCTTCGATGACGTGGTAGTTGGTGGCGATGTAGCCGTCCTTGGTGAGGACGAATCCGGAGCCGGAGGCTGCGGAGGTGGTGGTCCGGCCGTAGATGTTCACCGTCGTGGAGACGGTAATGCCTACGCAGGAGGGCAGGTTGGAGGCGTACAGCTGCTCCGGCGTCATGGGCTGACCCTTGTTGGTGTTGACAACGGTCTCCACCTTGGGGCGCTCGGCCTCGGAGATCACCGTGGTGTTCTTCGGCGCCAGGCGGCTGTAGGCGTAGGCGCCGCCGACTCCGGCTGCACCGCCGGCCAGGGCGCAGACCAGAACCAGGGCGATGATGCGCCCGGCTCCGAACTTTTTCTTCTTCGGGGTCTCCGGAGGGGGAGGGGGCGTCTGTGTGTAGACGGGCTGCTGGGAGTAATCATAACCGGGGCGGTATCCGTCGTTCTCGCTGTTGTAGTAATCGTATTCGTTCATGATATTGAAACTCCTTTCAGCAGAAGCTTGGTTCCTTTGTTCGCCTTAGATGATACTGCGCAAATGTGAAAAAATCATGAAGTTGACGGAAAAGAATTGTGAAATTTCCG
>CAYYHY010000390.1:0-2285 GCA_964471855.1 uncultured Oscillospiraceae bacterium | reverse complement strand
TGGATCCGGTTTTTCGCAATGTCCAGATCTTTTCCGCTGGGATCTCCTGCTTTGAGCACTTTTGCATCTGGGGAAAACTGCTCGCCTGCAAGTTTGATCATCAGGCAGCCGTTCTTTACGGCAGTACTGGGGACAAAGACGAACCTGTAGTTCCGCATTGCAGGATCAGTCAGCATCAGGTAGGCAGACTTGAGGGGGATTTCGACAAGTGTGAGGACTGGTACGCGCTGAGCAGCGCCTGAACCGGAGATGCCGCTGCCTCCTGGTGCTGTGCTGTTTCCGCCGCCATTCGAAGGACGGGGCTTCCCTGTTTCCCGTTCCTTTCCTTTCGAGGCTGGGAGGTCTTCCAAGGTCAGACCTGATGGCTTGTCCACTCCGGCAGCTGCACTGCCGGACAGTTTCTTATCACTGTCTCCGCCGTCCAGAGCCAGCATTTCTGAATCAGGACTGTCAGCCGGGATGTTCACTGCAGCTGTCTGCTTCCTGGGCTGATACGGTTTTGGCTTTGATTTTCTCACGGGTGTGATCTCAAAGCCTGGAGACTGCCCCTTTGAGCTGCTGGCAGGTGTTCCACTGACAGTGCCGGGTGCAGTGTCAGGAATGTATTCACCGGCACCTTCAGCATCCACAGATACAGCAGGTGTCTGTCTGCACTGCTCGCTGACGCAGTCCCGGACCCGCCTGGTGAGGTCAAACTTCCTGGATTTTGCAATCCTTGGGCTGTCATGCCGTTCCGGTTCCCAGGCATCGTGCTGGGGATTCTCCATATTCCGGAAAAAGGCGTTGACATCGTCTCCCTTCAGCACGCATATTCCGGAAAACTGGAAGATGCTGGGAAAGCCCTTCTGGTTGAAAATCCTCATGCCGTTCTGGCGCGCCATGAGCACCCTCCGGTTTAATCCTGCCCTGACAAGGACAGAAATTTCAACATCGTTCGTGCGAATCAAGCTGACCTTCTCATGTCTGGTATCCCCGCTTGAAAGCACCTGGTAGAAACAGCCCGCGTCGCGCGCCCTGGCTGCATGTTTTTCCAGAACCGCAGGCAGAGACTGCTTCGAGATTTCAGTGCTTCCGACCTTCACCACCAGACGTTCGCTGTAAATGGAGAGAAGAAAGTCATCCAGAATCGCCGCGATGACTTCGTTCTCCCAGCCTGTCTGCGAGGGCCCCTGAAAACCGAGGACGTAGACATCCGTGCCTGCAGCAGTCCGCGTGTAGTTTGGATCCAGAGAGATGCACCTGCGGACTGGGTCGTGCTGGACGCCCTCGCCAAAGTAGCCAGTCCCCGCTGTCAGCGGATCAGTACCCTGAGGAACCCCTGCTTTCTGAAAGGAGACGAGGCGTGCAACCCCCTGGAAAGCTTCCAGATTGTTCAGGTCCCTGGTGGCGTAGAATACGGTACGAAGTGCGGAGCAGGCAAAGGGTGCTGACTTGCCGATGCCGTAGCTCCCGCCGGCACTGCCGCCCTTGGAGGATACACCGGAGGCCTTGACCAGGTCCTGCCATGGTGTGTTGTAGGGTTTGTCAGACCCGGACAGACCAGTCGTATTGGTGTCGCTGACACGCAGGACCTGGATGGTCTGCTTCTGCGCAGCAGCCAGCGCACTCCTGAGGAAGGCAGATTCCTTCCTGCTGTCCTTCCAGAAGGCCTGTGACAGAGTCAGGGCGTCCTTCAGGGCATTGAAATCCTGGAGCCCGGTGGTTGCCATCGAAAAACAGGAGAACTCTACATGCACCGGACTGCTGGGGTTGTGAACCGCATCCAGAGAATTCTGGCACAGTTCCCTTGCAAGAGATCTGATGGGGGAACCGCGGAATGTCTCTATGCCGGACTCGCTGATACCCATCGTCTGACCGTAGTTGCAGCTGGGGAAATCCCAATTTGCCATATCAGAGCTCCCTTCCTGCTGCGATGACAGTTTTGAGCTTCGAGTCAGATCAGGCTGGTGCCCTCTGCTGCTGCAGCAAGATTATGCTTGAGATTTGTCCACAGGCATTATACAGCACGGTGCTGCTGATAGCAACATGTACATTTCTTCTGGCGGGAACATCTTTGCAGATTTCAAATTGTGCAGCTTTTACGGAAGCTTTTTCTGACCTGTGCATGTGTTCAGAGACTGCTTCCCCTGGATCTGGAGACTGAGGCGGTTTGGGGTCCGCACAGTACCCGCCTTTCGCGGAGGAGTTCTGAAATGTCCCCTGCAGAACAGCCGGTCCCTTCCTTCCTGTCAGACGGACCGGAGAGCAGTTCTGCCCTGAGCCCGGAGTTTTGACGTGCCAGAATG
>CAYYHY010000389.1:0-2293 GCA_964471855.1 uncultured Oscillospiraceae bacterium | reverse complement strand
CTCACCCGGGTTTCCAGTACAGTCAGACAGCTCTGTTTTCTGTACTCAAAAGGCACCTCCCGGACGGGTCCTGTGTACTCAAACCGGGAGCTGTCCGGCGGTCCTCCGGAGGTCCGTTTCCTGCAGGCCGGGGAGGAGGAACGGGATCCCCGCCGGCGCTCCTCTCCCCCTCTGTGCCGGTCTCCTGTCCGGGCATGTCTTTCTCAGGCGGATATCTGTTTTTGTCAGACAATACAGGAAAGGAATCGGAATTGCCGAAAGTTTCATGGTTTTTGCAGTTTACAGGGGGGATGAAAGCTGTTATCATTACAGCCGCCGCTGTTTCAGCGGCATCTTAGACAAGCACATGAGGAGGAGAGTGTGTCATGTCCAGAACAATCGAAATCCGGTGGCACGGCCGGGGTGGACAGGGCGCCAAGACAGCGTCCCTGCTGCTGGCTGATGTGGCCTTCACTCAGGGGATGTATGTCCAGGGTTTCCCGGAGTATGGTCCTGAGCGCATGGGGGCCCCGATTACCGCCTACAACCGCCTGTCTGACGAGCCGCTCCGGATTCACTCAAACATCTACAGCCCCGACATCGTAGTGGTGGTGGACGAGTCCCTGATCGGTCCTGCGGACGTCACTGCAGGGCTGAAGAAGGACGGGGCTCTGATTGTAAACAGCCGCCGCACCCCGGAAGAGGTCCGGGCCGAGTTCCCCGGCTACACCGGCCGCCTGTACGTCATCGACGCAAAGGCCGTGTCCCTCCGTCACATCGGCAGGAACATGCCCAACACCCCCCTGCTGGCCAGCGTGGTGAAGGTGGCCGGGATCATGAAGGCGGAGCAGTTCTTTGAGAACATGCTGGGCTCCTTCAAGCACAAGTTTGCTTCCAGGCCCGAGGTGCTGGAGGGCAACATGAATGCCATCCGCCAGGCCTGGGAGGAGGTTTCCGCCGCATGAGGGAAAACCTGATGAAGCACATCAATGAGAGGAGCCCCTGGCAGGACATGACCCCCGGCGGGATCGTCCTGGGGGGCGGCAACTCCGTGGACGTGCGCACCGGCGACTGGCGCACCGTAACCCCGAAGTACCTCCCGGACCTGTGCAGGCAGTGTCTGCTGTGCTTCCCCGTCTGTCCTGACAGCTCCATCCCCGTTGTGGACGGAAAGCGGCAGGACTTTGACTATGAACACTGCAAGGGCTGCGGCATCTGCGCCGCCGTGTGCCCCTTCGGAGCCATCCAGTACGGAGAGGAGGAGCAGGCGTGAGCAGACGCGACAGGCTGTCCGGCAACGAGGCGGTGGCCACCGCCATCCGTCAGATCAACCCTGACGTCATCGCCGCCTTCCCCATCACCCCCTCCACAGAGATCCCCCAGTATGTCTCCCGGTTCATCGCCGAGGGGAAGATCGACACCGAGTTTGTCACCGTGGAGAGCGAGCACAGCGCCATCTCCGCCACCGCCGGGGCCGAGGCCGCCGGCGTCCGGGCCATGACCGCCACCAGCTCCGCCGGCTTCGCCCTCATGCACGAGATGCTCTACGTGGTGGCCTCCGACCGGCTCCCCGTGGTCATGGCGGTGGTGAACCGGGCCCTCACCGGTCCCATCAACATCAACAACGACCACTCCGACTCCATGGGCTCCCGGGACTGCGGCTGGATTCAGCTGTACAGCGAGAACGCCCAGGAGGTCTACGACAACATGCTCATGGCCCACCGCATTGCGGAGGACCCGGAGGTCCTGCTGCCCGTCATGGTCTGCCAGGACGGGTTCATCACCTCCCACGCCGTGGAGAACATCATCCTGGAGGATGACGAGACGGCAAAGGCCTTTGTGGGCGAGTACCATCCGGAGCACTGCCTTCTGGATCCCGGTCACCCCGTAGCCTACGGTCCCTACGGGATCAGCCCCTACTACATGGAGCTCAAGCGTTCCCAGACCGAGGCCATGAACCACGCCGCAGCCGTCATCCGGAAGGTCTCCGAGGCATACGGAGACGTCACCGGCCGGTACTACGGTCTCATTGAGGAGTACTGCATGGAGGACGCCGAACTGGCGGCGGTCTGCATCGGCTCCTCCGCCGGCACAGGAAAGGCGGCGGTGGACATGCTCCGCCGCAGCGGCATGAAGGCCGGCCTGGTGAAGATCCGCGCCTTCCGCCCCTTCCCCGGGGAGGAGATCGCCAGGGCTCTGCAGCACGTGGATGCCGTGGCCATCATGGACAAGACGGACAGTTTCTCCGGAAACGGCGGTCCCCTGGGGGCCGAAGTCCGCTCCGCCCTCTACCAGCACAAGTGCAAGGCGGAGA
>CAYYHY010000388.1:0-2303 GCA_964471855.1 uncultured Oscillospiraceae bacterium | reverse complement strand
TCGCCGCCATGGGCGTGGAGGAAGTCTACGAGGGGAAGGAGCCCACCTGGCCCATCCACGATATTGACTACGCCACCGCGGAGACCTACACTGACACCAAGAAGCCGGACAAAAAGCCGGCAGGGATGTTTGATTTCTGATCCTCCTTTTCATTTCCCCCAAAGCCCCCGCTCCGGCGGGGGCGAACTTTAACAGTCAAAATCCTGCATGCGGAGGTGCACTGCTGTGCTGGTACTCAAAGGCGGTCACGTGATTGACCCCTACAACTATATCGACGGGACTGCGGATGTGGCCGTCGAAAACGGACGGATTCTCCAGGTCGGCGAAGTGCCGGAACCGCAGCCGGGAGACAATGTGATCGATGCATCCGGCTGCTATGTGACGCCGGGTCTTGTTGACCACCACTGCCATCTCTATCCTCTGGCCGGGATCGGGCTGCCGGCGGAGGCGGTGTGCTTCTCCTCCGGCGTGACCACGGCGGTGGACGCAGGGAGTTCCGGCTGCGCCACCTACCCCATGTACCGCCCCTTCATCCAGCTGTCCAAACTGCGCATCAGAGCCTACCTGAATGTCTGCACCACGGGTCTGGCCAGCCTGCCGGTCCTGGAGGACGTAAACCCCGCCCACTGGGACGAGGGCGCCATCCGCGCCTGCTTTGAAAAGTATCCGAAGGAACTGATGGGTCTGAAGCTGCGGACCAGCGCCCCCATCGTCCGGGAGCTGGGCTATGAGCCCCTGCGGAAGACGGTGGAGCTGGCGGAGAAGCTGGGGGTCACGGTCATGGTCCACTGCACCAACCCTCCGGGAGAGATGAGCGAGCTGCTGAGCATTCTCCGCCCCGGGGATGTGATGACCCACATGTACATGAATCAGGGGTCCACCATCGTGGAGGACGGGAAGGTCAAGGACTGCGCATGGCACGCCAGGGAACAGGGCATCGTCTTTGAGGCGGCGGACGCCCGGGCCCACTTCGGTCTGCCGGTGGCGGAGACCGCCATCCAGGCGGGGTTCCTCCCCGACATCCTGGCCTCCGATCTGACGAAGCTGAGCATGCACCTGCGGCCCACCGCCTTCAACATGGCCATGCAGCTGTCCAAGTATGTGGAGCTGGGGATCCCCCTGAGCAAGGCGGTGCAGCTGTGCACCGTCAATCCCGCCTGCCACATGGAGATGCTGGACGAGATCGGCTCCCTGACCCCGGGTCACCCCGCGGACATCGCAGTGTTCCGCCCCGTGAAGCGGGAGAACGTCTTCGGAGACCGCCCCTTCGGAAACGAAAACCAGCACCTGCGGGTGGGGGGCACAGTCTTCCAGCCGGTGCTCACCGTCAAGGACGGGGAGATGGTCTACCGGGATGTCACATTCTGAGAAGACCGGAATACAGGACGGCAGGAGCGGGCAGGTTTCCCTGTCCGCTTCTTGCGTACCGCGGAAGACCCCGCGCTTTCAGCTTGCTTTGTGGAAGAGGCGGCGGTATACTTCTGCAGGCGAAACCCGGGAGGCGCACGGCCGTCTTCCCTGCAATGAAACTGAGAGAGGAGTTCCCTCCATGAACCAGCTGCTGAACGGCATATACGATCTTCACATCCACACGGCGCCGGATTCGGTCCCCCGGAAGTGCTCCGACCTGGAGGCAGCCAGACGCATGCTGGCGGCCGGCATGGGCGGCGGCGTGGTCAAGAGCCACTATCTGGACACATCCGCCCGGGCCGCTCTGCTGATGGAGCAGTTTCCCCGGCTGAAAATCGCCGGGGGCGTCGCCCTCAACCGCTCCGCGGGGGGACTCAACCCGGACGCAGTGGAGCGCTGCGGTCAGGCGGGCGGGAAGCTGGTCTGGTTCCCTACCCTGGAGTCCCGGGAGTACCAGAGCTTCTACCACAGTCCGGACGTGTCCCGCTGCATCTCCGTGCTGGACGGAAACGGGAAGCTCTTCCCCGCCGCCCTGGATGTCATGGACGCGGCAAAGCAGTACGGGATGGTGGTGTGCACCGGCCATATCGGTCCGGAGGAGAGCCGGGCGGTGGTGCGGGAAGCTGCCCGCCGCGGCTGCACCCTGCTGGTGACCCATGCGGACAACCCCTCCTGCCGGAGCACGGATGAGATGCAGGCGGAGGCGGTGCGTCTGGGCGCCATGATCGAGCACAGCTTCTATACAACATACTTTGGTCTTACCCCCATTGAGGAGGTCGCCCGCCAGATCCGGACCGTGGGGGTGGAGAACGTGATCCTCACCACCGACTTCGGCCAGCCGAAATCCCCCTTCTTCGACGAGGGCATGGCGGAGTACGGCCGCCTCCTGCTGG
>CAYYHY010000387.1:0-2310 GCA_964471855.1 uncultured Oscillospiraceae bacterium | reverse complement strand
TCCCGCATGCGGATGGCGGCCTGGCGGGCGTCGTCGGCAAAGGACTCTGGATCCCGGCCGCTCTTCTGCCAGGCGCACATGATGCCCCGGCTGGAGTTTACTATGGCTCCGTGTCCGTACTTGTCAAAGGCATAGCGCACGTCGTCGGCGGTTCCCCCCTGGGCGCCGTAGCCGGGTACCAGGAAGAAGGTATGCTCCAGGCGCTTCCGCAGAGCCCGGATGTCGGAGGGGTAGGTAGCCCCGGTAACAGCACCGGCTATGGTGTATCCGTACTTTCCCTCTGTACCTGCTGCCAGGCGCTGGGTGAGATCTCCCATCACCTGGTACACCAGCCGGTCCCCGGCGATCATGTCCTGGAGTTCCCCGGAGCCGGGGTTGGAGGTCTTTACCAGTACAAAGACGCACTTGCCGGTGTCCTTTGCAGCCTTCAGGAAGGGGTTGATGGAGTCGGAGCCCATGTAGCCGTTGAGGGTGACGCAGTCGGCATTGAAGCCGGGGCATTCAATCCCGTCCACGGTGAGACCGGAGAGCCAGGCCTCCGCATAGGCGGAGGCGGTGGAGCCGATATCCCCCCGCTTGACGTCGGCGATGACAAACATGCCCATGGACTGGGCATAGCGGATGGTTCTCTCCAGCACCCGCATGCCCCGCCAGCCCAGGTTCTCGTAGTATGCAGCCTGGGGCTTCACTGCGGGCACGATATCATGGAGGGCGTCGATGAGCGCCCTGTTGAACAGCCAGATGGACTCGCAGATGCCGGGCAGACCCGGTCCCGCATCCTCTTCCCCCTGCTTCCGCAGGAAGGGGGGCACGTACTCCGGGCGGGCGTCCAGACCGGCCACAGTGGGGTTCTTCAGGGCGCGGATTTTATCCTGCAGTATGTCAAAGGACATGGTTACGTTCCTTTCTCCCGGCTGCTGCGCATCAGGGCCGGTCCTCATCCTTGTAGATAATCTGTCCCTTTGCGATGGTGTACTTCACCCGGCCCTTGACTCTGCGGCCGGCAAAGGGGGTGTTCCTGGACTTGGATGCAAACTTCTCCGGCTCGATGATCCACTCCTCGTCGGGGTCGAAGATCACCAGGTCCGCCTGCACCCCCAGGGACATGTGCCCCCGGGGCAGACCCAGGATGTCGGCGGGGTTGGTGCTCATGTGCTTGATGATGGAGGGCAGGTCCAGCCGGCGGGTGTGGTAGAGATAGGTGAGGGCGAGAGCCAGGGAGGTCTCCAGCCCCACCATGCCGCTGGGGGCTTCGGTGAGAGGCCTTGCCTTCTCCTCCTCGGAGTGGGGGGCGTGGTCCGTGGCGATGACGTCGATGACCCCGTCCCTGAGACCCGCTATGATGCCCTTCACGTCCCGGTCGGTGCGCAGCGGGGGATTCACTCTGGCCATGGCCCCCTGGTTGACCACCTCGTCCTCTGTAAGGATGAAGTACTGGGGGCAGGTCTCGCAGGTGATGTTGACCCCTCTGCGCTTGGCCCGGCGGATAATCTCCACGCTCTTTGCAGTGGAGACATGGCAGATGTGCACATGGGCGCCGGTCTCCTCCGCCAGCATGGAGTCCCGCATGACGATGATCTCCTCGGCGATGGCGGGACGCCCCTCCAGCCGCAGCTTTCTGGATACGCTCCCCTGGTTGACGGCCCGCCCCTCCACCATGGAGGTGTCTTCGCAGTGGTCAAGAACGGGCATCTTCAGGCGGCTGGCGCGGATCAGCTGGTCCCGCATGAGATTGGCGTTGTCCACGTTGTTGCCGTCATCGGAGAGGGCAATGGCGCCTGCTTTCTTCAGGGCATCTGCATTGGTGGGCTCCTGCCCCTCCAGCCTCATGGAGAGCGCGCCCACGGGGTATACTGCAGTGCCGGAGCCCTCCTTTGCCCGGTTCAGAATGTAGCGGATGACCTCCGGGCTGTCTGCCGCAGGCACTGTGTTGGCCATGCAGACCATGGAGGTGACGCCGCCCCGGGCCGCTGCGGCGGTGCCGCTGATGATGTCTTCCTTGTAGGTGGGACCTGGATCCCTCAGGTGGACATGCATGTCCACCAGTCCGGTGGCTGTCACCAGTCCCGTGGCGTCTATGACCTGATCTGCGTCTGCCTGGATGCTGCGCTCCAGCAGTGCGATCTTTCCGTTCTCCACCAGGATGTCCTGGGGAGCAACGGTGCTGGTCACCGGGTGAACGACCCTCCCGTTTTTAATTAACAGCTTCATCAGATTTCCTCCGGAAAAAGTACGGATGCGCAGCCGTCCGCACCCGCAGTAAGTCACCTTGCATTATAAGGGAAAAGGCCGGTTTTCGCAATGCCTTTT
>CAYYHY010000386.1:0-2316 GCA_964471855.1 uncultured Oscillospiraceae bacterium | reverse complement strand
GCCGGGAAGCACGCATGGAGGTCGACGCTTTATTCAACAAGCTCCTGGATTCTCCCGAAACCGACAGGCCGAACAAGGAGATCTCCCCCGAGAAGAGGGAAAAGTTCGAGAACTGCATAAGTGAGGTCACCAAAGGCGGAGGCTGCTACAGGGACGTCTACAAATATGTTCACAGCCCGGAATACAGGGAAACTCATGGTGAGGAAGTCCCAAAGGAGGTAAACCATGCGCCTGCCGACTGCGCCACCGACATACCCAGAGAAATGGGTCCCTGCATCCTGATGGACAAGGCAGACCACAGGCTTACTGCAAGCTGCGGCTCCTCCAAGGAAGCCAAGGAATACCAGGCCATGCAGAGAAAGCTCTGCATGGAGGGCAAATTCAAAGAGGCCTTTGAGATGGACGTGAACGACATCCAGTCCAAGTTCGGTAACAAGTACGACGACCAGATCGCAGAGGCAAGAGCCTACATAGACAGGCTCGACAAGGAGGGACTTATCAGTGGATCCTAAGAGCAATCCCGTTTATGACGTAAAACCCCTGGTCAGTGTGGGGGGCGTCCCCTTCGGCGCTGACCGGACCGAAGCCCGTGCCGCCTTCGGCAGCGGCTTCAGGGAGTTCAGGAAGGGACCGTTTGCGAAGAACACCTCCGACTCCTACGGCAGCCTTGTGCTCTTCTACACGCCGGATGACAGACTGGAGGCCGTGGAGTTCTACGACAGCATTCCTGTCACAGTCGACGGCACCCCCTTCTCCTGGGAGTATGAGGCAGCAAAGTTGTGGATTCTCTCCCTGGATCCCGGCGCAGAGATCGATGAATGGAGCATGACTTCTGTCGCTGAGAGCATCGGCATGTCTGTGGATGACGGGAACTGTGAGTCTCTCCTGTTCGGCGCCCCCGGCTACTACGCCTGACCGGCGAAACTGCAGCCGCTTTCCATGCGGAGGGCGGCTGCATTCTGTCAGATGATGCCCCTGCGCTGCACCGCATGCCGGACAGCGTGACAAAAAGGAGTGACCGCGATGGTAAAATTCCGCATTGTCAGCAATCCCTACAGGAAAAAGACATCCTTCGCTGTGCAGAACCCGGGCGCATCGGACTGGACTGAGATCACTGCGGAGATCGCTCCCGGCAGCCGCCTGCTGAATGAATCCCTGACCGGCGGCGTCTTCCCCTTCAAAGCAGCAGAAATCATGGACATTATCCTTGAGGAGTACTACGCTGAAGGTGAGAAGCTCCACATTCTCTTTGAGGGAACGGATGACGAATTCAGAGAACTGGAGAGCATCTGCAGCAGCGGGAAGTTTGCCGGCCGCACTGAAGTGGAGCGGTCCAGCCGGGTGCTCCCTGCCGGCAGCGAGATTCTGGACGGTATCGTAGAGGTGTTCGGCTCTGTCCGCCCCGTACTGGAGTCATTCCTGGAGGATGCAGAGGCAGAGGCCGGTCAGTCTGACAGCCCCGAACTGAGGGCCGGCATTCAGTACATCCGCAGGGGGCTGACCCAGTTCTCCGAGGCCTCCAGCAGTCTCGTCCCTGTCTGTGTGCTCGGCAACTACAGCTCCGGCAAGTCCGCCTTCATCAACGCTCTAGTGGGCTACGAGCTGCTGCCCAGCAGCGATGACCCCACCACTGCGCGGATCTACAGGGTCATGCGCTCCGAGGACCCGGAGAAGGCCGTCATTGACTTCGCCTGTTCCGGGACACCCGTCACACTCCTTTTCACTCCCTCCGGCAGTTTTGACTCTCTGCCGGAACAGACCGGGATGCCGGAGGAACTGAGCAGCGCCATGGAGAACGCTTTCAGGGACGCAGGTCAGATATCTGTCCCCCGGAAGCTCCACCTGGCTCTGGACGTTATCAACAGCTACGTGAATTCCTTCAGGGAGAACGGCATCTCCGACATCATATCCATCCAGACTCCTTTTGCCCCCGGCGGTCTGCTGGAAAACCAGCACGTCGTTCTGTTTGATACGCCTGGTTCCAACTCCGCCTCCCATGCCGATCACACCGAGGTCCTGAAAGCGGCTCTGGATGGCTTTACAAACGGTCTTGCGGTCTATGTGACCCGATATGATTCCCTGGACAGCATTGACAACAGGAGCCTCCTAGACGTCATCAAGTCAGCCGGCACACTGGACCAGCGGTTCACGCTGATCATCGTCAACAAGGCGGACGAGCTTGGCATATGCAGGAAGAGGCTGGAGCAGAAGGACCGCGACCGCATTCTCGCCATGACCGTCCCCAAGGAGATGTACGGCGGAGGTGTCTTCTTTGTCTCCTCCATGATGGGGCTGGGCAGCAAGACCGGCGGCGAA
>CAYYHY010000385.1:0-2328 GCA_964471855.1 uncultured Oscillospiraceae bacterium | reverse complement strand
CTTAACGAATCCATGCAGAAGAAGTGACCTGATCATGCACTTTGACCCCAGTCAGTACACAACGGAGGAGTATTCCGTCCAGGGCCGGCAGATCCGCTGCCGGGTCTGGCGGGATCTCCCGTACTGCAGCCGGCCTGCAGACCCGGACTTCCAGCGTCTGAACATCTTTGCCCCCGAGGCATACTGGGAGGGCGCCGTCATAAACGGCTATGCTCTGGACACAGCGCCGGTATTCATGCCCAACACGGCAGGGGGATACCTGTCCGGTCCCCGGGACCAGCCGGGGGAGGACCCCCGCAGACCCGGCCAGGGCAACTCCCTGTTCCAGGCTCTGCTCCACGGATACATCGCCGTCTCCCCCGGTCTCCGGGGCCGGGAGCTGAAAACCGGAAAAGCCCCGGCCTGCATCGTGGACTACAAGGCGGCGGTGCGGTTCCTCCATCACTTCGCCCCTCTTCTGCCGGGGGATGAGAATAAAATTGTCACCAGCGGAACCAGCGCCGGAGGCGCGCTCTCCGCCCTCATGGGCGCCACAGGCGGCCACCCGGACTATGAACCATGGCTCCGGGAGATGGGGGCCGCGGAGGACAGCGACGCCGTGTTTGCCGCCAGCTGCTACTGTCCCATTACAAGTCTCGGTCTGGCGGACATGGCCTACGAGTGGCAGTTCCAGGGTGTCAGAGAATTCCACAGAAGCCGCATGGTCACGGGGGAGGGCGGCCGCCCCGCCCTCACGCAGGTGGACGGGGTTCTTGCGGACAGCCAGATGCAGGTCTCAGCGGAGCTGGCCTCCCTGTTCCCCGCCTGCCTGAACAGCCTCGGTCTCACCGACAGTTCCGGGCGCCCCCTGCAGCTGGACGAAAACGGCTGCGGTTCCTTCCGGGACCATATAGAGGGTCTTGTGCTGGACAGCGCGAACCGGGCTCTGGCCGCGGGGACAGACCTGGGGGAGAAGACCTGGCTTCACATGGAAAACGGCAGAGCCGTATCCATGGACTTTGAGGGCTGGGTCCGGGACATCACCCGCATGAAGGAGCCCCCCGCCTTTGACGCCCTGGATGCGGGCAGCTTTGAAAACGACCTCTTCGGAGGCAGGCACTTTACCTCTTACAGCGCCGCCCGCAGCCTGACCGGCGCCCCCATGGCGGACCGGACTGTCATCAGACTCCTCAGCCCCATGGACTTTCTGGGGGATCCCGGTGCCCGTACCGCCCGGTACTGGCGCATCCGCCACGGGGAGCGGGACCGGGACACCTCCCTGGCTGTATCCGCCATCCTGGCCCTGCGGCTGGAGCAGCTGGGCTGTTCCGTGGACTATCTTGTCCCCTGGGATGTCCCCCACTCCGGGGACTACGACCTGGACGAGCTCTTCGCCTGGATCGACCGCATCGCCGGCCCCGCCGCTCCGAATACAGAAGGAGGCCCACAATGAAAGGCGTTGTCGCTCCCAGAACCACGCCCCAGCGGGTGGTGTACACCCTGCTGGGTGTGGTGCTCATGGCCACCACCATGGCCACCTTCAACAAATACCTTGTATACGGCGCCTTCAGCCCCGAGCTGTTCCGCCAGGTCGCCATCGCCTTCTGCCAGAAGGCCCCTGTGGCCTTTGTGCTCCAGTTCTTCTTCGTGCAGAAGTTTGCAGGCAGACAGGCGGCGAAGTATCCCACTGACAACCGGATCCTTTACTACTGCATCCGCACCGGGTTCACCGTACTGATCATGTGCCCCGTCATGTGCTTCTACAGCAATGTGATCAACATGATACAGTTCCACTGGAGCATCGGCCAGTTCCTGGACTCCTGGATCAGCAAGATGCCGGTCAACTGGATCTTCGCATTCGGGGTCCAGATCTGGTTCCTGGGACCCATCAACCGGTTCCTCTTCTCCCGGATCTTCCCCCAGAAGGCTGAAGGCCGCTGAAATGACGAAAGGAGTTTTTCTTTTTTGAGTTCCCAGACAGCAGTCTGTCCCATGTGCGGCAGAGGCTGCTCCCTCCAGTCCCCCGGCTGCGGCCGGGGAGAGGCCTACGCCCGTCAGCTTGAAGCCGGTCCGGACCGCCCCGTGCAGACGGCGCGGAGCAGAGATTCCGGGGAGAGGCACGGGTCCGGCCGCAGACCCGCCCGCCGCAGTCACCCGGTTCACAGCAGAGGCCCCCGGGAGGGGAGCGATTCCCTCTGCGCCCTGCTCCGGCAGTGCGGCCACGCCCTGTACCACAGCGGCGCCGCCCCGGAGGCCGTAACCGCCGCCCTGACTGAGGAGGAAGAGGACACCCTGCGGTATCTGCTGCAGAAGGTCCTCACCGCTCTGAACGGAAGCCAGCGGTACTGA
>CAYYHY010000384.1:0-2335 GCA_964471855.1 uncultured Oscillospiraceae bacterium | reverse complement strand
TCTGGGCGAAATCGAAGATGAGGCTGGAAAGCTCGGAGGTGATGTCTGCGAGGATGGCGGTGTAGTCCTGCATGTAGTCCAGCTTGCACGGGAATACCTCCAGGGTGACGGTGAGCGACCAGCCGTTCCCGGAGGTCAGGACCAGGTCGGACAGACCGATGTGGTTCTGGAAATTGAGAATGCCGGAGTACAGGAGCTGCCTGCCGGACTGCGTGACGCTCTCCCGGATGCTCCGGTTCTCGTGGCAGAAGGAAACGGGAGCGCCGTCCAGCGGCTGGATGAGAATCTCATACCGCCTCTGCTCAAAGAACATCGGTCTGTGATGCCACTTGCCCAGATATTCAGTCCCCTGCAGGGAGATGGACTCCTCACAGTGCCGGCCGCTTATGCACAGTTCCCGGACAGGTCTGCTGCCGGAAATGATTAGGCGGGAGACTTCATCTGTTTCAGAGGCAATGGCGGGCAGCTCGCCGGAACCCTTGATGCAGACGCTCACGCAGTCTGTTTCGATGTACAGAAGTTCGCTTTTCGATGGGGACAGTCCCTCCATGACTGAAGCCTCCTTCCGCAGAGGATCAGAGCCAGAAGGCCGCAAAGCCGTCATCCTCCAGGCGCCGCTTCATCAGGGCCACTCTTGCTGCACTGCGGGGGTACCTGCAGGCGGTTCCCAGATTTTGAAGGGTGCTTTCCATCCTTTCGCCAGGGGCGGGGCCGGCTGTCTCAATATGCTGGCCGGAGCAGAACTCGAACAGTGCAGAGAGCATGGCGGAGAGGGCGGCGGAGCTTCCCGTCAGGCGGGGCAGCACCTTCTGCATGATGGCGTTGTCCATGGCCTGGCTGTCGGAGATCAGATTTCCCTCAATCCGGTTGCGCAGCAGGTAGAAGATGATCTCGTCCCGCACCCGGTAGCCGAAGTGGGCGTTTGCAGGCTGCAGAATCCGGTTGAGCTCCTGGAGGATGGCGCACTGCTCCCGTACAAATGCGGGGTCTTCCCGGCACTGCATCAGGACGAGCCAGCGGCTGCGGAAGACGGAGCTGGGCACCCGCAGAGGGGCAGGCCGGTCTCTGACCGGCGGGGGAGGCATGAGATCGATTTCGCTGAACTCGATGGTGCCGGCCCGGTCCAGAACCTTACGGCTGAAGGGAAAGGTGGTCTCATCCATGTTGACTGTCCCGACCAGGAACAGATTGTCCGGGATGGAGAGGGGTCCGAAGGCAGCCAGGGCATCTGCGTCGCTTCCATAGGCGGAAGCGGGGACCAGCGGCTGGGTGACAATGCGTCCGTGGCGGAACTCCCTCGTCTCCAGGACGGAGAGCCAGTCGCTCAGGTAGTACTCCACCCTGGCCAGATTCATCTCGTCCAGACAGAGGATATGGGGAGTTTCCGGGAAGTCGGTCGCATGACGGAGGAAATCCAGAACCGGTCCGGGATGGAACCGGCCGTTGAGGTCCGGTCTGCCGAAAAGGTCTGTGGAGTCGGACCAGTCAGGGCGGACGGGCACAAGCTGGTATTCTGCGGAGACGGATTCGGCAAACAGCTTCGCAAGCCTGGTCTTGCCGGTTCCGGATATGCCGGCCAGGATGACAAAGGGCTTGGCCGTCAGGCTGAGGTAGAAGTTCTCGATCATGCCGTCCGGATAGGTGAAGCCGCTGGCTGAGATATACCGCTTTACGTGTTTGATGACCTCCGGCACAGAAGGCGCATTCCCAGCCTCCGAGGTTTCCTGACCGGGTGCTGCCGGATCCGGCGGCAGGACCCCCTGCAGGAAGGATCTGTATGCATCCAGAGCGCAGGAGAAGGTGTTGTGGTATCTCTTGTCTTCGCTTTCGTATCCGGGTGCCTGCTCAATCCTTTCACGTTCCCTGTCGAACTCTTCCAGGCTGGAGACAGAGAAGAGGTCCGGAGCGCTGTCCCCAAGAATCCTCCTGGGGGAGGAGGAGAGACTGCCGGCATAATCTCTGGCAGTCCTGCGGGAGTAGTTTTTGCTGTCTTTTCCGTGGATCTGCTGGACGAGCCAGCCGGCGAAGGCTTCCTTTCTGGTCTGCAAAGCCCGTGCACCTCCCAAAAACTGATGCGGGAGAACTGCAGCATGGTCTCAGCATGACGTGGAAGCAGCCCTCCCCGACCTCATTATACCCGGCTGTTATGCAGATGTCCACAGGGCCCCTGTCGGGAACTGCTGTTTCTGCTGCCAGGCAGCACAGTCCCATGCAGCATATGTGGAGGGCCCGGCGGGGAAAGGAGGAAAACTGGGCTGGAAGAGACAGGGAACATTGCCATCTGGCGCAGCCTGCCAGCTGAAATACGACGGATGTTCTCCTGCACGGGGACAGC
>CAYYHY010000383.1:0-2341 GCA_964471855.1 uncultured Oscillospiraceae bacterium | reverse complement strand
GCGCAGGTCCGGACCGTGTCCAGATGCCGGGGCAGGGGAGCGCCAGGCATCTTCCGCCTGTCAGAATTCCGGCTCAGGTCCCGCAGATCAGGAGGCTATGCTGCGGTAGCGGTAGAAGTCCTTCGGATCCAGCCCGTGCTTCATGTAGTCGATAAGCAGCAGAGCACAGGCTCTTGCATCGCTGTCTGCCTTGTGGTGGTCCAGCTGGATATGGCAGTGGCTGCACATGATGTCCAGCTTGTGGCTGCGGAGTTCCGGATAGGCCTGGCGGCCCATGGAGACCGTGCACACATAGCGGATTCTGTCCCGCCAGTAGATGTCGTAGTCGTTGAGGCAGGTACTGAGGACCCGGACGTCGAAGCTGGCGTTGTGGGCCACCAGGGTACCGCTGGAGAACACGGGCTCCAGGACCTCCCAGAGTTCCGGAAAGGTGGGGGCGTCCCGGACTATGGCGGGGGTGATGCCCGTAAGGCCGATATTGAACCTGTCAAATTTCTGCTCCGGGTTGACCAGGGAGGAATATGTCCTGACGATCTTCCCGCCCTCCACGACGCAGACGCCGATGGAACTCATGCGGCTGTTGGAATGGTTGGGGGTTTCCACATCGAATGCAATGTATCTCTCTGCCATGATAGTGCCTCCGGTCTGTCAGTTTTTCACTGTCTGGAGGGACGGAACACCGGCCTCCTTCTCTGCCCTGCGCTTCCTGACAATCTTCAGCATCCTGCGGATGACCGGCAGGGCCAGAAAGACGGAGAGGATGTCTGCCACGGCCTGCACCGAGGCCAGTCCCTTTGCTCCGAAGAAGTGGGCCAGGGGGTAGAGGATGGGCAGGAAGCAGGTGCCCTGCCGGGAGGTGGCCAGCAGGAATGCATAGCCCGCGTACCCGAGGCCTGCGCAGTACATGTTGACCACGGCCACCCAGGCCTGTGCCGGCAGAGCCAGGCACTGGAGGCGGATGGCCAGGGACCCGATGGCCTGCATCTCCGGGTCCGTCTCCGAGAAGAGGGTGATGACCTGGGGGGCAAAGATGCCCAGAACCAGACCCATGACCGCGCCGCCGATGACGGCCATCTTTGCGGCGAAGAAGTAGCTCTCCTCCACCCGGTCGTACCGCTCCGCGCCCCAGTTGAAGCCGGCCACCGGCTGGAAGCCGCTGCCGAACCCCAGGACCACACCGAAGGGGAACATCATTACCTTGGTGCAGACGCCGATGCCAGCCAGGACGGAGTCGGAGATGTTCCCCGCCAGGTTGTTCAGGAGGATGCCCGCCACCACGGCCAGGCCGGAGCGGAGCATGGAGGGCATGCCCACGGTGACAATCTCCCCCAGGATGTCCCGCTCGAAGTGCACGCAGTGCAGGCGCAGCTTCAGGAGGCTGCGGCCGGTGAGGTAGGGGAAGATGAGGATGCAGAAGCTGACCAGCTTGGAGATGGCAGTGGCGATGGAGGCTCCCTTGACCCCCAGGTTCAGCCCGAAGATGAACACCGGGTCCAGGAAGACGTTGAGGATGCCCCCGAAGCCCATGCCGATCATGGACATCAGGGCGGCCCCCTCCGCCCGCAGACACTGGTTCATGACGAAGCTGGCGGACATCACCGGCGCCGCCAGCAGCACATAGGTGGCGTAGTCGATGGAGTACTGCAGGCAGGTATCGGTGGCCCCCAGCAGCCGCACCATGGGGGTCATGAAGGCGGTTCCGACCACCAGCAGCGCCGCGCCCAGGCCCATGGCCAGGAAGAAGGCGGTGGAGAGCACCCGGTTGGCCTTGTCCTTCCGCTGCGCCCCCAGCAGCCGGGCCACGTAGCTGTTGGCGCCCAGGGCCAGCATGGAGCCGCACATCATGATGATCTGGTCCAGGGCGGAGTTGACGCTGACGGCCGCCGTGGCGTTGGTGCCCAGGGAGGACACGAAGTAGGTGTCCGCCAGGGAGTAGATGGAGTTGATGAGGAATGCGATGATGGTGGGGACGGCCATCCTCGGGATCACCCGGGAGATGGGGTCGTTGAGCATCATCAGTTCGCGGCCGCTCTGGCCGGATCTGTCTGCCATTGTAAAACACCGCTTTTTCTTTTCATTGTAGCACCTGTGCGCCTGCGCTGTCCATCAGGAAAATGCTGAAAACAGTGGTCCCCGCTCCGGCGCTGTGGTATAATCCCGGGAAAGCACCGGCAGGGCAGAAGGGCGGGGGGAACATGCGCACAGTGAAAACCGGAAGTCCGGAGGAGACGGAGCAGCTGGGCTTCCAGCTGGGATGCCGGGCGGAGGCCGGGGCGGTGATCGCCTTCACCGGGGACCTGGGGGCGGGGAAGACCGCCTTCACCCGGGGGCTGGCCCGGGG
>CAYYHY010000382.1:0-2341 GCA_964471855.1 uncultured Oscillospiraceae bacterium | reverse complement strand
TGCGCCCGGGAGCGCACGTCCTGCAGGATGCCCGGCAGCGGGAAGGATGCAGCCGCCGGTCTTCACCGCCGGATAACAGTATGCAAAGCCACACCAGCGGACCCGCCATCCAGTCCACGCCGGACTGCTGCCGCTGCCGGTCCAGACCGGGAGGCACAGGGTTCCTCAGGGAAGTCCGGCCGGACTTTCTGCCGGAGCACGGGCTTCCGCCGCCAACTGTTTCGACCTCCGGCTGAGCGTTTCGAACGGGCCTCCGGGTACATGGAGACTCTCCGCGTGACAGATGAGGAGGTCCCCAGGGTTCTGGTGTTCTTCCGATATGCGTTCCCTCCCCGGAGCGACGGCGCCGGACCGCTGGAGCAGTACGCAAACAGGCCGGCTCTTGAAACGCCGGCGAACCTGGTGTAGTATGTTGCCAGGATTTGTGCACCGCCGGAATGGTACACTTTCTGGTTTCTCCATTGTACGAAGGGTGCGGGTGTCCTGCCCGAACATCGAAAAGACAGACCGGACCGTGCCCGGTGCCAGTCAGATGCTTCGGCGCTGTACGCTCCAGGCGCATGCAGCCCTGGGCTGTTTCCAGCTCCGCGAGAAGCGATTTCCGAGAATTCTAAAATAACATTTTATTTCCAACGGCATTTTGCCTGCAGAACAGCCGAAAAATCTAAAATCCCATCTTATTTTTCCCGCTTTCCGGCCCTGTCCCATGTGCTGTCTTCCAGCGATGCGCCAGACCGCACCTCTGCTGGCGCAGCGGCCTGAGACGGCACCAGGAGGATATCACACGTCTGCTTTCCCTGCAGTCCGGGCGCTGCTCTGGAAGCAGGAGAGCCAAAATACAGACAGCTCATATTTGGAAAGGAAGGTCTTTGCCATGCCAGTCAACCTCAGCAAGGGACAGAAAATCAGCCTCAACAAAACAGCCCCCGGGCTCACCCATGTGGCAGCCGGACTCGGCTGGGATATCAACCAGTACGACACCGGCGGCGATTTCGATCTCGATGCCGCGGCATTTCTGCTCGGCGAAAACGGCAAGGTGACCAGCTCCGATGACTTTGTCTTTTACGGCGCACGCAGGCATCCTTCGGGAGCCGTGGAGCACCTTGGGGACAACCGCACCGGCATCGGCGAGGGGGACGACGAGCTGATCCGCATCGATCTCGCCGCTGTGCCCGCCAGTATCCAGCGGATTGCTTTCACCGCCACCATTTATGACGCCGACGAGAGGCGGCAGAACTTCGGACAGGTCAGCAACGCATATATCCGCATCCTCAACGAGGACACCGGCGAGGAGCTGATCCGCTACGACCTGGGCGAGGACTTCTCCATCGAGACAGCAATCGTTGTAGGAGAACTGTACCGCCACGCCGGCGAGTGGAAGTTCAACGCCATCGGCTGCGGATACCAGGGCGGACTGGCGGCGCTGTGCGCCAGCTACGGAGTGGAGACCGCCTGAGTTACATCCCGCTGCGGGTGCATCCCTGCAGGCGGAGCATAATACGAAACATGTACAGAAAGGGGGGAGCACAATGAGGCCGTCGCAGCGCAGAATCTCGCTGCTGCTTGCTCTGGCACTGTTTCTTTCCAGCCTGGTCTGTGTGCTCTCCCTGGCGGAGGGGGCACACCACGACTGTACCGGGGTGGACTGCCCGGTCTGCGCCCGGCTGAGGCAGCGGATTGACGCCATGAGCGGAGCAGGGGCCCCGGTTTCCGGGGTGCTTTTCCTGCCGCGGCCGCCGGGCTGTCTGCTCCCGGCGTGGACGCACATGTTCCGCCATGCCACTCCTGTTGATCTGAAGGTCAGACTCACGACTTAGGGTTTTCCCCGGCGGGGAAGCCGGCTTTCAGCCGCTTTCCTGCTGCGTCTGAGTTAGATCTTCAACATCAGGAGGATGATTCTTTTGGAAAAACTTGCTGCCATGCTGATCTGCATGGCTCTCCTTGCCTGTACACTGGGCAGCTGCACTTCTTCCGGTTCCGGCACCGCTTCATCCGGCTCTGCCGGCAGCGGCACCGGTGAGAAGCTCTCCATCGTGACCACCATCTTTCCCGAGTACGACTGGGTACTGAACATTCTGGGAGAGAAGGCCGCAGATGCGGATGTGTGCCAGCTGCTGGACAGCGGCGTGGACCTCCACAGCTACCAGCCCACCGCCGACGACATCGTCCGCCTCACCGATGCGGATCTGGTGATCTGCACCGGCGGCGAGTCAGAGGCGTGGGCGGAGGAGGCCCTGCAGGAGAACGCCAGCCCGGACCGCAGAGTGGTCCGGCTCCTGGACTGCCTGGGAGACCGGGTCCGGGAGGAGGAGACCGTGGAAGGCATGGAAGAAGAGGAGGA
>CAYYHY010000381.1:0-2343 GCA_964471855.1 uncultured Oscillospiraceae bacterium | reverse complement strand
TCCGGGATGCAGTGCAGAGAGCAGCAGAGGAACGGCAGATCGACCTGCAGACTGCAGTAGCATTCGACTCCGTTATAAACAGGCTGTCCAAATATGTGTACAGGAAACTCTGAAAGAAAGCGATTCTTTGACACCGATATATAATGATTAGGGTTGCAAAAAGGGGGTACCTGCCTTGCGGGGCAGCCCCCTCTGTCTGGGGGTGGGGACCCGGAGGTGGGGGCAACAGTGCCCTCGACATAAGGGTAGCCACCTGACGGTGGAGTGAGCAGGCACCACGACAAAAGGGGTGGAACGGGGCCAGACTTGACTACCAGTTTGAGGCGAACACCTACTCCGATCCCCTGCAGTTTCCTGGCCGTCCAGTGCTGGAGGGGAGAGGCCGCAGCGGCACCGCAGGAGCAGACAGATTCCAGACAGACCAGAAGGGAGATGCTGACATGAAAAAATACGGTTTTACAGCAGCAGGAGATCTGGCGCCAGTCAGGCGTATGACCGCCGTCCTGATTATCCTGTGCGTTCTGCTTTCTACCGTGCCGCTGCCGCCGGCACAGGGCGCATCCTTCAGCGATGTGCCGGAGAGCAGCTGGGCATATCCCTACGTAGAAGCGGCGGTGGAAAACGGCTGGGTGGAAGGCGTCGGACACGGCAGGTTCAACCCGGACGGCCTGGTCAGCGCGGCGGAATTCTGCGCCGTTCTGATCAGAACATATTTTCCGGATGATCTCAGGGCTGCACAGGCGAAGAATCCTGGCAGTGAGTGGTGGCGGCCGGTTATGGACGTTGCCTGGGACAAGCTGATGATCAGCTCGTACGGCGGTCACCCCGCGGGTGATGACTATGCGAAAAACGGTATCTGGAACAAAGAACTGGTAAATGCGCCAATTGACCGCTACGAGATAGCCAACATACTTTCATCCATGTGTGTGCTGCTTGGCATGCATACAAATGTGTATCCGCTTACTGACAGGAGTGTCGTACTCGAGCATTATCCTGCAGACGGTCAGGAGATTCTGGACAGCGGAGAGATCAACACCAATGCTGTTGCCGTAACGGCATTCAACGGTCTGATGCAGGGAACCGGAGACGGACGGTTCAGCGGAGACAAAACAATGACACGGGCCGAGATGGCCACAGCTGCCGTCAGAATCTACGAGAAGGAAAAGAACATCACTTTGGTTGCCCCGGGGGGAGGCGGATCTGATGTACCGCAGACAGACCCGGGAACAGGCACCGGCAGTGAAGCGGGCGGCATTCCGCCATTTGCGTTCCAGGACGAAAACGAAACTGTCCAGCAGATGATGGACCGGATCAACGCCGCAACGCCGCCGTACAGGGCAGGGTATCTCACGGACGGCAGGCCGATAACTGCCGGGAACATTGAGGAGATGCTCCAGGAGATAGCGGATGACTGGGCGGGAGAGAAGTGGGACGCATCGGGAAGATATTATTACTGTGGAGAACCCTGCGAAAAATATTACGGTGCACACGTTGATTCCGGTGCTTGCAATAGTTTTGCAGCGACAGTTCTGGATTATCTGTTTGGTGAGGATGGTCCCGTAACACAGCACAAGAACTTCGATGACATCAAGCCGGGAGATGCAGTGTGGATACGGGATTCGGAGTATTCCGGGCACGTAGTTGTTGTCATGGGCAGCGGGGACCTAGGTGCATGTCCGGATGAATACGGTTATTTCTGGGTTTTTGACGGCAATAACAATAGATGTGTAGGGCAGCCGTACTCAAAATTGCTCGGGCACAGCAACTATACAGGTTCCCTGTTTACCGATGCGTTCAGGGAAAACAGCATTGTGTACACACGCTACGAACGCACAGAAACGCCTTCCCCGGGAAGCAGTACAGTCATGGCGGACCCGGGCGGAATGTCTGCAGCATTTGCGCCGTTTTCTGACGGCAGAACATATGCCGGGACGCCGGAGGTTAGGGTGTACAGGGCAGGCACAAAAGCCTTCAGCGAAGCCAACAGAGCCCCTGGCGTAACAGCATCAGCTGACAGCACCGGCATCCGGCTGAACTTTGATGAGCCGCTGTACGGTCCCCTGACGCTGCGGATAACTGTGACCGAGCTGGGAAAAGCCGAGAGCTTTGCCCTGGAGACAACCGTGGTTCCGGGGGAGTGAGAACCGGAATGCGGGTCCGTGCGACTGGGAGGGCGTGAGTTCGAAGCCCTGCGGCAGGAGAAATTTCTTTTATTTGGTTGTTCTGCCGAGGTTCCTCCCCCGGAACCGGACCGGAGGGGCGGGATCCGGACCCCAGCCGGGTGACTTTCCGGACCAGATTTATTTTGGATTAGTACCACAATCCAGACACAGAGCCGCCGGA
>CAYYHY010000380.1:0-2352 GCA_964471855.1 uncultured Oscillospiraceae bacterium | reverse complement strand
GCATGGAGGCGAAGACGGCGAAGGTGGCCAGGAACACCTTGTTCCCGCAGGCCGCCAGACCCGCCGATGCAGCCACCAGGTTCTGCTCGGCAATGCCGAAGGAGAACTCCCGCTCGGGGAAGTACTCTCCGAATTTATCCAGACCGCAGGTTTTTGTATCTGCGTTGCATACTACAAAATCGTCACGGGTCTTGCCGATCTCGATCAGCTCATGGCCAAACGCCATTCTGGTTGCAAGAGTCTTCGCCATCACACAACGCCTCCCTGCTTGATCTCTGCAAGCGCCTGCACCAGTTCCTCATCGCTGGGCGGTGCTCCGTGCCACTTCGATTCGTCCTCCATGAAGGAGACACCCTTGCCCTTGACAGTCCGCATCAGGATCACCGTGGGATGCCGCATGGTCTTGGCTGTGTGGAGAGCGGTGAGCAGGTCCTTCATGTTGTGGCCGTTCACTTCGACGACCCTCCATCCGAAGGCGCGCCACTTGTCGGCGATGGGTTCCACCGTCATGATGTCGTTGACCCAGCCGTTGATCTGAACTCCGTTGCAGTCAACAATAGCAATCAGGTTCTTCAGGTCGTAATGGCTGGCCGCCATGGCCGCCTCCCAGACCATGCCCTCCTGGATCTCGCCGTCTCCCAGCATGACATAGGTCATGTAGTTCTGGTGATGGACCCTGGCGGACAGAGCCATGCCTACGCCGACAGCCAGACCGTTGCCCAGGGAGCCCGCAGTCATGTCCACGCCCGGGGTCTTGTTCATGTCCGGATGCCCCTGGAGGATGGAGCCATACTGACGCAGCGTGGTCAGCAGAGCGGGGTCAAAGTAGCCCCTGCGCGCAAGAGCAGCATACAGAGCCGGGCAGGAGTGACCTTTGGAGAGGATGAAGCGGTCCCGGTCCGGCCACTGGGGATTCTGCGGGTCGATGTTCAGTACATGAAAGTACAGAGCAGTGATCATGTCCACCGCCGACAGGGACCCGCCGGGATGTCCTGCCTTGGCGGCGTTGATCATGGTAACGATGTCCTGGCGGAGCTGAACAGCCTGCGCCTCCAGCCGCTTCACATCCCGTTCAGTAAAATAGTTGTGGTTCACTCTAAACCAGCCTTTCCTTAAATTCTGGAACTGCCACGACACGCAGGACAGGGGCACAATGGACAGCAGCCTGCAGGCATCTGCTGCAGGAGCATTGTCCTCGGGCGGCCGCTCCTCGTCTGTGCATATCACAGGAGCAGAACGCCTCTGCTCGCTGTCTGTTTCGAATGTTCTTTCCAGCCGGTACTGACTCACAGCGTGAGGTACCGGCTGTCCGTCTGCGCCTTAATGATAATACACGGACAGACCTCTGTACAATTCACGTTGCTGATTCCATCTATCAGAATAAATGATTAATACCATCTGCAGGGACTTGGCAGCAGAATGGTGAGGGTGTATATTAGCGGAAGGTCGGAACAGGTTTTGGCGTTATGCACAAATTGGAGCCCTTAAATTTGGGCAAAACGACGAGGAGGCGCATATGGATCTCTATGAGATGCAGTATGTCCTGGCGGTAGCAGATACCGGGAACTTCTCCCTGGCGGCAAAAGAATGTCATGTCGGACAGCCGGCACTCTCTCAGCAGGTGGCCAAGCTGGAGAAGGAACTGGGTGTACAGCTCTTCGCCCGGACATCCCGTTCTGTGGTAATCACTGAGGCCGGTCAGGAGTTTGTACACAGGGCCAGAGAGATTCTGCAGCAGTCAGAGGCCCTGCGCTCCGAAATGTACCGCTATGCCGGACTTCGGAAGGGAACTTTGAACCTGGGTATCATCACAAGTCTGCAGTGCATCAACTTCGGCGGCATGCTTTCGGCTTTCTGCGGTACCTACGGGGATATAGCCGTCAACATCATTCAGGCTGGAACGTACAGGCTTCTTGATATGCTGACAGAGCGGACCATTGATGTAGCGTTTCTGAACCGCCCGACAGGTCACTTCCCTCCCGCTCTGGACTTCAAAAAACTCGGAGAGGACCGGTATTCCCTGGCAGTCCCGCGTCTGCACCCGCTTGCCGGCCGCAAAGAGGTGAGTCTCCGGGAACTGACCGAGGAGAAATTCATCTTTCATCAGAATGGTCAGGTAGCCGCTGAACTGTGCCGCAGTGCCTGCCGGGAAGCAGGTTTTGAGCCGCAGGTTGTATGCCGTTCAGCCGATCCCACCACAGGACTGTACATGGTGCAGGGCGGCCTTGGAATCGCCTTCCTTCCCTCTGAGGAATTTCGTTCACGGGACGTACCCGGAGTGACAGAACTGAAAATTACAGAGCCTATTATTAAAGAGGTAGGTATCGCATGGCGCAGGGATGCTGCTTCCCC
>CAYYHY010000379.1:0-2364 GCA_964471855.1 uncultured Oscillospiraceae bacterium | reverse complement strand
TTGAGGTGCTCTACGGCACCGGCAGCGGCGCCGTGCCCGAGGAGATGTTCATCGGCCGGGTGGAGGAGATGGCACAGCTGACCGACCTCATGGGTCCCGTCCTGGTGTACGGCGGCCGGCAGCTGGGGAAGACCGCCCTCCTCAACCGGGCCAGCAAGACCATCCACCAGCCCGCCAAGAAGGAATACTCCTTCTGCGTGGACGTAAAGGACGCGGGGAGCGACGTGCTCCTGGACCGGGTCAGCAGGCAGCTGAAGAAGCTGGACCTGCTGGAGGAGACCCCCGCTTCCATCGAGGACCTCTGCGACGGTCTGGCCGGCGCTTACGAGTCCGGCCGCATCCGCCTGCTCAGCGTCTTTGTGGACGAGGTGGACACCCTCTTCGAGGAGTTCTCCCGCAGCCGCTACGAGGCCCTCCGGCCCTTCATCACCCTGCGGGACAGCACCGGCCAGCACGTCAAGTTCGTCTTTGCCGGCACCCACAACGTGGCCGCCATGGACAAGGCGGAGGACGGCAACAGCAACCTGCTGCACATGAACTCCACCCTGTGCATCGGCCCCCTGTCCCACAGCGACGCCGTCAAGCTCATCCGCATCCCCATGTCCTACCTGGGGTTCGAGATCGGGGACCAGCAGATCGAGCTCATCCTTACCCAGACCAACAGCTACCCCGGTCTGATCCACATGTTCTGCAACGCCCTGGTGCAGTCCGTGTGCCGGGACTACAGCAAGTACTACAGCGAGATCGGACCCAGCATGAACCCGCCCTACAGCATCAGCGACCAGCAGATGCAGGCGGTCTTCCGGGAGAAGGACATCCGCCGGGAGATCGGCACCCGGGTCATGAGCACCATCAAGCTCAACACCCGCTACCGGGTGGTCTCCCTGCTGCTGGCCCAGATGATCTACGAGGACCAGGAGTCCGGCACCAGCCGTCTGTACGGATACACCCCTGCCGAGCTGCGCGCCTACAACCGGGAGCAGATTGACCTGCCCCTGATCACCGGCATGACCGAGACCAACCTCACCGCCCTCCTGGACGAGATGGTAAAGATGGGGATCCTGTGGAAGCACCCCGACCTGGGGCAGTACCGCTTCCGCCAGCAGGACTTCCTCAGCTACATCGGGTCCCAGGACACGGTGACGGAAGATCTCTTCAAGGAGAGCGAGGTGGAGAACGCCTTATGATCGAGGATGTCTCCAGCTTCTGGTGGGAAAACATCACCGGACCACGCCTCCTGCTGGAGCAGGTCGCCGAGTGCCTCCGCGAGGGGCACCCGGTGATCCTCCGCATGGAGAACCGCATGGTGTGGCGGAGCCAGCTCCCGGACCTGGTGCGCCACATGCTCAACGACACCGTCTTCTGCACCTTCAGCTGGGAGGAGTGCAAGAAGGAGGAGATCCTTCTGCGGCTCATGGAGCGGCTGTGCCCCATGAAGCTGCGCATGTGTCCGGGGGACTATGAGGCCCAGAAGACCTTCATGCACAAGGAGAAGGTAATGGGCAATGCAGTGGCCTGGTTCATCCCCGCCGGGGAACAGGACCTGGGCCAGATCATCACCTTTATTTCCGACCGGAAGGGCCGGAACCTGGAGACCGACGGGGCCTATGTGCTCCAGGTCCCTGCGGAGACCCGCCTGCCCCGCATTCCGGAGCAGGTGCAGGTGCTCAACTACTCCGACTATATCCGCTCCGGGGATGCCCTTCTGTTTGCCAGCATCCTGGCGGACGGCATCCGGGACCTGCCGGTCTGGCTGAAGCGCTACGCCTCCTTCCTGGCCGCCAGCCTCTCCGAGGGAAGCGCCGAGATCATCCCGGACATCCTCACCGGCATCGACTTTGCCGCCGAGGACCCCGCCCGGGCCATGCTGGACATGATGGATTCCGGCCGCATACCGGTGCTGGACCGCTTCCCGGAGAAGGAGGAACTGGACCAGCTGGTGTGGAAGGCACAGATTCAGACAGCCTTCGCAGGCATTGAGATGGAGCGGCTCAGCATTGTAACGGAACATTCGGAGGCCATCATGGAGGCCGTCAGTACGGAGTACTTCAACCCGGATCTCTACCGGACCGGACGCATCACCCAGAAGGACGATGCACTGGAGAGCGCCTCGGATGTGGAGCTGGGAACCCTCACCTGGATGATGGCCCTGAAGCGGAGCGACGACTGGGATGTGCCCCTGCTCAGTTTTCCCCCCGACCTGCGGGACTGGATTATCCACCTGAAAAACTGCCGCAACTCCCTGGCCCACCACCGGGTCTGTTCACCTGAGGACATGAACCGGCTTCTGAAGAATCTCCAGAATTGAACAGGAAACGGCGCCTGTCCGGGGTCCCTGAGGGAGCTTCGGGCAGGCGCCTTCTG
>CAYYHY010000378.1:0-2367 GCA_964471855.1 uncultured Oscillospiraceae bacterium | reverse complement strand
TGGGAACGGTTCCGGACGGCACTCTGCTGTACTGGCAGGGGGAGACCGGACAGGGACTGGGCTCCGACGGGGTCACCCACGACTGGTACAGGATTACCACGGACCGGGGCCTGGAAGGCTGGGTCCGGAGCGACCTGGTACGGGAAGCGGGCCAGAGGCCGGCCCCGGCAGATGGCACAGCCCTGACGGTGGATGCAGACGGGGACGGAGCGAACATCCGGGAAGAGCCCCGGCATGCAAGCGGTCTCGTGGGAACGGTCCCGGACGGCACCCTGCTGTACTGGCGGGGAGAGACCGGTCAGGGACTGGGCTCCGATGGAGTCACCCACGACTGGTACAAAATCACTACAGCGCAGGGCCTGGAGGGCTGGGTACGGAGTGATCTGGTCCGGGAAGTGTCCTGAAGCAGATGAAAACAGCAGGGAGCGGAGCAACGGGTCTGGCGGCCCGCCTGCTCCGCTCCCTCAGGATGTGAAGTTCAGCCTGCGCAGCGCTGCCCCTGCAGGCAGCGCAGGGAATCTGCTGACATATGGCTGTGCCGGCAGGGTTCCCGGGGCGGCAGTATGGAGGAAGGAGGCGGTCAGATGGGAAGAATCCCGCGCACGGAGTCCAACCTGTTTCCCATGCCCAGAGGCGCATTTATTGTTAACAGGGTTTATGTGTACATCAACACCGGAAACAAATATGTGCCCGCGTCGGCGAGGAAGAACGGCGGGAGAGGATATACCGGGCATGATATTGCCTGCATCGGCGTGCTGAAAACCGACGGGGAGCCGGGGGAAGAGAGGATGTTCTACGGCAACGACAGGTATCACCGGATGCTGGAGGAGGCAGAGACAGGTTCCCTGGAACCTCCCCGCTTTTCGGACAGTCTCGCCGCAGGACTGAGATGTGCAGCCGGCAGGGCTGCGGAGACCAGCGGTCTCCTGGAGGACCTGACGGAGGTGTTCGGAGAGGAGAATGCCCTTCAGATTCTGGACTGCTGCCAGTACATGCTCTCTTCCCGCACGGCCTGCCTGGATCTGTACCCGTACTGGGCCAGGGACCATATGCTGTTCTCTGAGGACATCATGGAGGAGGAAGAACTGGGCCAGTTCCTGACAGGAGTTCTGACCGTGCCGGCCGTCAGACAGTTCCTGGACAGATGGACCGTCCGGAACATCGGCAGCGGGAATGTGCATCTGTACAGCGACTCCATGGACGACAGAACCCGGGCAGAGGGCGTGTCCGAGGGATGGCAGGAGCATGCAGAGGAGGATCCGGTCCTGCGGATCGACACGGTGTATGCCGTCAGGTCAGAGGACGGTCTGCCCCTGACCTTTCTCCACGCCCCCGGCACCATCCGGGACCTGACGCCGGTGCCGGAGATGCTGGACACGGTGAAGCACATCCGGGAAACCGCACAGGCGGAGATACATCCCGTACTGGTCTGCGACCGGGGCTTTCTCTCCGTTTCCGACCTGAGGATTCTGGATTCCCTGGGCATGGAGTACATCGTCATGCTGAACCGCAGCACCGGACTCGGCAGACAGATGGCGGAGTCAGCCGCTGACTGCATCCGGGATGACGAAAACGAGATATTCATTCCCGGCGCCTGTGAGGATGACCGGACCTGGGGTCTTTCAGAACCCCTGGATATCGGCGGGGACGGTCCGCTGCACTCGGTCCATGTCATCTGGGAGACAGGAAGGTATCTTGCAGAGCGGGCAGGTGCGAAAAGGAAGATCGAGAGGGAGAGGGCGGAACTGGAGGAGTTCCTGGAAGATTCAGAGGAGGACCCCGCCGGATGCAGCAGGCTCTCCTGGATTCCTCCGTACTTCAGCGTGCAGATTGCCGGATACACAGCGGACGAAGCAGCCGCTGAGAGGGAGATCATGAAGTCCGGCATGAGCATCTTCCTTGCCAGTGACCGGATGACAGCTTCGGAGTGCCTGGAGGAGTACTGGAGAAAGGAATCTGCCTGGTCCATGCTGCAGGTCCTGAAAGACCGCAGGAGAGCGGACGAGATCGGGATTGCGGAGGAGCAGGCGGCAGCCGGAAAGAGTTTTCTGTGGTTTACAGCGTCAGTTCTGCATGCGCTGATCTCCAGAAGCACGGCTGAGCTGAGGAAAGAAGATCCCCGGAGGTTCGATGTCCCAGGCGTGGTCGCCCAGCTGGAAGCTGTGAAGGCGGAGAGGAATCCTGCGACGGGGAAGCGGGAGCGGCGGTACAGGCTCACGGACGGGCAGAAGGCCATTCTGGACTGCCTGGGGGCTGACGGGGAGCAGCTGGACAGGGAGATCAGAGAGGCAGTCTGCTGAAGACAGACAGATCAGAAGGCGGGGAGGGATATATCTTGCCTGGAATCAATGACCGGGTAAGCAGCAC
>CAYYHY010000377.1:0-2373 GCA_964471855.1 uncultured Oscillospiraceae bacterium | reverse complement strand
GAGTGGAATAAAAAAAGAAGCCGCCCGGTTGAATTCCATGCGGTGCTGTGGTAAAGTAATGAATGGAAGAATCTTTTGCATGGGAGCTGCAGAGCTGTCATGCTCCGGGGCGGGAGCGTGCCGCCTGAAAATCAGTCATAAGGAGTGATTGCATGGTCCGTGTTATCATGGGGAAAAAGGGAGCAGGAAAGACCAAGCAGCTGATTGAACTTATTAACAACGCCGCCAAGACTGAGACCGGGTGCGTCGTGTGCATTGAAAAAGGCAGAAAGCTGACCTTCGATATCCACTACATGATCCGTCTTGTCGAAGCCAGCGATTACGATATTGCCAGCTACACCGCCATGAAAGGCTTCATCAGCGGTCTGTATGCGGGCAACTATGACACCAGCTATATCTTCATCGACAGCCTTACCAAGATCGTAGGCCGGGACACCGATGGAGAGACCGAGGAGTTCCTGGACTGGCTGGAGCACTTCAGCCAGCACCACGGCATCAAGTTTACCGTCACCATCAGCGACGATGTGGAACTCGCTTCCGAGGGTGTCCGGAAGTACTTCTGATCTGGAACCGCAGTTCCTTCTGATGAGCAGAACAGGACTCCGCCTGCAGCCGGCAGGCGGAGTCCTGTTTTCATATGCGGTTCTGTGCCGCTGTGTCTGGCTCATGCCATCCGAGTGCGGGGAAGCAGGGGGAAGACTGCGGTCAGAGGGGAGCATCGCTCTGCAGCAGATGCCGGAGGCAGTTCCGGCAACACGGGGAGCGGTCAGTTTTCGTCGTCGAGTCCGGGCCAGACCACATCCCAGCTGGGGTTCAGGAACAGCTTCAGATCGACGCCCTGCTGGATGAGGGCCTCGAAGACATCCTTGGGACCTACCGGGTGACCGACATACTTCTCCATGAGTGCAGGGAGATCCGGGTAGTAGAGGTGACCGCCGTTTTCCACAGTGCTCACGGCGGCTTCCGCAAACTCCTTCTCGCCGCTGGTGTCGCTGAGCTCCTTGTAGTAGGTGCGGATAACGCCGTAGTCCCGGAGCTTCAGGTCATAGCGCTTGACGATAGTCTTGATGCGCCATTCCGGGAGGTGCCGTCCAACCAGATCTTCGGAGTAGTAGGCCAGGGAGGAAGTGGTCCAGCGGGTCATGCCCCGCGGCGGATCCTTAATAACAGCCTCGACCACCTTCAGTTCCAGCTCCGGGGAGACAGGCTGGCGGCTGCGCCTGGTGGTGGCGAGTTCCGCCAGCCCGATGGACTGGTACATCTTCTCGATGTAGGAAACGGTACTCTCAGCGATTTTAAGCTTTTTGGCGACACCGCTCAGAGTCTTGCAGATGCCGTCGGACTCGTCCAGCGCCACCACAATTTCAACGCGTCTGCGTATCATGTCGCTTGTGGACTTTGATTCAAGAAGCTGCCTGCAGAGTTTTTTCTCCTCGTCTGTAAGCACAATCCTTGAAGCTCTCGGTTTTGACAAAGGTATCACTCCTTACAAAAGCAGCATGGGGAGGACAGTTTCGGGAGAAGCTTCGGGTCAGTACGGCGCGGGATGATTACGGACGTCCTGTCTGTAATGGTGCCGTGGGCGTGCATGGAAAAGACCGCAGCAACCGGCAGGTGCAGCCGGACCGCAGGGCCTGACGCATGCAGCTGGTGTCATGAGACCGGCAGAACAGGACCGTTACAACAGTACTACTATCATACACTGATTGGAAGATACTGTCAACGTGCGGCGTTAACGGTTGACAGGAAGCTGAAAAATGCTGAAAAGGAGGGCGAAAGAGCTGAACGCCGTCTCAATTACGCCAGAAATGTTTGGAAAAGACTGATTTTGGACATCCGGGCACACAGGAAAGCACATTAAAAAAATTAAGTTTTCGCCGCGGTTTGCCGAAGAAAATGAACGAAGCCGCTGTCCGGGGGAGATCTCCTCCGGTTCCCTGGTTCGATTACAGCCTCAGCATCAGCAGTCAGCTGCAGCGCCGCTGGTCAGATAACGTCAGTGCGACGGGATACAGGAACAGACAGCCAGGGATGAAAGCGACCGCATGCAGGGCACATCTGACGGTCTTCCGGAACGCAGCAGAAGCCTCCCGGTGCTCCGCATCCCCTGGTGCCAGTCCTGCTTTCAGCGAAATCTCTTCTCCACACAGATGACAGGTGCAGTCCCCTGATGTTTCATATATCTGGAGCAGAGCAGATTTTCGGTATTCAGCTGCCGGATATTCCTGTCCAAAATCCGTAAACAGTGAAAGTGCGGGCGGGTTCCTGACAATAATTATAATCGAAGATGCCACCCTGTGCAAGCGGTAATTGTCAGATATGACGCTAATTCTGACAATGAAACTTCAGCCCGGGAGGTCAGAAACTGAATGC
>CAYYHY010000376.1:0-2391 GCA_964471855.1 uncultured Oscillospiraceae bacterium | reverse complement strand
ATCCAGAAGGAGCCCGGCAGCGAGCACCACATCGCCGGCGACACCGTCATCTTCGCCACCGGCCAGCGCCCCGACCTGACACCGGACTGCGGTCTCACTCTGGGCCGTGCCAACTCCATCGCCGTGACCGACATGGAGAAGGACAAGAGCACCAGCGTGCCCGGCATCTTCGCCTGCGGCGACGTGATCTACGGCACCAAGTCCGTCATCCAGGCCATAGAGTCCGGCCGCGAGGCCGCCAGCCAGATCGACCTGTATCTGGGCGGCGACGGCGACATCAGCGAAGTGCTGGCCCCCGAGCAGAACGCCGACCCGTACATCGGCCATGTAGACGGCTTCGGAAAACTGGAGCGCCGCCAGCCCGCGGTGGACGACGCGGCCTCCCGCCAGGACAACTTCAGACAGTTCGACCACGGCCTCGGCTGTGAGGGCGGCTGCGGCGAAGCGGAGCGCTGCCTGCAGTGCGACCTGCGCCTGAAGATTTCCCGCCCGCGTGTCTGGGGCGACTACGCCGGAAAGGAGGCCTGAGCATGAATTTCGCTGAAACTTTGAAGGCTCTGGAACCCGGAGCTCTGCTGGAGCTGGTCGAGGCCGCGAAGGTCCGGGAGACCGGCCTTCCCGGCGGCATGCTGGCTGACCGGCTGCGGGATGCCGCGGGCATGAATGCCGTGGCTGCCGCCCTCAACAACGCCGATACCGATTTCGTTCTGCTCTCCCTTCTGGAGTCCGACCCGGAGAGCGTCTTCCAGGGCATCGCCCTGGCCGCAAAGTTCCTGGGGACGGAGGAGAAGATCCTCTATATCCCCGAGGAGCACCCGGAAGCTGCCGCTCCCCTGGCCTCCCTGGCTCAGGAGTACGGCGTGGACGTCCGCACCGAGTTTGTAAACGTCCGTGAAAATGCGGAAACCCTCCTGCTCCACATCGGCACCGCAGCCGACCTGGCCCACGCGGTCCGGGGCGACTACGTCTCCGGTGTCTATGTCAGCGTCAACGGCGGCCCTGTTGCCAAGGTTCCCGACGGCACCGCCATCTCCAGCCTGGCGGATTTGAGCGGCGCCAAGGGTCTGCTGCTGGGCTACGAGCTGCGCCCCGTCTCCGACGGCAGCCTGCCCGTGGAGAAGGCCCCTGTGGAGAACGGCGTCATCCGCGTCCTCTCCGAGCACGAGTGCCCCGTGGCCCTCACCGCCAGCCGCCTGCTGGCCTCCCGGGCCCGCTCCTGCGGCAAGTGCGTCTTCTGCCGCGAGGGTCTCATCCAGCTGGAGTATGAGCACCGGGAGATGACAACGGGCCGGGGCCGTCCCGAGTATGTGGACATGACCCACGAGATCGGCTCCGCCATGGGCTTCTCCACCCTCTGTACCATGGGCCAGAACGCCGCCCGCATCGCCCTCTCCGCCCAGGACGGCTTCCAGGACGAGTTCACCGCCCATATCCGCAAGAAGCGCTGCCCCTCCGGTGCCTGCGTCAAGCTGGTCAACATCTACATCGACCCCCGGAAGTGCACCGGCTGCGGGGCGTGCATCCCTCCGTGCCCCTTCGGCTGCATCGACGGCCGTCCCGGCTATATCCACACGGTGGACGATTTCGACTGCACCAAGTGCGGCAAGTGCGCTGAGGCGTGCCCCGCGAACGCCGTCGTGATCACCACCGGCCGCGTACCCAAAACCCCCATGCGCCCCACCAAGGTGGGAAGATTCAGGGACTGAGCGTCTCTTCCAGGCCCCCTGCCGGGCATGCTCCTCCCCCGGGGCGTGCCCGGCCCCATCCAGACCGCAGCGCTCACGCTGCAGAAATGAGGTATCATCATGAGCAAGAAAGTACTCGGCCTCTCCTTCGGACGCAGAAACAAGAACTGCGACATCATGGTCAAGACCGTACTCATGGAGTGCGAGAAGGCCGGCAACGAAGTGAAGTTCATCCATGTGGATGACCTGGACATCAAGCCCTGCACCGGATGCATCTCCTGCGTGGTGGGCATGACCGCCGGCTTCGGCAAGGGCGGCTGCCCCATCAAGGACGACTTCCACATTATCGACGAGGCCATCATGGAGTGCGATGCCCTCATCGCCGCCTGCCCCACCTACGTGCTCAGCCCCACCGGCCGCTACAAGACCCTCTGCGACCGCCTCGGCCCCTCCCACGACATCACCTTCCGCAAGGCCACCTATGACGAGGGTGTCGCCGCCGGCAAGCCCCCCGAGAAGCTGCCCGACGTCCGCTCCTTCAAGAAGCGCGTAGGCGCCCTCATCTCCGTGGGCGGTGCCATGACCCAGAACTGGCTGGTCTTCATGCTGCCCACCATGTACGAGCTGACCATGTCCATGGGCATCGACGTCATCGACATGCACGAGTACTGGGGCGCCATGGCCCATGAGCACGTCCTGGGCAACG
>CAYYHY010000375.1:0-2409 GCA_964471855.1 uncultured Oscillospiraceae bacterium | reverse complement strand
GCCGGGAGTCCCGTCATGCGGCTGCTGTCAGGTCAGAAAAAGCGGGACAGCCGGAGAACTGCCCCGCATCAGCATGTGCCCGTCCGGACCGGCTGCTACTTTTTGGCTATGGTGTACACGGCACCCAGGGCTGCTGCAAACCGCGACCCGGCCGGTATGACAAAGTCCACGCTGAACAGACCCCCCACCCGGTCCAGCAGCTGCCGGGCCTGGGGCAGGGCGGTGGGCGAACCCACGGCCGCCACGGTGTGGACTCCTGTGCTTCTGCATACAAAGGCCGCCATGACTCCTGCCGTCTGGAAGACCATGTTCATCAGACCCAGGGCCAGATCGCTCCGCTCCGCCTCCGGGCTGTTCTTTCCAAAGTTGGAGGCTGTCACCTCTGCAGAGAGCATCCCCACCTCCGGACCGCCCACGCTGCCCACGGTGAGGTCCACCTTCTCCAGATTTCCTGTCAGGGCCAGGGCCGCGATCTCCTCCGCCCTGTCGGTCCCCAGCAGGCGGGCCCCAAGTCCTGTCAGGGTTCCGCCGCCGACCCCCGTGCCGCCCTGGTGGGTGCACCTGTCTCCGCTGGCATAGACAAAGGCGGTTCCCGTGCCCATGCTCATGACCACTGCAGCAGGGAGTCCTGTCAGCAGGAGACCGCCCCGGCCCACCGCTGTAAGCTCATCCACGTTCCGTACCGGGACGCCGAACAGCCGCTCCCCCAGCTTCGGGGCGCCGACGCCGGTGGCTGCAATCCCCCGCAGCTGTTCCGGTTCGATTCCGGCGGAGCGGGTCAGATCCGCCGCAGCGCACTGCAGGTCAGACAGCTTCTCCGGCGCAGCAATCTGGAGCGCCGCAGTTTCCGACCCCTCCGAATCTGTCAGCACAAGCTTGGCGGTGGAGATCCCCGCATCGATTCCCAGATACACATCCATTCTGTATTCCTCCTGGCCGTCTTCTTCACCGCCCGATTATACGCCGTTCCGGCTCCCCCTGCAACCCGGGCAGAGAGGGCCCGGACGGTCGCGCAGCACGAAAAACCCGGGAAAGCATCTCTGCCTTCCCGGGCTGCATGTTCTGTCTCAGGGAGCCGGCTTCCAGCTCTTCCTCTGTCTGTCAGGTTCCGCTGCCCATCTGCTCGTAGGCTTCTGCGATCCGCTCGGCCACTACGCTGCCGGCAGGAATGCCGGAGATCTCCTGCAGGGTTGCCCTGACGCCCCTCTCGGCGATCATGTCCTGCAGGTCCACGCTCTGCTGATCCCCCAGGTCCTTGTGGTGCAGGGCAGCGGCGATGCCGGTCACATAGTGGTCCACAGGCAGGCCGTACTCCGCGGCCAGGGTCATGGGTTTGACCAGCCGGTCCTCTGCCGCCAGCTTGCGGATGGGCTGCCGGCCCACCCGGACGTTCTCATCCTTCAGGTGGGGGTTGCGGAAGCGGTCCCGGGCTGTTGCACAGTAGGCATCCATCTCCTCCGGCTTGAAGCCGTGGCGCTTCACCAGCATGGCGGAGCACTCGGCCTGGAGGGCGGTCACCGTGGCCTCGATCTCCGGGTCCTCAATGGCCTCCCGCAGTGTCTCGATGCCCTTCAGCTCTCCCAGGTAGGCGGTAACGGCGTGGGCGCCGTTGAAGGCGAAGAGCTTGCGCTCCAGGTAGGGATCCAGGCGGTCCACCACGTGCATGCCGGGGATGTCAGGCACATCGCCCCGGATGCCGGCGGCCTCCACCGTCCACTCAAAGTGGCGCTCCACCACCACGTCGATCATGTCCGGGGCCCCCGGCTCGCGGCGGAAGGGGGGAACAATGCGGTCCACCTCGCTGTCCGGGAAGCCGACATACCTGTCCATGTAGGCCCGGTCTTCCTTCCCCAGGTGCTGGATCACCTGCGACTTGAGCTGGGAGGTGCCGCGGATGGCGTTCTCACAGGCGATGACCTGCATGGGCTCCTCGATGCCTTTCTTCCTGCGCTCCATGATGCCGGCTGCGATGACAGGGGCAATGTAGGGGAGGACGCCGAGACCCACGGCGGTGGTAAGGATCTGGCTGCGGGTGATCTCCTCCACCAGCTCGGGGTTGTTGGAGCTGATGGCAGAGATGTTGGTGACCAGCTCATCCGTGCACTCGCTGTCCACCACGTGGACTACATACTCCCTGCGGCGGTTGATTTCATCCACCAGGGGCATCACCACATCGGCAAACTTGACATGGTAGCCTGCCCGGGAGAGGACGAGTCCGATGAATCCCCGGCCGATGTTGCCGGCACCGAACATGATTGCCTGTTTCATAATAATGTCCAGCCTCCGTTGTTCAGTTTCAGGACAGAACTTCTGTCCTGCAGAATAGGGATTGCGCTGAGCCCGGGAAGTGTCTCTGTCCATTATATCACACTTTATCTAAGGAAACTACCTGTTTTTCCCTGTACAGAA
>CAYYHY010000374.1:0-2424 GCA_964471855.1 uncultured Oscillospiraceae bacterium | reverse complement strand
GTCCTGCCGTCCTCCGGTAATGGAGGCAGCAAAGTAGATCTTCTTCATGTGCGGCTGTCTCCTCTCAGCGGGGGCATTTCTCCCAGCAGGCCTTTGCCACGGTCAGGCACCGCGCCCGGGAGACCGGCTCCAGACTTCCGTCCCCCTGCCTCACCAGCCGGAACGCAACCCTCTGGACCCTGGATTTCCCGCAGATGTCCTTGATGATCTCCCGGGCCGGGGCGTCGTACAGCATCTTCCGGGTGCTGCACTCCACATACAGACCGTACTTCCGGAAGCACAGGGTCATGAAGGTGGTGCGGCCCCAGCGCTTCAGCTGCACCGTCTTGGTGCGCCCGCTGAAGTACCGTGCGGTCACGTCCTCGCTGAAGTCCAGAACCTCCTCCACCAGCTGGCGGGCCAGGGCCTCGGACAGGGGATCAGCCCCCAGCTCATGGAGCGTGGCCACCTCGGAGGAGACCGGACCGCGGGAATCCGGATCGTCTGCGGCGGAGGTCATGGTGGAGGCCCCCAGCACGCTGCGGAACGCCTCCATCTCCCGGCCGTCGATGCTCTGGCTGCTGTCGGCGTCCAGCACATCCCAGAGCAGCATCTGCAGGAAGCTCCTGGCCTGCAGGACCTGCCGGATGTCCAGGGTGCACTCCGGAAAGACGCTGTCCAGGTCCTCCTGGCTGTCGGCGCAGGCCAGTGCGGACAGCATCTCCCCGGTGAGGACGCCCCGCCGCTCGACGATGAAGTTGTACACCTTCTCAAAGGCCTGCTGCAGGCAGAGGATGCCGAAGAGGATCATCCGGTTCCGGTCCGAGCGCAGGATCTCCTCGGAGACCACCATGGTCAGCAGCAGGTAGGCGTTAAACAGGCGCTTCATGCTGCGGGGGTTGGCGCCGATGGACAGGCGGATCAGACCCACGCAGGTCCGGACCTCCTCGTCGGTGCAGCTCATGCCGATCTGCTGGAAGCAGTTCTTCACATAGTTGTCCAGGTTGTACTCCGCCACCGGCATCTTGAAGGGGACCTGGATGATCTTGTCGAAGAAGCTGCGCCCCTTCTCGGCGCTGTCCGCCCGGTTCCCCAGGAGACCGCCGTACTTGGCCTCCACGCCCAGGCACACCACGGAGTAGTCCACAGCCAGGACGAAGACGCAGTTCTCGCAGTCCAGAAACAGCTTCAGGACCTCCAGAAGCTCCACCGCCCGGCGGGGGTCCAGTCTGTCCAGGTCGTCGATGAAGACCACAATCCGCTCCATTCCGGTGGCCGCCAGCTTCCGCTCCACGCACTCCGCAAACTGCCGGTGCAGCTGCTGGACCACGGAGGCAGCGTCCGTCTGCTCCGAGGAGAGGCCGTCCATGATCCTGTCCAGGGTGTCCGCGGCCCGGCTTCCGATTCTGCTGTCGATGGCGCTGAGAAGCAGCTCCCGGGCGAACCGGCCGGCAGACTGCAGGGTCCGGGCGGTGCGGGCGGCCGCCTCCCGGTCCTCGTCGCTGGAGGACAGCTCGCTGAGAAGGCAGGAGAGGAGGGAGACGCTCAGGTTCTCCTCCATGCTGAACTGGGAGAACTGCCAGGTGTTGAACCAGATGCAGAGGGTCCTGCGGGGGACCCGGGTGTCCAGCGACTTCTGGATCAGCCGCATGATGGAGGTCTTCCCCGTGCCCCAGGAGCCCTGGATGGAGATGGTGAGGGGCGTCTGGCAGGTGAGGATGAACCTGCTGAGCCCGTCGATGTAGCGCTGGATGTCGAACAGGTCTGTCCGGGCGGCCTCGTCCGTCAGACCCCTGTATTCGGTGCCCATGTTCTCCGCATCATTTCCTTTCTGCCGGGTCCCTCCCGGGAGTCCTGCTGCAGGCATCTGCGCCTCCAGTACGCCGCCGGTCTGCAGCAGCTTCAGATTCACAGACTGCGGGGACCGGCTGCTCAAGACCGGTCCCCGCTTCCTGTGCATGGTAAAATCAAGCTGAAATTTCTGAACGCCAGGAATGCCGGGCTTCCGCCGGACCTCAGGCAGAGGCCGGGGAGTCTGGCCGGCTGCAGGGAACAGGGGCCTGACGCTGAGAAATTACAGCTGCGGTCACTGCAGAAGGTCCCTCTCCGTGAGGAAGTCCAGGGCCACCTGGTCCAGTTCCTTTCCCTCCACGTCCACCTGGTAGGTCATCTCCACCATGTCCTCGTTGGAGATCTGACCCGCCAGCAGATTGAGAATCTCCTCCAGATCCGGAGCCGTTTCGGAGAAGCGCTCAAAGGTGTCCTCCCGCACGAGAAAGGCCCCGTTGTAGTCGGGGAAGAAGCCCCTGTCGTCCTCCAGGACCTTCAGATTGGCCTTGCGGTTGAGGCCGTCGGTTGCATAGACCTCGGTCACGTCAAAGGAGCCGTTGGCCGCTGCGGTGTACTTCAGGCTCACGTCCACCGGGGCCTCGCTCCTGAACTTCA
>CAYYHY010000373.1:0-2424 GCA_964471855.1 uncultured Oscillospiraceae bacterium | reverse complement strand
GCGGAGGATGCCCGGAATGCAGCGGAGACCCGTATCAGGCAGATGGAGGCCTTCATCAGGGAGAACGGGCTGACGCCGCCCCCGCCGTACAGCCTGGCAACATGAGCTCCGCAGCGGAGCAAGGCGCTCAGGCGGGAGCTGTACTGCTGAATGCGGTTCCATAATCTGTCATGGCGATAATGGTCTGCAGACCTTACGAGAACACCCGGTTCAGCAGGCAGCGCCATGGAAGGGATCTCCTTCCATGGCGCTGCGTTTTGTTTTCTGTACAAATCTCTGTGAGATTTCCTGCGGACTGCTGCCAGAGAAGGCGTGGAGCACCGGGCGGCACTCCCTGCAGGGATCAGCTGCAGGTGTTGGAGCACCGGCTTCTTGAGACCGGGAAGAACTGCCCGCATCTCCGTCTGCCGATGCAGGAGCGAGCAGTATTTGCAGGGAACTGCACCAAGCTGGCTGTCATGCTGATGTCAGACCTGCTGCTGAGGCAGACCGCACGGACGATATCACCGTTCTGGAATCCGATCACGCCGCAGGCATTGGTCTTGCTGCGGAAGCAGGTTCCCGCCCGCAGGTCAGTTCCCTGTACCGCCCTGGGGCATCGCTCCGGTGCAGAGCGTATGATGTGGTGATCCTTGGGTCGACTCAGCCTGATTTTGCTGTACTTTGTCCTGTCGCTGGAAGCGCGTTACATGCTGTCTGCGAGCAGACGGTACAGTGCTGTCTCTTCATATTTCCGCAGGACGTCGGACCAGGCAGCATGCCTGCTGCTGCCCTTTACGGACAGCGCCGTCAGACATCCTTCTCCGGGCGTGCACCCTGATTCGGGACCGGGGCTGAAGCTCCAGCAACTTGTCCCGCCCTGATTTCCAGAGTTTTGAGGATATGCTGCCCCGGCGTTTAAAACAGGCGCAACAGCAGCGGCGCCGTCGGCAGATGCCAGACACTTGTGCTGCGCACCTGAATCGATCTTCTGGTGGAACTGCAGAGTGTCTTCGACACGTCCGTATCCACACCATTGATGCGGATGATGAAGGGAAAAAATAAGCCCCGGCAGACCGGGTCGAACGGTGCAGCCGGGGAATGAGAGGACAACCAGGGAATGCAGGAGATCAGGGTGAGGCAGTCAGAGCATCCAGACGGCAGGCTATGGCTGCAAGCTGGGCACGGGTCACAGTCAGACCGCCAGCGAAGGTGCCGGTCCGGTCAACGCCGCTCAGGAGCCCCAAAAGCACCATGGAGGCTGCGCTGCAGCGGTGCTCTTCCGGTATGGAGTCCCAGTCGGCTATCCTGTTCCCGGCGGCCATGGCCTCGCTGCGGTCCGGCAAAGGGATGCCGGCTGTACGGACTGCGTTGTACAGCAGAAGAGACATCTCGTACCGGGTGACAGGCATTTCTGCAGACGACCAGCCGGACTCGGTCCGGACACATGCCGAACCGTCCAGGATGCCGGCACTGGCTGCCGTCTCACATGCAGGGACATACCAGGGAACCGCAGTTCCTGCATAGTTCTCCAGTTCCTGCGGACAGAAGATGCGGGTGAGAAGTGCGGCAAACTGACCGTAGGTGACTGTTCCTTCGGGTGAAAAGCAGCCGTTTCCTGTGCCATGCAGGTATCCTTTCGACAGGGCCTCCTGTGCGTAGGGAGCATACCAGGTATCGTCAGGGACATCAGTGAACGGCGATGCGCCGGCGGGCTGTACAAGCACCAGGGTGAGCAGTACAGCTGCGAGGGCTGCGGCGATGCGTTTCAAATCGAATTCCTCCTTGCCAATTGTTGGCGCTGTGCGCCTCTGCTTCCATGATATGCTGCCCGGCGGATTAATATTCCACGCGGAGCAGCTTTTCTGAAGAAAATTTGAGGCGGCACACCCAGCGTCCGCACCAGCCGCATCGGGATTCCTGCCAGTTCTTCCTGATACCATGGAGGAGGACAGGAGGCCATCTGCATACAATACTAGCAGGATTTAAGACTAAAAAGCGGCTTTTATAGGAAAGGAATTTGATAAAAATTAAAATAGTGAGACAGTGTATTTGTTATCTGCCCGAGCATATCGGAAACTATTTTTTTAATCAGAACAACAATAGACAAACAAAGAAGTCACTTTTATCAGTAATTTGAAATTAAGGAGATTATTTGATCATAAGTTAGAAAACCATCATTATTTATTTTGATTGCAGAGCTTTCATCGAACAAACTATTAACTTGCTGATGATAATTATCAAAAAATGCACTATTTTCATCACTTACTTTATTCGAATTAATATTATCTCTTATAGTAGTTGTGATCCCGTTTATTGTGACATCCCATCCTACTTCTTCCCCTGCAAAACAATATAGACCAAAGCCAGAGAATAATGAAGAAAAATGACCATCGTCTAATGTGTAAATAACATCAGCAAAATTATCCATGTAATTGTGACACA
>CAYYHY010000372.1:0-2430 GCA_964471855.1 uncultured Oscillospiraceae bacterium | reverse complement strand
AATATCTTCCGCTGTCAGTCCCAGCCAGGACCAGGTCAGCAGACGGCTGAGCCGGGACCAGGTGTACCGCTTTGTCTTGGCTGTCTCCAGAAATTCCTGAATGGACTTCGCTTCTCCGGCACAGCGCACCAGCCTCCTGGGTAGCCCCTCTGCAGCACCGGAATCCGGCAGTGCAGCCCAGTCCTGTTCCTTCATGGAACGGATCCTGGTCAGCATGGCCCACTCCATGGATTTCAGGGCACCGGGATCCGGCATGTGACCTTCCAGGATTCCCCGGGCGCCGGCCGGCAGATACTGCTCCGCCAGTTCCCAGTCCCCCCTGGCCAGGATGGACCGCAGGGCTGTGGCAGACAGGTGTTCCCTGTCATTATCTGCATCGCCGGGCATTGACGCCGGTTCATCATGACGGGCTCCGGTCCTCAGTACCGCTATAACTTCCGCACTGCTGCCCAGCTGACGCAGAGCCCGGATGTACTCCACCCCCAGGCTGCTGTTGGGCGTAGACAGCACCTGTGCCGTCTCCTCTCCCAGGATCTCCGCCACGGCTCTCTGACGGCATGCCGGAAAGGATCCCCCGCTGCGAAGGTGCCGGTGCAGTACTTCCCTGTATTCCCCGCTGTCCAGGACCTCTGCTGTCCTTGCCAGCGCCTGTACATCATCTGTCTCGCTGCCGAAACTGACTGCATCCAGGATCCCTGTCTGCTCCAGTATAAAGACAGCACCCCGGGCAAAGGACTCCGCCGAAGAGCAGGACCAGAGAACCGGCAGTTCCAGCACCAGGTCTACGCCCCCGGCCAGAGCCAGCCGGGTACGGGTCTGTTTGTCTGCGCAGGCAGGTCTCCCCTGCTGTGTCCAGCAGCCGCTCATGACGGCACAGATGCCCGTCTCCTCACCCTCCCGGGTCAGGATTGAGCGCGTCCGGGCTGCCTGATATGCATGTCCGCTGTGGAAAGGACTGTATTCCGCCACAATGCCGCAGACCTTCAAACTCTTCCCTCCCGGTCCCCTTTTGTAATGAAATCATGAAAAATATGCCGTCTCATTGACCAAAAAACTGTTGTCCAAACCCTTGAAAGGCGTTAGAATAGACAAAGAAGGGCTTGCAGTCACCATTGTATCCCATGCCGGGAAGCAAGGCAACCCCCAAAACGAACTGTCAAAAGTGAAGGAGATTGATTCCCATGAAAATTCTGGTCATCAACGCCGGCAGCTCCTCCCTGAAATACCAGCTGCTCGATCCGGACACCCAGGAAGTCCTGGCCAAGGGTCTGTGCGAGCGCATCGGTATCGACGGCAAATTCACCTACAAGCCGGAAGGCAAAGAGGCCATCAAGGAAGCCGACGTTGCCATGCCCACCCATAACGAGGCCATCAAGGCTGTGCTGGACGCCTTGGTAGATCCCAAGAACGGTGTCATCGCCTCCATGTCCGAGATCGATGCAGTCGGTCACCGCGTGGTCCACGGCGGCGAGAAGTTCGCCAGCTCCGTGCTCATCGACGACACCGTCATGGCCGCCATCGAGGAGTGCAACCCCCTGGCCCCCCTGCACAACCCCGCCAACATCATCGGCATCAGGGCATGCCAGGATCTCATGCCCGGCACCCCCATGGTGGCTGTGTTCGACACCGCCTTCCATCAGACCATGCCCCCTGTGGCCTACACCTACGCTCTGCCCTATGAGTTCTACACCAACGACAAGGTGCGCCGCTACGGCTTCCACGGCACCTCCCACAAGTATGTCGCCGGCCGCGCCGCCGCCATGCTGGGCAAACCGATCGAGGATCTGAAGATCATCACCTGCCACCTGGGCAACGGCTCCTCTGTCACCGCCGTGAATGGCGGCAAGAGCGTGGATACCTCCATGGGCTTCACGCCTCTGGCCGGTGTTCCCATGGGCACCCGCTCCGGCGACCTGGATGCAGGCATCCTGGAGTACCTGATGAACAAGTACGGCTGGTCCATCAAGGAGATGCTCAACACTCTCAACAAGAAGTCCGGCGTGGAAGGCATCTCCGGTGTCTCCTCCGACTTCCGTGACCTGGATGCCGCCGCCGAGGAAGGCAACGAGCGCGCCGCTCTGGCCACCAGCGTCTTCGACTACAGCGTGAAGAAGTACATCGGCGCCTACGCAGCCGCCATGGGCGGTGTGGATGCCATCGTCTTCACGGCCGGCGTGGGCGAGAACGACGCCAAGCAGCGCATGCAGATCGCCTCCGGCCTGGAGTACATGGGCGTTGTCATGGACGCCGAGGCCAACAACGTCCGCGGCAAGGAAGCTGTCATCTCCGCTCCCGACTCCAAGGTGAAGGTCCTCCTCATCCCCACCAATGAGGAGCTCATGATCGCCATGGACACCGCAGCCATCGTAAAGGGCTGATCCTCATACACTTCAAGCAGGGTGCGCAGTCCGCACCCTGCTTTTTTGAATG
>CAYYHY010000371.1:0-2443 GCA_964471855.1 uncultured Oscillospiraceae bacterium | reverse complement strand
GTCCGCCGCATTTCCATTATAGCCCATGGACCCGCACTGACTTTCGGTACGCTGAGGAGACCTTCAGAGCAAGAGGGGCTCCGCAGCCGCCCCTCTTGACTCCCTGCTGACCTCGAGACATCACTGCCTGCAGGACCGGCACCGGGAGGTCGCCGGCCTGCCCATGGAGGGGAAGCTGAAAGGGTCCGGGTGACATCAGCATGTCACACCGGACCCCATGGTCAGTCAGAAGCCGCCGTATATATCGCTGTCGTACTCATCCTCATACAGAGGCGGAAACTCGCTGTGGGACATGTGCTCCGCGTACTTCGTCTCGGTCCAGTCGTGAAGACCGGCCTGGTCCATGGCTTCCATGCACCTGACCGCCGAAACAAAGTCCATCGGCCTGGAGGGCTCGTAGGTAAGACCCCACGGGTTCTCAAAGACGCCGTGGCCGTTGTAGATCCACTTCAGGAGAGCGGTGTTCTCATGGCTGACGGGCTTTACCCAGTTCAGGTAGTCCTGAAGAGTCAGCTCGGCCATTGCAGATGCCATCTGTCTGTTCAGTTTTCTGCTCATGAATCATCTCACCTCTTCAGCTTTTTCATCCACCGGCTGTTTTCGGCGGGCGAGGCCTGCTCCAGCGGTGTCAGCTTCTGTCCGTTTCTGAGAGCGACAAGTTTATGAAGGTCATCATAAACAGCGCTGTGGTCGTACGGCCAGTACGGGCTGTACTTCATCTCCCATGCCTCCAGGCATCTGCGCCACTGGTGCATGCCGGAGAAGAACGGCAGATTCTCGTCGCAGCAGAACAGCCAGTCGTACAGAGGGTAATGAAATACGGTGTAGAATGTGCGGGCCACATCTTCCCAGCGGTCCGGCACAAGAAGAGCCTCCGGCCGCCGGTCGAGACTGCCCAGCATTTCAGCTGCGGTTTCCGCAGCGGCGGCAGGGAATTCATCCACATCAAAGGCGCTGTATCCGGGTGACGCTTTCACTATGAACTGGCTTTTGAGTTCCATCATTGTCACGATGTAGAGCTGTCCCGGCCAGTATTCCTCCCGCACGAACTCAGGTTCCTCAAAACACGCATCCCAGGGATTGTATTCACCATCCTCAGGGTCATCCCCGCAGTCGTACTCGTCCTTCACGTGAATGCGGGTCATGGGGTACAGGTCCAGAATCAGCATGCTGTCTGCTGCTTCAGCCAGGAATTCTGCCCGTTTGAGTCTCATGAAGCTCATTCCCGTTTCACATCCTTCCGCTTTCCTGCCTGCGCATCGCGGCCAGTCTCCTTCTGTTCCTGAAGCGTACAAGTCTGTCAAGGGAGCTGTTGATCTCCCCCAGCGAACGGGAAGGTCCGTATTTGTACCTCTGCCTCCAGGCATTCAGGTAGCTGTGCCACTGGGAGATCCCGGCAAAAAACGGGTAGTTTTCACCCCTGCAGCACACCAGCTTTTCGGGAGGAAACCAGTTGAGGGACAGCATGGAAAAGGCACCGGCAGTGGAAGCAAGCTTCTGCGGCAGGAGAACAGAGCCGGGCATTCTTCTGTCTTCCAGCGTCGTGCAGATAAAATGGGCCATTTCATACTGCAGTTCTGCACTGTCCGGATCGAATACCGTGCAGCTGGCGCTGCTGTTTACTATCATGCGGCTGCTGCAGTCCATCAGTGCCACGCAGTGCACCGGCTCGAAGCATTCGTTCACCGGGCAGACTGACGTTTGTGCAAGGACGCCGTAAAGAGGATACAGATCCAGGACCCAGCTGGCATCTGCTGACTCAGATCTCAGCATTTCTACTCCTCCTCCTCATCATCCTCCGGAACAGGAACAAGACGCAGGCGGGACAGCTTCCGGAGCCTCCGGAAGTAGCTCCCTTCAGGGGGCTCCTTTTCCAGCGGCGAGAGGGCCACCCTGTTCCTGTCCCGCACAAACTCTTCAAGATCAAGGTTCATGTCCTCCGGATAGTACGGCACGAACGGATTCCTGGACCTGTCCCACAGGTCCAGCTGCCTGTGCCAGAGGTACATTCCGGACTGGACCGCCAGAGGTCTGCCCCTGCACCAGATGATCCGGTCCGCAGGAAAGCCGCAGCTGTGCACAAGGAAGCCTCCGTAGTATTCGACTGCCTCCGGATATTCAGCGGGCATCAGGAGCGCCGCAGGGCGGTGTTCCTTTTTCAGCGACGTGCAGATGTCCCGGGGCAGTTCAGCCGGCCGGATGAAGTCTGAAGACCAGCGGTCCATCCTGCCGGCGCCGGCCCTGGCAGCCAGTATGCAGTGACTTCTGCAGTCCATCAGTGTTGCGTAGTGCAGCGGAATCGCACGGAAGCCGTCGAACATGTCTGTCGAGAGGTTGCGGGACTGGTACAGCCCCAGAAGCCACATGCTTCCGGCCCGTGCGGCCAGGCGGTCCGAATCTTCCCTGGTCAGGAATTCCATATGCTGTTCAGCTCCTTTCTTAT
>CAYYHY010000370.1:0-2454 GCA_964471855.1 uncultured Oscillospiraceae bacterium | reverse complement strand
ATGGGGTACCTGAGTGTCAGAACCAGGGAGAATGCCAGCCCGGAGGGGAAGCCCCGGGTGTATGTCAGCTGTCATCCGGGGGATGCAAAGCGGGCTCTGGACCGCATCTGCGAGGATATTCTCACGGCCCGGGACTGTGCCGTGTACTATACAGAGGACATGGAGGCACCGGTGCCGGAGGAAGTGCGGACTGTGGAGCTCGCCCGCATGAATCTGTTTGTGTTTCCTCTGACCGGCAGCATTCTGACCCAGCCCAGCCGGGCCAGGGACGGAGATCTTCCTTTCGCAGTGGAGCATGGCATTCCTGTCCTGGCTGCTCTGATTGAGGGGGGAATGGATACCACCAGCGCATATCAGAAGGTTTTCGGGTCTGCCCCCTGCATCAATGCCCCGTACAGGGATCCCCACGGCAGAGGACGGCTGAGACGCTTCCTGGATTCGGTGCTGCCCGGGGACGGTGCGGAACAGGAGAAGCCAGCGGACCGGGATGAGCAGAGTTCGGATGCTCTGGAGAAGTGGAGCAGCCAGGCCCAGGCCCTGTACAACAGCGGGCAGTACAGGAAATCTGCAGAGACCATGGAGAAGGTGGTTGCAGTCCAGCGGGAGACCCTGGGAGAACTGCATCCGGATACGCTGCTGGACATGCACAGCCTGGGCACAGTCTGGTACAATGCCGGAGAGTACAGCAGATCCATCGAAATACTGGAGCGGGCTGCTGCCGGCTGGCATGAAATCCAGAGGGACCGGGATCCTGCAGCCCTGGAAAATCTGCGCAGTTTGGCCAGGGTATATTCGTCAGCCGGAGAGCATGAGAAGGCTCTGCAGACATACGGCCGGCTGATTTCCAGCATGCGGGAGACTCTGGGAGACAAGGACCCGGATACACTGGATGCTGCAGAAGGTCTGGGTTCAGCATATATCGCAGCCGGAGAGTACGGGAAGGCGGAGCCGGTCCTGGAGCGCGTGCTGGAAGCCGAGAGGGAGGCTCTGGGAGAGAAGCATCCGGATACGCTGAACACCATGCACGCTCTGGCGAGGTGCCTGCAGGATTCCGGCGAGAAAGAAAAGGCCATGCAGCTCATGGAGCAGACGGTAGACGGCATGCTTGAAGTCCTGGGCGAGAAACATGTCTGGACTCTGGCGGCCATGCAGACCCTGGCATCGTGCTGCCATGACTGCGGCGAGAAGCAGAAGCTGAAGGAAACGGCGGGGCGCCTGTACGCAGTACGGCGGGATACCCTGGGCGGGACAGACGTCAAAACGCTGACAGCAGAGGGCGACTTCGCAGTGACATGTGCCGAAGTCGGAGAGTACGACAAGGCACAGAAACTGGGCAAAGAAAGCCTTGCCGGTCTGCGCAGGGTTTTTGGACCGCAGCATCCGAATACCATTGCGGCCATGAAGCGCATGTGCATAATCTACATGAAACAGGACTCAGTTGACAAGGTCGTGGACATGATAGAGCAGATGCTGGCAGTGGAGCGCAGAGCCCTGGGACCGGAGCACCAGGACACACTGAACAACATGAGCATCCTGGGAGGCTTCTACTGCAAGAAAGGCATGCGCAAGAAGGGTGTGAAGCTGATGACCAAAGCCCTGGGAATCCAGCGCAGGGTTCTGGGACCGGATCATCCGGACACCCTTGCGACCGTAGACCGGCTGAACATGTTTAACCGCGGCCGCTAGCAGGACGGGGTTCTGCCGGCTGAACCTGGAACAGCCCATGCCTTCCCCGCATATGCTGCCGGCAGGATTCTGCTCCAGACCTGGCTCCTGCTGCTGCAGGAACTGGCAGGTCATGCGCAGCCTGACCTCCGGAAACAGAGCAGGGATTCATCGAAGTACAAGCAGAGCCAGAGCAGAAAAGGCCGGAACAGTTCCGACGGTCCACACCGCCAGACAGATCCTCCACCGGTCTTCCGCGGCAGGCAGTACAGCAGACGGAAGAAAGAGGAAGCAGACAGGCGCCTGCTTCCTCCTGCTTATTACGGGGACGATAACCCGGGGACCTGGAACCATCCGTCCTGTGCATGGAGATACCGCTCCTGACCACAGCAGTCATGTCAGACAGCAACCCCTGGGGATTAGGGAACTGCACCGGCGCAGAGATGAACTGGAAACCCGTCCAGATGGCCTTCCCACCCCGGCGTCCATACCGGGATTTCCGGGATATGCAGACAGCAGATGTGCGCCGGATGCTTTCTGCCTGTATACAGCCAGAAAGCCAAGGCCTTCCGCCGGTCAGCCCAGTTCGGCTGGCAAATCGGCGGCAATCTGATGCGGTCCCCTGATGTTCCCGCCCGGGAGCGGTGGAGCGCCGATGCTGAAGGTATCCTCATGGAATCTTCGCCGGACTTGCAGCTGCAGCTTTGCCACTGACCGCATGACCTCCGGCATGGCTGGGCGACTCCACCCGGTCATTACGGGCTGGTAATGCCTGCAGTTCAGATGGTC
>CAYYHY010000369.1:0-2456 GCA_964471855.1 uncultured Oscillospiraceae bacterium | reverse complement strand
ACCGGGGACAGCAGCACGGAGCGTTTCGCCAGGGAAAGGGCCGAACTGGCGGATACCTGGAAGGACATCGCCGAGCGGATGCAGACGGATCTGGAGACCTTCTCCAGGAAGCAGATGGGTCAGGGCGCCGGGAGCATGATCCAGAACCTGCGTGAGGTCACCAGGGAGAAGTACGACTACAGCAGCTTCCTCCGCAAGTTTGCCGTGCTGGGCGAGACGATGAAGATCAACGACGCGGAGTTCGACTACATCTTCTACACCTACGGGCTGAAGCTGTATGACAACATGCCTCTGATTGAGCCCCTGGAGTTCAAGGAGGTCAAGCGGATCCGGGAGTTTGTCATTGCCCTTGACACCTCCGGCTCCGTATCCGGCAGCCTGGTGCAGACCTTCCTCCAGAAGACCTACAACATCCTCAAGCAGGAGGAGAGCTTCTTCAGGAAGATCAACATCCACATCATCCAGTGCGACTACGCCATCCAGGAGGACCGGAAGATCACCTCCCAGAAGGAGTTTGACGAGTACATCAAGACCATGAAGCTCAGGGGCTTCGGCGGCACCGACTTCCGTCCCGTGTTTGCCTATGTGGACAGGCTGCGGCAGGACGGGGAGTTTATCAACCTGAAGGGGCTCATCTACTTCACCGACGGATACGGCGTCTTCCCTGAGAAGATGCCTGCGTATCCCACTGCTTTCGTTTTCATTGACGACGAAAATGAGACCATACCTGAACTGCCGCCCTGGGCCATCAAGCTGGTGCTCCGCAGCGATGAAGTCTGAGCAGTTTTTCCTGCTTTCTGCATGTGAGAGGTGTATTTATGAATATAAAAGATGCCAAGGAACAGATCATGAACGCGATGACCGCGTATTTCTCAGAGAACGAGTACGGATTTGAGATCCCCCTCGAGAAGCAGCGCCCTGTCTTCCTGATGGGCCCTCCGGGGATCGGCAAGACTGCCATCATGGAGCAGATCGCCAACGAGATGAACGTGGGTCTGGTCAGCTACTCAATGACCCACCACACCCGCCAGAGCGCCCTGGGTCTTCCCTTCATCGTTCACAAGAACTACGGCGGCATGGAGTGTGACGTCTCAGAGTACACGATGAGCGAGATCATCTCCTCCGTCTACCAGATGATGGAGGACAGCGGGGTCCAGAGGGGCATTCTCTTCCTGGACGAGATCAACTGCGTGTCCGAGACGCTGGCTCCCGTCATGCTCCAGTTCCTGCAGTACAAGATCTTCGGCAGCCACCGCGTGCCGGAAGGCTGGATTGTGGTCACCGCCGGCAACCCGCCTGAGTACAACAACTCTGTCCGGGAATTCGACATCGTGACCTGGGACCGCCTGAAGCGCATCGACGTGGAGCCGGACTTTGATGTCTGGAAGGAGTATGCCTACAAGCAGCGCATCCACCCGGCCGTCATCACCTATCTGGAGATCAAGAAGGGCGACTTCTACAAGATCGAGTCCACTGTAGACGGCAAGAGCTTCGTTACGGCCCGCGGCTGGGAGGACCTCAGCCAGATGATCACCCTGTATGAGAAGCACAAGCTGAAGGTGGACGAGCGTCTCATCGGCCAGTACCTCCAGAACAAGAAGATTGCCCGCAGCTTCGCCGTGTACTATGACCTGTTCATGAAGTACCGCAGCGACTACCAGGTGGACAAGATTCTTGCCGGCCGGGCCCCCTCCGAGGTCAAGGAGCGCGCCAGGGCGGCGAAGTTCGATGAACGCCTGGCGCTTCTGGGTCTGATCCTGGATGCCATCACCGCCGAGCTCAAGAAGGTGGTCCAGGCCGAGGAGAATGTCATGGAACTGATGAACGTCCTGAAGAACTACCGCATCTCCCTGGCCAGCGGCCGCACCGGACCCTCCGCGCTCATGCAGCGGCAGATCGACCAGCAGGAGCAGAAGCTGAAGAACGGCCGCCGGTCCGGCAGCCTTTCGGAGGATGCGCAGCACCAGATTCAGGATATCATCAGCACTCTGACAGGTCTGATGACCGTGATCGGCTCGGAGACCGACCAGAAGAAGGCCTTCGCTGTTGTCAAGACCGACTTCGACAAGCGGGTCAAGGACATCAAGAAGAGCTCCCAGGATGCCCGCAGGAAGCTCTCCAACGTGTTCAAGTTCTGCGAGGACGTCTTCGACGAGGGTCAGGAGATGCTGATCCTCGTCACCGAGATCACCATCAACTACTACTGCGCCAAGTTCATCAGCCGCTACGGCTGCCCCGAGTACTACAACCACAACAAGGCCCTGATCTTCTACGAGCGGCAGCACGACATCCTCACCGAGCTGGACAACCTGGATCTGGGCGACCTCCCAGACTGATACGAAAGCCCCCGGCCAGTTCGTGTCCGGGGGCTTCCCATATTCTGTCTCACAGCAGGCGCAGCTGGTTACGCAGTCCCTGGCAGCAGGTCCGGCGGCGCTTCCATAAGGAACCTTTTT
>CAYYHY010000368.1:0-2457 GCA_964471855.1 uncultured Oscillospiraceae bacterium | reverse complement strand
TCGTGATCCTCGGTGTCCTGGCCGGCGTGGCCTACCCCGCGTATACCGGGTACATAAAAAAGGCAAACGACGCCAAAGTGGAAGTGGAGCTCAATGAGATTCTGCTGGCGGCAGAGTCAGCCTGTGCCGACTGGGGAATTGATATAAATGAAGACCTCATAGCACCAGACTCCAGTGGCGGTCCTTCTAACCGGCATGGTCCCAACGGCTTCTATGTAGAGGTGGACAGCGGAAATATTAAAATGAGATGCTTTGTTAAAGGATTAAATTACAGTGCGCCTGAACTCGGAGCGGTTACTGCCAATGGAGTAAAGGTAAAAAACACGCAGGTCATGGAATCCATGATTACATATGGTGACGGACTGTTTGAGAATTATCACGATCAGGACGGCCTCCACACAGAGAGAACCATAGCCGCTTTGAATGAAGGTGCCTCAATCCTTCAGAGGGAAGATCTGAAAAACACATCCTATGCGGACGTCACGTGGTTTGCATGGTCAAATGTGACAGGGTGGTTCACCGACCAGGAGCCGCCGGTCTTTGAAGAAGGTTCCCATTACGCGCAGTGGGATCAGACTGGCAATAAATACTATATTGAAGATACATCACCATTGCCAGCACCAGAAGCGCCAGCTGCCTGATCAGGAAGCGCCTGATCAGCCGGCGCAGTCCAGATGAAAAAAATTTTTTCCGTCCGGACAGCAGAAAACCTGCACGTTCCAGATGTATATATGGACGGCGAAACAGGACCCTGAAAACAGAACACAGCCGGCAGGCGGAACTCTTTTCCCGCCTGCCGGTTCTTTTTTCTGCCTCACTCCGCCTGCCGGTTCTGCCGGGCCTCCGCCAGCACCTTCCGGGCTGCCTCCCCGGCCCGGCTGGCTGCGGCGGTGTCGGCGTGGATGTAGGTGTTCATCGTGGTGCTCATGGTGGCGTGCCCCAGCCGCCTGGACACTCCGGCCACGTCCGCTCCGCCGGCTATGGCCAGGGACGCGGCCGTATGCCGGAGCATGTGGGGGTGCAGGCCGGGATGCCCGCACCGCTGCCCAAATCTCTGCAGCCACTTCTCCGCCGTGGCCGGGGGCGTGGGCCGGTCCGGGCGGCGGACGGAGGGGAGGACCCAGCGGCCCTGCCCCCGCTGCTCCCGGCGGAGGGCCCGGAGCAGGTCCATGGTCTCCTCCCCCAGGGTCACGTCCCGGATGGCGCTCACGCTTTTCGGCGCGGCGGCCACGCACTCCCCGGTCCGCTGCTGCAGGGAGCGGCGGACGGAGACGCTGCCTGCGTCGAAGTCCACCAGATCCCAGGTCAGCGCCAGAATCTCCCCCAGCCTCAGGCCCCCGTCCAGGCCCAGGTGGAAGAAGACCCGCCAGCGCAGGGGCTCCCGCTCCAGAGCGTCCAGGACGGCGGGCAGCTCCTCCGCCGTCAGTGCCCGGGAATCGGCGGCGGCCCGGGATGCGGCCCGCTCCTCCTTGCTGGCCTTCGGCCGCCCGGCGGCGGAGGCGGGGTTTGCCGGGATCACCCCGCTGCGGCAGGCGTCTGCCAGCAGACCGGATAGATGGCTGAAGACGGTGCCGGCGCTGGTCCAGCTCAGGTTTTTCCGCAGACCGGCGGAGAACCGGGTGACGTCCTGGACCGTGATCTCCTCCAGCAGCATGTCCCCCAGGGCGGGGAGGATGTGGATCTCCATGCTCTGGCGCAGAGATCGCATGGTGTTCCAGCTCAGCTCCTGCGCCCTGCGGGGGAGGTACACCTCCTCGGCGTACCGGCGCAGGGTGGGCTTCCGGGCCCGCTCCGCTGCGGCGGCGCCGGCGGCCTGCCTCTTTTCTTCCCTGGTGAGCACCTTCCCGGCGGCGCAGTCGGCCTCGAAGGCGGAGGCGGCCTTCTGGAGCTCCCTCTCCGTCTTTCTGCGGGACCAGCCGGGATCCGGGTACCAGCGGCGGGTGTAGGGACTCAGACCTCTTCCCCGGCTGACACTGATCCGGTAGCAGGGACCTTTTTTTGTATCAAGTCTTGTGATGCCGGCCATGCCTTATCCAACCTCGCTTTCGAACCGGAGACCGGGCAGATGCGCGCCGGAGCCCCGTTTTCGCACCTTGTGTCGATACTTTTCCGTTCCCGGGTCCCGGGGTCCTCTGAGAAACAGCCGGATTTCGTGCTGTTTTTCCGCTGTTTTCCCGGGTGAGGGGGCGGTTTGTCCTCTGTTCATGCGGGTTTCCGGCAGGGGTCCTTTTCGCAGCTATGGATTACGGCACATAATCCAGACACGGAAATGACCCCCGGAAGGCTCATCCGTCCTCCGCATCCTCCGCCGGCTCCTGCTCCCGGACTTCTTTCCACAGCTCCTCCATGGACCTGTGGAACAGCTCCCCTGCCCTGCGCACAGCTTCTTCATCCGGCTCCCTCCGGGAGGAGACCGCGGACCGGGCGGGGGCATAGCCGAATCTGAGACGCACGGCC
>CAYYHY010000367.1:0-2459 GCA_964471855.1 uncultured Oscillospiraceae bacterium | reverse complement strand
CTGCAGCCGGCAAACCGTGTCTGGCTCCAGACCGTATTGAACTTGCGGTCAACGGACCCTGCCTCCACAGGTCTGTCAGGTTTCCTTCCGGGAAACATCCATTCCGGTTCATACCCAAGCTCCGCAGACAGCCAGCTGCGGTACCTGACGCAGCTGCGGCGGAGATCCTCCGGCAGATAGACAAGGCGGTCCTTGTCCCCCTTTGAATTCAGAACTGTGAGAATCCCGTCGTCAAAATTCACGTTTTCAATCTTCAGAAGGCGGACCTCGGAATTGCGGAGGCCGCAGCAGCAGTAGAACCTGAACATCAGCCTGAACTCAAAGGTCATGCGCCGCATGTAGGGGGAAGGGATCTTCGGCTCCGGCATGGTGCTGTCCAGGACCTGGAAGAAGGCTGTGATCTCGTCTCTGTCAAAGATGTGGGGCAGGGGCTTCTCAAGGCTGCAGAAGTCGGAAGGCAGATAGACGTGTATCCCCATGGAGGCCATGTAGAGAAGGAGCTGCCGGACTGCAGAGATTCGGGAGTTGCGGTTCGCAGGTTTTTCGTCGTCCCTGAGCTCCATCCAGTCATCCAGGAAGTCCCTTGTAATCTCCGGCGTGTCGAGGCCCTTTTCCAGACAGTATGCATCAAACCTGTTGAGGATGCCCTCCTCCTTTTCGTATTTGTAGCCAAGGCTGCGCCTTTCAGTCAGCAGGCCGTCAATATACGGCGCAACCAGGCTGCTCCGGACATAATCACTGTTCACATGACCATTCCCCCAGTCCAAAATACTCCAGCGGGAGCGGGCACATCCTCATGCGCTCCTCATCCAGTGACAGATACCGGTGCACTGAAGCCGTCCCCCGCTGTCCGAGCGCTTCAGCTACAGTTTCCGCGCTGACGTTCCCACGCAGCAGTGTGGTTGCGTATGTCCTGCGCAGCACGTGAAAGCCGGATCCCTCCACATGCCTGTCCGGCAGAGCTTTCTTCAGCGCCCTCTGGCAGGCCCCCGGGTTTACGCCCCTGTGGGGAGCGTTCCCGGAAAGGAACACCGAAGGCTCGCTGTTTGCAGGGCGCTCCTCCATGATGTACCTGAACAGGGCATTGCCGACCTCCGTCGGCATTGGCAGATTGACTTCCACCTGCGTCTTCTGCTGAATGAACCGGATCGAGGAGGTCTCCCAGTTGATGTCGTCATACTTCAGTTTGACAATGTCTGACTGCCGCATCCCCATTTTGAGCCCCAGAAGAAGCATGGCCTTCTGCCTGAGGGTGAGGTCCCCGTCATCCGCGTCAATGGCCTCCTGCAGGCTGCTCATCTCTTCCTCTGTCAGCACGACTACAATCGTCTCTTTCGGGGCGCTTGTGGTGCGCAGCGCAGTAAAGATCATGGGGTTCGACAGGAGCCCCTTTTCCCCCAGATACATGAGGAATTTGCGGATTCTTGAATTGTAGGCGTTTTTCCCGGCAGGCGTGCTGTGTTTGTCGGAAGCGTTGAAATTCTTGATGTTTTCGGCTGTGATTTCACTGTATGACCGTATGCCGGCGCTGTCCATGAAGCTGCAGAATCTCGTGATTGAAGAACGGATCATGTCCAGCGTGGAGTGCTGGGCGCCGTTCCTCTCGCATTCGGATACGTAGCTGGAAGCTGCCTCCAGGCACCAGCCGGGCAGCTGACTGAATCTGGATGGTACGTTCCTGTACATCCGTTTTGCGCGGAGCTCGCATCCCGGGTCTTCCAGGTAATTATCCTCCAGGATTGAGACCAGTCTCACTGCCTTGCGCCATCTTGGCTCATCCTGCCTGAGCAGGCCGTCGCACCAGATTCTGGCCGTTTCCGGGGTGTATGCCCATCCGCGGGTGTCAAGGAAGAGATACAGGCAGTCAAACGCCTGCATCATGGAAGCCCTGGCAGTACTGCTGTATCCATTGCTGCTCTGGTATGCATTGAGCTTCTCTTTGAATTCCAGAAGAAAATCCTGACTGCAGGATCCCTCTGCTCTGGCAGCAGTCCGCTCTGCTGTCTGAAGAGCCTCTTCACTGATGTCATTCCAGAAAAGCCCCTTCTGCAGATGGAGCAGGCGCTGAATCATCGTAAATCCATACCTGACATATCCATTTTCGAACAGGTACTTCAACATAAGCTCTGCAGAAAGAAGACCGCTGCCGTATGATGTGTTTTGAACATGATGGTAATAAACAAAATAGAAGGTAATTATTACATCGTAGGTTATATCGGAAAGCCTGTCCAGACCCATTTTCTGCACAAAGATCATGAGATGCAGACAGGCCTCCCTGCCGGTGAAGCCGCGTGTACCCCTGCGGGCGCTGCTCAGGTACTGTGACGGAATGTCCAGAAGTTCCCCGTCCAGCATTTGTCTTGCCGTCACTTCACTGACAAAGAGGTCCGCAACGACCGCGCCCGGTCTGACCATGTCCTTGAGTCTGTACAATACACATCTGTACTGGATCATCCTGT
>CAYYHY010000366.1:0-2460 GCA_964471855.1 uncultured Oscillospiraceae bacterium | reverse complement strand
AAGACACAGCCGGCTGCAGAATAAGCCTGTCCTTCCAATAGGAGGCATGCGCTCTGACTGCTGACCATGCCAGGCGGCAGCAGGACCGGCTCCTAAAGAGGCCAAGTAATTGAAAGGGACTGATGTACAATGATGAAACGAATCATCTCCCTGCTCCTGGCACTGGTTCTGCTGATCAGCACAGTTCCTGCAGCCTTTGCGGCGGGCCGCTTTGCTGACTACGACCGCATTGCAGACCATGAGGCGGCTGATGTACTGAGCGAGATTGGTATTTTCCAGGGGGACCAGAACGGAAATTTTAACCCTCAGAATATTCTGACCCGTCAGGAAGCTGCCAAGATCCTCACGGTTCTGCTCCTGGGCAGCGAAGGTGCAGAGAACACTTCTGCCGGTACGATGTTTTCCGATGTTCCCGGCAGTCTCTGGTCTGCGAAATACATTGCCTGGTGCGCCGGTCAAAACATTATCGCCGGAACCGGAGCCGGGAAATTCGATCCTGGCGGAAAGCTGACGGGAGTTGCCTTCGGCAAGATGCTCCTTGTCGCCCTTGGCTATGACCCTGAAGCAGAGGGGTATGTCAACTCCGACAGATGGCAGGAGAACATCGTTCGGACCATGAAGGATTTGGATTTAGTTCCGGCTGGAGTTGTCTCAGATCCTCTTACCCGGGAAGCAGCGGCAGGTCTTGTTCTCAAAGTACTCCAGACCCCCATGGTAACCTACAGAGGGGGTGCCCGCACGTTTGCAGAAACTGAAGACGCCGCAGCGCAGACTGTCAGTGAAAATGCCGATGCGGCAACAGGCATGTACTACGTGGAGTTTGGCGAGCGGTACTTCCCGGGTCTGGTCTGTGCTGGTGACAGCACGGCGCATGAATGGGAGTACGAGGGCAGCAGAATTGGCCGCTATGATATCGCGCCTGAAATCGATGAAGAGGAACTGTATGCCAGCTATCTGACCGGCGGCGGCTGGGAGGAAATAATGGAGGAAAATCCTCACGATATCAGCGAAGGCGAAATATCTGCCTGCCTGGCCGATCTGGACCGGGATGGTGTCCAGGAAATGATGGTGACAGTGATGTACGAGGACATGACACATGAGTTTTTCGAAGCTCTGCTGGACATCGACCCGGGAAACAGGGTGGTCATCCGTCAGAAGAACTACAACGGCGGAGGAAGCGCGATCGGGGGATTTCTCGCCTTCCGGTATGATACACAGACGAACAGGACCGTCCTGGTTCTGGACAACAACATGCGGGATGGCATCTACTATCTTGAAATCCAGCTGACTGTATATGACAGCAGCCTGAAGGGGGTTGAGCTGGACCTGGTGCAGGAACGCTATGCGATTGATCCGTACAGCGGGTCTGATGAAATCATATCAGAGATCCGCCAGGAAACAAATCTGTACAAGGAAGACGACTACAGCTTTTATGTGTACAAAGCTAACGGGGAATATATTTCTGAAAGCCAGTACAACGCATACAGCAGCAGATTCCAGGAGGTCACGGATCCGGCATTGCAGGGAAAGCCGGTAACTGCCTCCAATCCAATACCGGCATCCTGACTGCAGTACATGGTGTGCTGGACTGGATGCTAGAGCAGGCCGGTCAAATGGCGCATCCTGCAGCAGCCTGAATGGCTTGTCAGGTTTGACCTGGCGGACCGCTGCTCTGGAGATGGGAAACTGGAGTCTTATTCAGCCGGGAATGCGCCTTCTGGAAGCATCCGGAGGGCGCTGCCGACTGATCTGCCGGAGATCTGCTGCCTGAAGATGCAGTGCTCAGGCGCGGGGGGAACAAGAGGTCCTTTATAAGCGGCAGCAGTTTCGCCCCATACGGTCGTTCCCCTGTGAGAGTGCATGTCGTTTGTCAGACCAGTTTCCGCTGCATTGCACAGACTGCATAACCGCCGATGTCATGCGCATCCATGGGATGTGTATGGACACACTGGAGGTTCGCCCGCTTTCCCGGCTAAGACCGCACAGGCAGCACAGAAGCGTTCACGGATCACCGGATTCGCCTGTTTGAGCGGTCATCTCTGCGGTTCTGCACTGTCGCCCTGAGGTCTATGCCTCCGCAGAGGTGCAGCATGTATCTGACGGCACATCGGAGAAGGCAGCTTCTGGATCTCTGACTCAAGGACTGCCCTGCAGAACCACAGAGGAGCTGCCTGTGAGACCGGAAAAGACGGACGGTCCTGGCAGCCGGGGGAGGGCGGGAAGATAAAGACGAAGGTATCTGACAGCCGCTGTACTTCTCTGACCGGGTCAGCGCACAGCCACCTGTCCAGACAGATACCCTGTCCCGGGTGACGCAGGTCACAGCATGATCTGCAGCAGCCGTGCACCAGAAGAAACAGCGCTCGTTTGCAGTTCTCCGGTTCTCCAGTTTCGGTTCGCGGTTCTCTGGAAGACCAGAGTCCATGCAGCAGAGATCCGATGCCGCCGAGCAGACAGCTT
>CAYYHY010000365.1:0-2463 GCA_964471855.1 uncultured Oscillospiraceae bacterium | reverse complement strand
TCGCTCCTGAACTTCAGTCCGTAGAACTCCGTGAAGGGGCCGTATTTCATGCTGCCCTCCAGGGTGAAGAACTCGTGTTCGGCGCCGAAGACCAGGTCCCCGGCTATGGGGATCAGGTCGCTGACGGTCTCCAGACCGTACTGCTCCGCCAGGGACTGGGGCACGGCGATGGCGTAGGTGTTGTCGAAGCCCAGCTTCTCCAGCAGCCGCACGCCGTACTGCTCCCCCGCGGTCTCATTGACAAAGTCGTAGATGGAGGTCCCCTCCGGCACGTCCTCCGTATCCAGGTGGAGGAAGGTGGTCAGCAGGGTCCCGTCGTAGGAGAGCATCAGGTCGCAGGTGCGGCCGCTGCCGGTGAGGGCGTTGAAGTTGTTGACCTGGGACATCTGGTCCTGGATCTCCACCTCCAGGTCCGTCCGGTTCTCCACCAGCAGCTTCACCATGTGGTGCATCAGCTGGGTCTCCGAGTAGTCCCCGTCATAGAGCCGCAGGGTGTTCTCCTTCCCGCCTCCGTCCAGCCCGTACGGGAGGAGCAGAAGGAAGGCGGCAGCGGCACAGGCGGCGGGGATCCACATCCGTCTGGGGTTTTCCCGGCTGTACTTTACGGAGTTCTCAAACCAGCCCATGAGCATGTCCAGGACCACGGAGATGACCATCAGGGCTCCGGTGCCCTCCAGGATCAGCTTCATGTTCTGCACCCGGATGCCCCGTGTAATGATGCCCCCCAGTCCGCCGCCGCCCACGAAGGCTGCAAACACGGCGGTGCCGATGGCGTTCACCACCGCGATGCGGATGCCGGTGAGCACCGTGGGGAAGGCCAGGGGGAACTCCACGAACAGGACCCGGTAGACCCGGCCCATGCCCATGCCCCGGGCGGCCTCCTTGACGCCGGGGTCCACCTCCTGGAGTCCCAGGCAGGTGTTCCGCACGATGGGCAGCAGGGAGTAGAGGGTGATGCCGGTGATGACCGTCCCCTTGCCGGGTCCCGCGAAGACCATGATGATGCCCAGCAGGGCCAGGGTGGGAATGGTCTGCAGCAGGTCCACCACCCGCAGGATGATGCCCCGCACCTTCGGGAAGAGATAGGCGGCGAGGCCCAGGGGCAGGCCCAGCAGGACGGAGAGGATGCTGGACGCCAGGACGATGAACAGGTGCTCCAGCACAAGGGACACCGTCATTTCCGCGCCTCCTTCCGCAGCCCTCTGGGTGTGACCTTCTTCTGGAGCAGGTCGATGAGCTCCCCGATGAGCACGGCCAGCAGGGCGGCCGGGATGGCGCCCAGCAGGATGAGGGTGTTGTTGTTGGAGGAGGTGCCCTGGTAGATGAAGTTGCCCAGACCGCCCAGGCCGATCATGGCCGCCAGCACCGCCCAGGAGACGGTGTACACGGCCGCCATCCGCAGCCCCGCGATGATGGAGGGCATGGCCAGGGGCAGCTCAACCTTCAGGAGGATCTGGACCGGGGACATGCCGCAGCCCCGGGCTGCCTCCACGTACTGGTACTCCACCCCCAGGATCCCCGTATAGGTGTTCTTCAGCACCGGGAACATGGCGTAGATGGAGAGGGCGATGATCACCGTGGCGGGCTGCATGTCCAGCCACAGGTAGAGAAGGCCGATAAACACAATGCCCGGGATGGTCTGGAACACCGACACCACGGGCAGGATGATCCCGGACCACCTGGGTATCCGGGACAGCAGGATTCCGGCCAGCAGCCCCAGAGCGAAGCCGAAGGCCACCGAAACCAGCACATAGAAGGTGTGCACCGCCACGGCGCTGGCCAGCATGGCGCCGTAGGTGTCCAGCAGCGCCTTCATCGCCCGTCCCCCCACAGGTTGTCGGAGACGGACCTGGCGACGCTGGTCTTGGTGACGAGACCGGCGATGGTCCCGTCGTCGTTGAGCACCACCACGTAGCTGGCCCCGGAGTCCAGCAGGTAGTCAAAGCACTCCCGGGCGTCGTCCCCCACCTTCACGGTGCGGGCGGTCTGGCGGACCAGGGGTTCGATGCTCTTCAGCTCCTGCCCCCAGTGGCGGATGTCCCCGATGGAGACAACCCCCTCGTACATCCCGTCCCGGTCGGTCACGATCAGGGTGTCCACCCGGCTGCGGGCCATGCGCTCCGCGCACTCCAGCACCCCCCGGTCCTTGCGGACGGTGCGCACGTTTGTAAGCATGAAGTTCTCCACGGTGGAGGGGACCGGCGCCTCCGGGGCCCGCTTCCCCAGGAACAGGCGCACCAGCTCGCTGGCGGGGTGCTCCAGCATCTCCTCCGGGGTGGCCATCTGCACGATCTGCCCGGCCTCCATGAAGATGATGATGTCCGCCAGCTTCAGCGCCTCGTCCATGTCGTGGGTGACAAAGACGATGGTCTTGTTCAGCTTCTGCTGGATCTGCTTCAGCTCGTCCTGGAGGGACTCCCGGGTCATGGGGTCCAGGGCCCCGAAGGGCTCGTCCATCAGCAC
>CAYYHY010000364.1:0-2470 GCA_964471855.1 uncultured Oscillospiraceae bacterium | reverse complement strand
CTGGGAGCGGCAGATCCGGAGCCCGGATGGTCAGCCGGGTGCGTGGTTTGCCTCATTATGTTCCGTTCTCATCCGTTATTTTACCCTGGCCTCCGGGAAAAAAGTTCTTCAGTTTTCTGCAGGACTCTTGACAAGGGCCTCCCGGACTGAGTAAAGTAGCAGGTGGCGTATTTTCGGAGAGGGCGGACGGGTCCGGCCGGATCCCCGGGTCCCCCGGTCTCTCTGCAGATGCGGCTGCCGCAGCGGTTCCTGAACATCCCGCAGGGCCGCTGGAAACCGCCGCAGATGCGGCGCAGCAGCCGGAACCGAATCTTTCCCACATGTGAGGAGGTGATTCTGAATGGACGAAGTCATTGAAGCCGGCTGGGGGGATACCCTGACAGAGGAGGGCATCTTCGCTCACGGATACGGGGCTGTCCCCAAGTTCGTGATGCTGGATCCCAGCCTCAGGCTTCCGGCCAAGTCCATCTATGCACTGCTCTGTTCCTACGCCGGAAACGGCGAAACCGCCTTTCCCTCCCGGGACACCATTGTCTCCCGCCTGGGCCTGAACAAGGACACCTACTACAAGTACTTCAACGAGCTCCTTGAGTCAGGCTACATCACGGTGGAGCGGACCGCTCCCAACCGCCGGGACTGCGGGTTCATGCACAACGTGTACCGGATCGAGAGCCGGCCGCCCCGGTTTACCGCCAGCCCCGGGTACCAGGCGGAAGGCAGCACCCTGTCCCTGGGGGGCATCAAGGGGGCCGGCTACGGTCTCATTGCCCGCTCGGTGATGGACAGCAGCGCCATCAGCTGCAAGGCCAAGGGTCTCTATGCCGTCCTGGCCAGCTTCACCGGGGGAGGGAAGTCCGCCTTTCCCAGCATCGCCGCCCTGACCTACTACACGGGGATCTCCAGGAACACCTACCAGAAGCTCATCCGCGAGCTCATCGATGCCAATCTGGTGGAGGTGGTCCAGCGCAACAACGGCAGGATGGGGGTCAATGACTACTATCTTGTAGAGCGTCCCCGCCCGGGTGCCTCAGGAGGGGCCGCCCGCGGCAGGGGAGGGGGTGTCAATTCTTCGGACATACGAAACTGGGACGTATGCGCAGGCTCCCCCGGGACCAGGGCAGCTCCCAGGGCGGCACCTGTCAAATCTTCGGACATACGTTTTTCGGACCTGCAAAATCCGTACATGCAGGAGCCGGACACAGTAAAGCCGGACGTATGTTCTTCGGACGCTATAAATAACAGTACCGCTATTAACAGTTCTGCTAACAACAGCTCCTCTATTAACAGTCATGACAATCAACAGAGGGACCTCTGCGGGATGATTGACTCGATGGGATACAGGGAGAAGGTCGAGTTTGTCAGGGACGCCATGGGCTATGACATGGTGCTGGCCAACTACGCATCAGACCGGGACTGCTATGACAGCCTCATCGAGATCGTAGTGGACACCATCTCAGCCCCGGTTCCCATGCTGCGGATCGGAGGAGTGATGCGGAGCAGGGAAGAGGTGGCGGAGCGCCTGCTGGCCCTGGATGTGGAGCACTACCGGTATGCACTGAACATGGTGAGCCAGACCGAGGGGAAGATCAGGAACATCAGAGCGTATTACGTAAGCTGTCTTTTCAATGCATCAGCGGAGGCCAGTCTTGCATTGAAGAAGGAAGTGGAGAATGATTGCCGCAGCGGGCAGTACTGATGCTGCACGCAGGCAGAGGGGGAGGCAGGAGGAATGATCACAGAACGGTCGCCAATGCTCTTTGCAAACGTACGGCCGTCCAGTTCCTGCCTCCCCCGAGCTCTCCCCGCACTTGCAAGGATGAAAGTCAAACAGTTGAAAAATGTTCAAAGTCTGCCGGGCTTCTCCCCTGACGGATGCACGGAAGGGGAGATTTTGGGCCGGCAGAAAAATTTTCCGGTTTGAACAGAAATTTGACAATCTGTCTGAAGCCGCTTATAATGACCTCCAGAACCAGTCACTCCCGGCCGGGGCCGGGGAGGAGAAGGAGGAGAGGGCAGGAAGATGTACGACGGAGCCCAGATGACGATAAACCAGATGCAGAGGCCCATGCCGCCGGTGCGGCCGTCCCAGGATGACGACGACTGTGTCTCGGCAGCCTTCCGGTATCTGCTCAGGACCAGGGGGGTCACGGTGAAGCGGGTGGCGGACGAGACGGGGATCTCGGAGAACACCCTCTATGCGCTGAAGTCCAGGCGCTGCAACAGGGCTGACATGCGGCTCCTGAAGCGGCTGGCGGACTACTTCGGCGAGGACCTGGAGATCTTCTGCGGGCTGGACCAGTACGCAGGGCGGAGGCGTCTCGGACCGGACGAGCAGAGGCTGCTGGACAACTACACCTCGCTCACCGATGCGGCCAGGCGCCGCATCCTGGAGATGATGGCCGACATGGTGGAGAACCCCAAGAACCGCCGCCGCTGACGGCGGCAGCAGGGTTCAGAAACGGTCCCCGTA
>CAYYHY010000363.1:0-2478 GCA_964471855.1 uncultured Oscillospiraceae bacterium | reverse complement strand
TTCCTTTCGTATCGTAATGTGTACCCAGGCACCTCAGGTCTGGCCTGACTGCATTCCCAGAATACGCCCCCAGCCTTAGAGGCACCTTGGAGCTGAGCCTGTTTTTAAACTTTTTCTGCCCCGGCTCACTGCAGGTCCAGTTCCTCCAGCCCGGCAGCGGCCCGGCAGACTGCAGTCCCCGCCATCTCACCCAGGCTGCATGTGAAGTTTGCAAAATACAGGTCCGGTTCCAGCGGTTCGGTGCAGGTTATGCGGACACTCCGGCCGGGCGGGATCTTCACCGTGCATCCGGGCCCCAGAGGGGGAGCCGTGGGACTGGCCTTTGTGATAATGAGGATGACGGCACCCGAGTCCTCCTCCAGGGAGATCCAGAGCCTGGCACAGGGATTCCACTGTGTCATCTCGAACGGCTCTGACCTGGTCTCTCCGTTCAGAATGCTGTGCATGCGTCTCATGCCCGGAACGCCGTCGTCGCTGGAGGCGGCCTTCTCCACCTCCTCTTCCGGCACCATTGTGAACACAAGACTGCCGAACCGGAATGTCTCCCCCGTCTCCCCGTCCAGAACATGGGCACCTGGGGACGCGGTCTCAGAGCCGGATCCTCCGGTGCACCCCCGGGAAGATCCGGCAGGAGTTTCCCCGCCCCCCGGGGAACCGGCACTCCCCGCTGTACCGGAAGTGCAGCCCGCAGAGCACAGCAGCAGAGCCAGGCAGCAGAGCAGCGCGGGAATACGGTCTGTCTTCATGGCATTTCCTCCTTTGTCTTTGCTGCGGGGCAGGGCCTCCTCCTGCGGGGAACATCTGCCCCTGCGGACAGTGTACGCCCCCTGCCTTGGAACGGCCTTAGAGTTCCTGGGCAGGCTGGTGCCGGTCCGTCCGGACAGAAAAACTGTCCCGTCCCCCGGAGGGAACGGGACATATGGCTCCGGTTCATGAAGGCAGACCAGGGAGAACTTCCCTGCATCCGCAGGTGCCGCACGGAGGTCACCCGGGAGCACCGGCCTGCTTCGGCAGAGACAGGACCGGAGACCCCGCATGAATTTGTCGCACTCCATGCGACCGCATCCGCAGGGTGCCATGCCAGAATAAGCATGCAGCGGGGGAACCGGCAGCCAGTGCCCGTGCAGTGCACAGACCGGTTCTGGCGGAGAAACTGGCGCATCTCTTTCCATGCGCCGGTGTTCCCCGAAGCCGCAGGAAGAAAACTGCCTGCAGACATGGTCCTCAGAACCCGGGATGTCAGCTTCTGCCTCTGCAGGGAGTGCGCCTCTGCTGCCAGTCTGCAGAAAAGACGGGGCTTATACAGCCGGAAAGGAGAAAACATGAGCAGAATTACCCTGAGCAGCGAGGACCTCGCTGCACTGAAACCGGACGCCGCCGTCGTGCCTGTCCGGCTGAACCTGACGACCGGTGACGTACACTGTTCCGCCTGGCTGGAGGAACTGGAGCGGGAACTTCCGTCCACCTGCTTTATCCGCACGGCGCTCCCCCGCAGCGGAGACCCTGAATTTCTGGAGTCCGGGATCCGTCTCTTCTGCCAGGCATCCCTGGATCTGGCGGCAAGGGAAGATGTCCATACCGTCGCCTTTCCGCTCCTGTCCTCTGCAGGCTCAGTACAGAGGGCGTGGAAGCTGGAACTGGAGACCTGCTGGGAATGGCTCAATGCCCACCCGGACCGGGATCTGGAGGTGATCTTTCTTGTCCCTGACAGGGAGTCCCTGGAAGCTGGAGAGCGGGAACAGGACCGTCCGGTCTCCCGGGAGGGGGAAGAGACCGGCAGCCCCGGCGTACCGGCAGCTCCTGATGAAATCTGCAGTCCCCATGCAGAGGCAGCCCTGGAGCGCCTGACTGCAGAGGAGGACGGAGACGTCCGACCGGTCCTGGAGGCGCTGCGCCGGGACATGCTGGAGGGGCACTCCCTCCTGATCCCCTTCGTACAAGAGGGGAACATCGTGCAGACGGGAGGGAACGCCCCCAGGAATGCAGATCCGTCCCAGTACAGCATGGTCTGCCTGAGCAGGGAGGCGGGAGGAGACTGGATTCCCTGCTACACCTCCGGGGGAAAGCTGCCGCAGGTTGCCTTCGACATCTTCCGCATCCGCATCGACGCAGTGCTGGACATGGCGGTCAGGTCGGAGCAGTATGCCGGTCTGATCCTCAACTCGGAAGATGATTATTTCCTGCTGGACCGCCAGACCCTGGCCGGTTTCCTGGCGGACAGCCCCGGCGGCGGGGAGTGAACCGGTCCGGCGCACCTGAATTCCCCTGCAACCTTCCTATTATTTCTGCGAATATCCTGAATTTCTTTGCAATCTTCCCATTATTTCCGCGAATATATCTCCGCCAGTCAGGCGGTCAATATTTAAAAAACAGGGTCAGGAGGCAGTGCCTTCCTGACCCTGTGATTAGTTTTGTGCTGCAGTTTCTTCACCGCCGTCAGGGTTCGGAACTGTCCCGTCAGCCTGTCCGGCGGCTTCC
>CAYYHY010000362.1:0-2482 GCA_964471855.1 uncultured Oscillospiraceae bacterium | reverse complement strand
GGGGATGATCAGGCGTGGCGGTAGAACCAGACACCGGAGTCCCGGTAGAACCAGAAGTACCAGTAGTAGCTGGTGCGCCCCCGGTCGTGGACCATGCGCCACTCAAGCTGGGTGTCAAAGATGTAGGGGACGCCGTCGAAGGCGATCTCAACCCAGCTGTGGGGAGCACGGCGGGCCTCCAGAGTGCCGCTGTAGATGACGGCGTCATAGCCGATCCAGCGGGCCAGGTAGTAGAACACGGAGGCGAAGCAGTAGCAGTTGCCTCTGCCGGTTTCCAGCATGACCTTGGCAGCGGGAAGGGTGAAGGATGTGTCGCCGTAGGGGTAGTTCTGACGCTTCAGATACCAGTAGCTGTCACGGACATATGCATAGAGGGCTTTCAGCTTCTCCAGCTGGTTCATGGAGTCATTGGTACAGGTTTTGACAATGTTCCGCAGTCCGGCGTCCACTTCGCTGTCCCCTGTGGTGAAGTGCCCCGCCGCGTTGATCATGCGGCCGTCTTTGGTGGTGTCCCGGAGGATGTCGCCGCTGGCGGCGTCATAGTAGTACTCCCAGCTGTCGTACAGATGCCAGCCCTCGGTGCGGAAGTCCGCCGGGATGCCGGTATCAGGCGCCGTGAAGCCGGTCCAGGTCTCGACCCCCGCATCGTCCAGCAGATACTCGTGGGGGGTTACTGCCTCCATGATGTCGCTGTAGTACCAGGAGCTGACCGGGACATCCAGGAAGAGACCGGGTTTGTTTGCCTGTACGTATTCCCTGTCGCCGGTGCGCCCCAGAGCCTTGTTCATGAGTGCCGCGACTTCGCTCCGCGTAATGTTCTCGTCCGGGTGGAGGGTCCCGTCCCCTGTGCCGTTCAGCCAGCCCCAGGCCCGGCCGGAGATCAGCCAGCAGGCGTCCTCGTCATCGGGACTTACGTCGGTGAAGAGTTCCGCATCATTGCGGAGTCTGAAGAACCTGCTCACGCAGACAGCAAATTCCTTCCTGGTCATGTTTGCCTTCGGCTTGAAGGTTCCGTCGTCGTCCCCCAGAACATTGAGGGAACCCATCTGCAGGGCGGCATCTCTGTACCAGGCCTCCGCGGGGACGTCGCTGAACTCCACCGTGACTTCTGCAGTGCCGCTGCTGAGCCGTTCCAGAAGGACTGCGGCTTCAGCCCGGGTAATGGGAGCGTCGGGGCTGAACAGACCGCTGCCGCTGCCGGTCATGTAGGGGCTGTGGTCCCCGATCTTCAGGGCGACGCCGAAATCAGCGGGCACGGGCTCGGAATAGAGGGATTCCAGCTGCGGTACGACAGAGTCCAGCATGTTCTCCAGCATGGCATCCGGGCTCAGACCTCCGGCGATTGCCAGGGTCAGAAGAAGGGCAGTTGCCTCTTTAACCATGATGTGCTCCTTTCTTCCGGTCAGTCAGCAGCGGGAGGGAGTTCGGAAAAGCAGTCGCTCATGTAGTATTTTCCGTCGCTCCGGTTTGCCGCTGTGGCGTTCTTGCCGGTTGTGTTGTTGAAGTGCCACCATTCTGATGCCAGAGGAGTGAAGTTGGAGGTGGTGAAGTATTCCCGCAGCGCGATGGCCGGCTCATTCATGGAGTCAGCCAGGTCAGCTTTTGAGGGGTTCTTGACCGAGACGGACAGCATGCTCAGCTCATGCATGGGGGTAGGCATCCTGTACTCCAGAATCTCGTCCATGCGGAGAGCCTGATAGCCGCTGAAGTCGTCCATGGAGGCTTTTGTTACCTTTGCCAGAGAGACATCCACGGCAAAGCCCCGCTGGTGGTTGGAGATGCCGGTGGAGATGAAGTGGGTCATGGACCAGGGGGGAGTGGCAATTGCCGCCTTAACCGATGCGTCCTGACTGGAGAGGGTTGTGAGACCTTCCACTACGGCGCGCTGGGTGGCGTAGGGGCGGAAGGTCTGGTAGATCACCAGAGTGCTTCCGTGCTCCAGGGCCTTGCGCTGGGCGGCGCATACGTCCCGTGCGCATGCATAGAGCATGGGCATGACGTACTCCGTGCGGTTGAGCCGCTCATTGAAGCAGGCGCTCTCATAGAAGGCCTGGCCGGTGACGCCTGGGATCTCCTTGCCCAGGCTTCTGAAGCGGGAATCATAGGAGTTGGTATCATCGTAGACAATGGAGGGGATGACGTCCGGAAGGTTGATCATGCAGTAGCGGTGCTCAATCCAGCCTGTGACCTGTCCTGAACTGGTATTCCGTCTGACCTGCCACCAGGCCCCCTCCTCGGAGAGGATGGTGAAGGCTGTGCCCGGCTCCCACCAGGTCTGGATGCCGCCGGAAGAAGCAGAAGATTTCTTCGGCTTCTCTTCCTCCTCTTCCTCTTCCCCGTCATCAGAGGTGACGGTGTCCAGTTCATCCGGCATGACAGGTTTGGAGGGTTCCGCCGGTTTGCTGGCAGCCGGGGGCTTCGTCTGTGTGGAAGGTTTTGTCTGAGCCGGGGTTTCAGTCTGGGCCGGCGGCTCTGTCTGCGT
>CAYYHY010000361.1:0-2492 GCA_964471855.1 uncultured Oscillospiraceae bacterium | reverse complement strand
CGAAGCCTGCTGCCCCCCGGAACACGGGGACCGGGTCCGGAACCGGAACCTCCGCACCCCGCCAGAAGCCGGCCTCTCCGCCTCCGCCGCCTCCCCCTCCTCCTTCCACCGCTGCCTCTTCCTCTTCCTTCCGGCCCGGCATGGGCAGGCCATCCGGCGTCCAGCTGGAGCTGAAGGAGGGAGACAGGATCCGGCACAAGTCCTTCGGCACCGGCACGGTGCTGGAGGCAACCCCCACCGGCAACGATGTCATGCTGAAGATCGCCTTCGACAAGGAGAAAGACTCAGACAGACCCTACCGGCCCATGCTCCTGAACAGCGCCGGCCGGTTCATGCAGAAGATCGACTGACCCGGGCCTGCCCCGGGATAAAAGGCACCCCCCTCCGGAATCCGGAGGGGGTGCTTCTCTGTCAGTAAAGGCTGTCCAGTGTCTCCACCACATATCCCAGGATGCCCTCGGCGCAGGAGCAGCCGATGCGGGCGCCCCAGTCCTTCACCACCTGGGCGCAGTCGGAGGGGGCAAAGGGGATGGCGGCCTTCTCCAGCAGGTCGATGTCGTTCTGGTTGTCCCCGGCGCAGTAGAGGTGCCGGGGGGAGATGCCCAGCCGCCGGCACAGGCGCAGGGCCATGCCCCCCTTGCTGCTCCCCTTCCGGGTGATCTCCAGGTACACACGGTTGGAGAAGATGGCCTCGTAGCGGTCCCCGTACCGCTCCAGGATCTCCTGCTGGGCCTTCTGCCCGTTCTCCCACTGGTCCTGGAGGATGGCCTTGGTCCAGGGCAGGGGCATGTCCTCAATGGCGCAGGCGGCATAGTCTGTCCCCACCTTCTGCATGTGGAAGTCCGTAATGGCGTTGGGGTTCCATGCATAGATGTCCTCCCCGTGGTAGGCCTCCATGGCCATGGAGGGGTATTTCTTCAGGATTCCCCACAGGTCGGCGGGGGCGCTGTCCGGCAGGAAGGTCTGCTCCAGCATCACGTTCTTCTCAAAGTCGTAGAGGGCGGAGCCGTTGGAGAGGATGACGGGGGCGTTCACCGGCACCATGTGGACGCAGGGCGCAAAGGTGCGGTGGGCCCGGCCGGTGGCCACGGTGAAGAGGCCCCCCTCCCGGCACCAGTAATCCAGGGCCTCCAGGTTCCGCTCCGGCACGGTGCGGCCCCCGATGCAGATGGTGTCGTCGAAGTCGCTGATCAGCAGACAGCCGTCAAACTTCCCCATGGGACTCAGAAGAGGCCGGAGATGACCCCGTTCTCGTCCACGTCGATCTTCTCTGCGGCGGGAACTTTGGGCAGACCGGGCATGGTCATGATGTCGCCGGTAAGGGCCACAATGAAGCCGGCGCCGGCGCACACCTTCAGATTCCGCACCGTCACCTCGAAGCCCCGGGGCGCCCCCAGCAGGGTCTGGTCGTCCGAGAAGGAGTACTGGGTCTTGGCCATGCAGATGGGCAGACCGCCGAAGCCCAGTTCGGTGAGCTGCTTCGCCTGCTTCTTCGCAGCGGGGGTGAGCACCGCCCGGTCCCCGTGGTAGACTTTCGTTACGATGGCGTTCAGCTTCTCCTCGATGGAGGCATCCAGGTCATAGGCGTACTGGAAGCTGTTCGGCTCCCCGCAGAGGCGCACCACCTCCCGGGCCAGCTCCACGCCGCCCTCGCCGCCTCTGGCCCACACCTCGGACAGGGCCACATTGACCCCCATCTCGCTGCACTTCTGCCGCACCAGGTCCAGCTCCGCCTTCGTATCCGCGGGGAAGGCGTTGACTGCCACCACGCAGGGCAGACCGAAGACCGTGCGGATGTTGTCCACATGCTGCAGCAGATTGGGCAGGCCCCGCTCCAGCGCCTCCAGGTTCTCCTGGTTCAGTTCCGACTTCGGCACGCCCCCGTGGTACTTGAGGGCCCGCACCGTGGCCACCACCACTACGGCGGAGGGCTTCAGCCCCGCCATGCGGCACTTGATGTCCAGGAACTTCTCCGCACCCAGGTCGGCAGCGAAGCCGGCCTCCGTGACCACATAGTCCCCCAGCTTCAGGGCCATGCGGGTGGCGGTGACGGAGTTGCAGCCGTGGGCGATGTTTGCAAAGGGACCGCCGTGGATGAAGGCGGGGGTGCCCTCCAGGGTCTGCACCAGGTTGGGCTTGAGGGCATCCTTCAGCAGGGCCGCCATGGCCCCCTGGGCCTTCAGGTCCGCTGCGGTGACCGGTCTGCCGTCGTACGTGTAGCCCACGATGATCCGGGCCAGGCGGGCCTTGAGGTCGGTGATGCTGTCGGCCAGGCACAGGACCGCCATGATCTCGGAGGCCACGGTGATCTCAAAGCCGTCCTCCCGGGGCACTCCCTGCATCCGTCCCCCCAGGCCGTCCACGATGTGCCGCAGCTGGCGGTCGTTCATGTCCACGGCCCGCTTCCAGGTGATCTGCTTGGGGTCGATGCCCAGGGCGTTGCCCTGCTGGATGTGGTTGTCCAGCATGGCGGCCAGCAGGTTGTTGGCCGC
>CAYYHY010000360.1:0-2499 GCA_964471855.1 uncultured Oscillospiraceae bacterium | reverse complement strand
GAAAGGAAGGAAAAGCCGTGAAACACAGTCACATTCTGGCAGCCGTGTGCTGCACGGCCGCGCTGCTGGGCGTCCTCTGCACCGCCGGTGCGGCGGCATCCGCGGACACGCCTGCTCCGGAGGAGAACGGGGTGTTCATCCCCCCGGACGTGGAGGCCGGGATCGGCTATGCAGCGGAGCCGGATGGGTACATCACGCTGGACGGAGAGATCGGCACCAGCTATCTGATCGGAGACTGCGGCTGGAAGATCATCTCGGCCGAAGAGGCGGCGGAGGCCTTTGCCGCTCCCTGAGGTCCCGCACAGACAGACCCGGCACATGGTTTTCCTTGCAGGCACCAGATCTCATGCTGCAGGGGCGTTTCCCTGCACAGAAAACTGACGGCCGGAGACCGGACACGCATCAGACAAAGGGGCCGGAGGCGCACCAGGGATGCCTCCGGTCCCTGCATTTCCAGAGCGGCAGGACCGCGGCCGCGGAAGGCTGCCCCGGAATACAGACTTGCAGGTTCTGACCGCACCTGATATGATGCAGCAGACCGCAGTGAGGAGGGATGGGGAATGAGACTGCTGCTGGCAGAGGACGAGACCGGCCTGGCCGAGGCTCTGACGGATATCCTGACCTGTCACAGCTATCAGGTGGATGCTGTCCGGGACGGGGCGGATGCTCTGGACTACGCCCGTACGCTGGAGTACGACGGCATACTGCTGGATGTGATGCTGCCCCGCCGGAGCGGGTTTGATGTTCTCCGGCAGCTGCGGCAGGAGGGCTGCCGCACGCCGGTCCTTCTCCTGACCGCCCGCTCCGGGGTGGAAGACCGGATCCGGGGACTGGACCTGGGCGCGGACGACTACCTGCCGAAACCCTTCGACACGGGGGAACTGCTGGCCCGGATCCGGGCCATGCTGCGCAGGCGGGATGAGTACCGGCCGGATATCCTCACCTTCCACGACCTCTCCCTCAATCCCTTTACAGCAGAACTGAGCGCCGGGGAGCACACCCGCCCCCTGTCCCGGCGGGAGTACCGGCTGATGGAGGTCCTCATGCTCCATCCGGGGCAGTACCTCTCCTCGGAACAGCTGCTCATTCAGGCCTGGGGCTGCGAGACGGAGGCGGATATCGGTTCCGTCTGGGTGTACATCTCCTATCTGCGCAGCTGCCTGAAGGCGCTGGAAGCCCGCACCGCAGTCCGTCTGAAGCGGGGCATCGGCTACCGGCTGGAGGAACTGCCGTGATCCGCGCTCTGAAGCTCCGCTTCTGCCGCATCGCCATGCTGGCGGTGACCCTTCTTCTGCTCCTGGCCCTGGGGGCGGTCAACGGCGGATACTTTCTGCTCAGCATGCACGGGGCGGACCAGGTTCTGGACATCCTGCTGGCCAGCGGTGCATATCCGGACTTTACACCGGAAGCAGCCGCCTCTGGCGGCGGACAGGCAGCCTCCGCCCTGCCGGCAGACAGCTCCCTGCGGGCAGATGAGCTGCTTGGTGCCAGATGGTTTGCAGTCAGCCTGAATGACCGGGGAGAGGCAGAGGAACTGTCCCTTGTGCACGTCCACGGCGTCGGACCGGAGGAGGCGGTGAGGCTGGCGGAAAAGGCGCTGGCCCGTGGGAACGGCACCGGCTGGGTCGGCAGGTACCGCTGCCGGACCGGGCAGGCGGCGCAGAACTCTGTTCTCTTTCTGGATATCTCAGACCGCCTCCGCGCCTCTGCCGTGCTCCTGGTTCTCTCCCTGGGAGCGGGGCTCGGCTGCTGGCTCGCTTCACTGGTTCTTGTGCTGGTTCTCTCGGAGCGGGCCATCCGCCCCGCCGTGGAGAGCATGGAGAAGCAGAAGCGGTTTGTTACAGATGCAGGTCACGAGATCCGCACCCCTCTTGCCGTGATCCAGGCCAATGTGCAGGCCATGGAACTGCACCAGGGCGAGAGCCGCTGGAGCCGGAACATCCGCACCCAGACCGGACGTCTGGCGGAACTGACAGAGGAGCTGCTGGCCCAGGCCAGGATGGACGAGGCGGATTCTGCACCTCCCCCGCTACCGTTTTCTCTCAGCGAACTCCTGGAGGAGATGCTGGACAGCTGCGCAGAGGCCGCAGCAGGGAGGGGGCTCTCCCTGCAGGCGGAGACGGCAGAGGGAGTTGTCCTCCGGGGCAGCCGGGAGAACATGACAAAGCTGGTCTCCATCCTGCTGGACAACGCCATCCGCTACACCCCCTCCGGCGGCACGATCCGCGTCACCCTGTCTGCTGAGGGGCGGGATGCGGTCCTGCGGGTCAGCAACACCTGCGGGCACCTGGAGGAACTGGACCTGGACAGGCTCTTTGACCGCTTCTACCGGGGGGATCCCGCCCGCAGTTCCGGCAGCGGAGGATTCGGCATCGGTCTGTCCCTGGCCCGGTCCATCGCGGAGGCCCACGGTGGAAGCATCTCCGCCGTGGCGGAGGACAGCAGCACGATCTGTCTGAAGGTGCTCCTGCCCGCCTCCTGAACTTGTTTTCCGCAGGA
>CAYYHY010000359.1:0-2513 GCA_964471855.1 uncultured Oscillospiraceae bacterium | reverse complement strand
CCGCCCGGTTCCTCATCCAAAGATGAGAAAGCGGTCGGGGAGAGCGGACTGGCGGCAGAAAAGCAGCGAAAAGCAGCTCAAAATGTGCAGAAACACACTTGTGCAAAATGACGGAAATCTGCCGGTCCTGAATTTGCAAATTCTGGAAAATGCAACTATAATGGCAAGGGAATACAGATTTCAGGTCCGCATCCGGGGAAAAACCCCACGCAGAATACACAGATTCCGCCGCCCGGCACAGGTCAGAGGGCGTTAACGGCGGCCTCCAGCTGCAGCATGGCCTTCTCCAGGACGCTGCGGGGACAGGCGGCGTTGAGGCGCATGAAGCCGGTGAGGTAGGGGCTGAAGGAACGGCCGTCGTTGAGACCCAGACGGGCCTTCTCAATCATGAACCGGTTCAGTTCCTCCCCGTCCAGACCCAGGTCCCTGCAGTCCAGCCACATGAGATAGGTGGCATCGGGGGCAAAGGTGCGGATCTTCGGGATGCGGCTGCGGCAGAAGTCCACCACGAAGTCGAAGTTGCCGCTGAGGTAGGGGAGCAGCTGGTCCAGCCACTCGTCCCCGGCGGTGAAGGCGGCCTCCATGGCGGTGAGGCTGAAGGCGTTGTTGCGGTGGATGTCCATGCTCTGCCAGAAGCGGTCGAAGGTCTCCTTCATGTGGGCATTGGGGAACACCACGGTGCTGGCCTGCAGGCCGGCCATGTTGAAGGTCTTGGTGCCGGAGATGGCGGTGGCCACATAGGAGGCGGCCTCCGGGGAGAGAGATGCGGCCGGGATGTGGGTCTTCCCGTGGAAGACCAGGTCGGAGTGGATCTCGTCGGAGAGGATCTTCACATGGTGCTTCATGCACAGCTCCACCATGCGCTCCAGCTCCTCCCGGGTCCAGACGATCCCCAGGGGGTTGTGGGGGGAGCAGAGGATGAAGAGGTCCGCCTGCTTCAGCTTCTCCTCGAAGTCCTCCCAGTCGATGTGCCAGACGCCTGTGGACTCCTCCACCAGGCGGTTCTCCAGCACGTGCCGGTTCCAGGCGTTGGTCATGTCGTAGAACTCGGAGTATACCGGCGTCTGGAAGAGGACGCTGCCTCCCTCCGGCACGAACAGGTGGACGAAGGCGGAGATGGTCATGACCACCCCCAGGCTGTAGCTCATAAGGGAGGGGTCGGGGATCTCCCAGCCGTGGCGCCGCTTCTGCCAGCCCCGGACCGCCTCGAAGTAGCTGTCCGGCCGGGCGGTGTAGCCCCAGATCCCCTCCTGGGCCCGGGCGGTGAGGGCGTCTATCACGGGCTGGGCGGTGCGGAAGTCCATGTCGGCAATCCAGAGGGGGATCACATCGTCTGTGCCGAATTTCTTGATCCGCTCGTCGTACTTGGCGGCGTGGTTATGGGAGCGGTCAATGACCTCATCAAAGTTGTATGTCAAGGGATGCTCATCCTTTCTGCAGTGCGGCCCCGGCGGGGCGCCCGTGCTGTTCATTATAAGCGCCTGCTAATGAGCTGACAACAGGTATCTGCACATCAGGCGGAAAAAGATGGCAGTCTGCCGCGGCTGCGTCCGCTGCTGAACCGGAGCTGACAGGAGGTTTTTCATGAAATTCTGGAAGATGAACGGGGCCGGAAACGACTTCATCGTGATCAACAACATGGAGGAGAAGCTGCCCCTGGAGGACTTCCCGGAGCTGGCCCGGGTGCTCTGCGAGCGGCACCTGTCCGTGGGAGCGGACGGCCTGATGGTGGTGGAGGCCCCCCGGCAGGGAGGGGACTGCCGCATGGTGTTCTTCAACTCGGACGGGAGCCTGGGGGAGATGTGCGGCAACGGGGCCCGCTGCATCTGCCGCTACGCGTATGAGACCGGCCTGGCCGGAGAGGTCCAGACGGTGGAGACCACGGCGGGACCCGTCCGGGGGGAGAGGATCGACGCCCGGCAGTACCGGGTGCGGCTCAACGACCCCACGGTAGTGAAACTGAACATAACGGCTGAAATTGACGGAGAGCATATTCCCTGCTCCTATCTGGAGCTGGGAAACCCCGGCATTCCCCACGCTGTCGTGCCCGCAGAGGGACTGCGGGAGAGGGATGAGCAGCAGCTGAGGGAGCTGGGGCGGAAACTCAGGTGGTACGCGGGGTTCCCCAGAGGCGCGAACGTCAATTTTTTCGAGGTGCAGGATGACGGGACCATCCTTGAACGCACCTTTGAGCGGGGCGTAGAGGATTTCACCTACGCCTGCGGCACAGGCACCGGCTGTACAGTGGCGGCTCTGACCCTGCAGGGAAAGTGCAGCGGAAGGGGCGTCCGGGTAAACATGAAGGGAGGGACGCTGATCATCGACGCAGAGGTGTCCGGGGGCACGGTGAAGAATCTGTTTCTGACCGGTCCCACGAACACAGTCTGCAGGGGTGAGATAACAGACGAAACGCTGACCGGCTGAGAAGGCGCGGTCCCAGCCCGGTCTGCAGAGGGAGAGGGTGCGGGAGACCCCGCATCCCCCGCGGGAGAGGGATCTCCCGCGTGAATATA
>CAYYHY010000358.1:0-2517 GCA_964471855.1 uncultured Oscillospiraceae bacterium | reverse complement strand
CGCCTGTCTGAAACAATAAGAACAGCACTGCGCCTCTCCACGCGGAAGGGGTGCAGTGCTGCTTCTGTTTTCCGCCTGGAGACCCTGCCGGAAACAGAACAGGGGCGCGGTCTGACCGCACCCCTGCAGGTATCATGTTGTGTCTGTCTCAGACTGTATATCAGCCCTGGGAGTACAGCTGAACCAGACGGCACAGCTTGTCGTAGCGGGCCTTGGCGGTCTCCTCGCTGAGGGCGAACAGTTCCTTGGCGCGCTCGGGGAAGGAGCGGGTCAGGGAGGAGTAGCGGGCCTCGTTGAGCAGGAACTCCTGATAGCCGCCGGCGGGAGCCTTGGAGTCCAGGGTGAACGGGTTCTTGCCCTGCTTCTTCAGGTCGGGGTTGAAGCGGAACAGGTTCCAGTAGCCGCACTCCACAGCCTTCTTCATCTCGGCCTGGCAGTTGGCCATGCCGCCGCGGATGCTGTGCATCTCGCAGGGTGCGTAGCCGATGACCAGGGACGGGCCGTGATAGGCCTCGGCCTCGCTGATGGCCTTCAGAGTCTGGTTCGGGTTGGCGCCCATGGCCACCTGGGCCACATAGACGTAGCCGTAGGTCATGGCGATCTCAGCCAGGGACTTCTTGGCGACTTCCTTGCCGGCTGCGGCGAACTGCGCCACCTGGCCGATGTTGGAAGCCTTGGAGGCCTGGCCGCCGGTGTTGGAGTAGACCTCGGTGTCGAACACGAAGATGTTCACATCTTCGCCGGAAGCAAGGACGTGGTCCACGCCGCCGAAGCCGATGTCGTAGGCCCAGCCGTCGCCGCCGAAGATCCACACGGACTTCTTGGCCAGGTAGTCCTTCTCGGAGAGGATCTCCTCGCAGAGCCTGCAGGCGTCGCAGTCGCAGTACCTGCGGCCGGCGGCCTTCAGCTCAGCAGCGTGCTCCTTGAAGCGGTCGATCTGCTCCAGCTCGTCCACGGTGGTGATGCAGGATTCGAGGGCGGCGATGTAGGCCTTGGTGGCAGCGCCGTTCTCCTTCCCGTCCTCCATGGTGTCCAGCCACTTCTGAGCAGCCTCTTTCAGCTCGGGACGGGCCCAGGGCACTGCAATGAGGGCCTCGGTCTTCGCCTTCAGGCGGTTGCGGACAGCCTTCTGGCCCAGATACAGGCCCAGGCCGTGCTCGGCGTTGTCCTCAAACAGGGAGTTGGCCCATGCGGGACCCTTGCCCTCGGCGTTGACCGTGTAGGGCGCGGTGGAGGCAGGACCGCCCCAGATGGAGGAGCAGCCGGTGGCGTTGGAGATGTACATGCGGTCGCCGAACAGCTGGGTGATGAGACGGGCATAGGCGGTCTCGGCACAGCCTGCGCAGGAGCCGGAGAACTCAAGCAGCGGCTTCTTGAACTGGCTGCCCTTGACGGTGAGGTCTGCAACCTCCTCCTTGACGGAGACGCTGGAGACCATGTAGTCGAAGACCTCCTGCTGAGCGGCCTCCTGCTCCTGAGGCACCATGGTGAGAGCCTTGGCGGGGCAGACGTTGGCGCAGACGGAGCAGCCCATGCAGTCCAGGGGGCTGACGGCGATGGTAAACTCATAGACGCCCTTGCCCTTGCCGGCCTTGACGGGAACGATCTTGGCGGCGGCGGGGGCGCCGGCCTTCTCCTCAGCGGTGAGGGCGAAGGGACGGATGGTGGCGTGGGGGCAGACATAGGCGCACTGGTTGCACTGGATGCACTTGGTCTGGTTCCAGGAGGGAACAGTGACAGCTACGCCGCGCTTCTCGTAGGCGGAGGCGCCCAGCTCGAAGGTGCCGTCTGCGTGGTCGGTGAATGCAGAGACGGGCAGGGAGTCGCCGTCCATGCGGTCCACGGGATCCAGGATGCCGGAGACCATCTTGACCAGCTTCTGGGGGCCGGTGTGGGTGCTGACAGCGGGGGCGTCCTCGGCGGTGGCCCAGCTGGCGGGAACCTCAAAGCGGTGGAAGGCGCTGGCGCCCTTGTCGATGGCCTTGTGGTTCATGTCCACGATGTCCTGGCCCTTCTTCAGGTAGGAGTGGGTGGCGGCGTCCTTCATGTACTGGATGGCCTCTTCCTGGGGCATGACGCCGGCCAGGGCGAAGAATGCAGACTGAAGGATGGTGTTGGTGCGCTTGCCCATGCCGATCTCGATGGCCAGGTCGATGGCGTCGATGGTGTACACCTGGATGTTGTGTTTGGCGATGTACCGCTTGGCCTCTGCGGGCATGTGGCGGTCCAGCTCCTCGGGGGTCCACTGGCAGTTGATCAGGAAGATGCCGCCGTCCTTCACGTCCCGGACCATGGGGAAGCCCTTGACGATGTAGGAGGGCACGTGGCAGGCGACGAAGTCGGCCTTGTTGATGTAGTAAGGCGCGCGGATGGGCTTGTCGCCGAAGCGCAGATGGCTGATGGTCACGCCGCCGGTCTTCTTGGAGTCATACTGGAAGTAGGCCTGGACGTACTTGTCGGTGTGGTCGCCGATGATCTTGATGGAGTTCTTGTTGGCGCCCACGGTGCCGTCGCCGC
>CAYYHY010000357.1:0-2520 GCA_964471855.1 uncultured Oscillospiraceae bacterium | reverse complement strand
GGAGCGTCCGCTCCACTCAGAAGCTCACCAAGGCCATGCGCTCTGTCTCCACCGTCAAGTTCTCCCGTCTGCGCACCGCCGCTGCGGGATACTCGGAATACGGTCAGGCATGCCGCAGGACCTTTGAGGCATACAGGTCAGACTTCCTGGCTGCTGTCCCCGCCTCCAATCCGTCTGCGCCTCCTCTCTTCGTAGTCATGGCAGGAAACAAGGGGCTCTGCGGCAGCTTCAACTCAGAGCTTCTGAAGTTCGCCCAGGCAGAACTGGACAGGCGGGAGGGGTACCTTCTCATCGCATGCGGGAAGAAGGCCATCCGCTACTTCCAGCAGCGGAACATGCCCCTGGAGTCGGAGTATGTTCTCAATGATGAGCCCACCTGGGAGGAGAGCCAGGCGGTCCTTCAGCACATTGCAGACCTGCGGAGCGAGGGTGCTGTTTCTGACGTATACGTGATCAGCTCCCGCTACGACAACATGCTGACCCAGACGCCGGTGCTCCACGAGCTGTTCCCCGCCTCCCCCGGCGGGAAGGCACAGGGAGAGAAGATCTTCTGCGTGCCGGACCGGGAGACCGTGGTTAAGAAGAACGTGCCCACCGTATTCGGTGCCATGTTCTACGACCTGGTCCTGTCCTCCGCCCTGGGGGTGCAGGCAGCCACCCTGATGAACATGCGGTCAGCATACAGCTCCGCCACAGAGTACTGCGAGCGGCTGGAAGGAGAGATCAGCCGCACGCGCCAGAAGGCCGTGACGGCAGACGTGATCGAGACCAGCTCCAGCGGCCAGACAGAAACACAGCAGTAGACCGGGCGGCAGGAGCCGCCGGAGGTAGCAATATGTCAAAAAACACAGTGGGGATGGTTCAGCGGATTACAGGACCGGTGGTGGACATCCTCTTTGATCCCCTGGATATTCCGGAGATTCTCCATGCAGTCACCATAGAGCACAACGGAAAGACCTTTGTGCTGGAGACCTCCCAGCACCTGGGCAACGGCGTGGTGCGCTGCATCTCCATGCACGCCACCGACGGTCTCTCCCGGGGGCTGAAGGCAGTGGACACCGGCGCTCCCATCATGGTGAGCGTAGGCGAAGAGACCCTGGGCCGCATGGTCAACGTGATCGGCGAACCCATCGACAAGAAGGAGCCCATCAAGTCCCGTGAGAAGTGGCCCATCCACCACCCCGCACCGCCCTTCTCCGACATCGTGGCTGCAGACGAGATCCTGGAAACCGGCATCAAGGTCATCGACCTCATGACCCCCTATGTGAAGGGCGGCAAGATCGGTCTCTTCGGCGGCGCCGGAGTGGGCAAGACGGTGCTCATCATGGAACTCATCCGCAACGTCGCCTTTGAGCACGACGGATACTCGGTGTTCGCCGGCGTAGGCGAGCGCTCCAGAGAGGGCAACGACCTGTATAACGAGATGAAGCAGTCCGGGGTTCTGGATAAGACCGCCCTGGTCTTCGGCCAGATGAACGAGACTGCAGGGGCCCGGCTCCGGGTCCCCCTGGTGGGGCTCACCATGGCGGAGTACTTCCGGGAGTGCGCCCACAAGAACGCCCTGCTGTTCATAGACAACATCTTCCGCTTCTCCCAGGCCGGCTCCGAGGTGTCCGCCCTGCTGGGCCGCATGCCTTCTGCCGTGGGCTATCAGCCCACCCTGGCCAGCGAGATGGGCAAGCTCCAGGAGCGCATCGTCTCCACCGGCCGCGGCTCCATCACCTCCGTACAGGCTGTATACGTGCCTGCAGACGACCTTACAGACCCCGCTCCCGCCACCACTTTCTCCCACCTGGATGCCACTACGGTGCTGTCCAGAAAGATCGTGGAACTGGGCATCTATCCGGCCGTGGATCCCCTGGAGTCCTCCTCCCACATGCTGACGGAGGACATGGTGGGCAAGCGCCACTACCGGGCAGCCAAGGAAGTCCAGCGCATCCTCCAGAAGTACGTGGACCTGCAGGATATCATCGCCATCCTGGGCATGGAAGAGCTCTCCGACGAGGACAAGACCCTGGTAAAGCGGGCCAGGAGACTGCAGCGGTTCTTCAGCCAGCCCTTCCATGTGGCAGAGAGCTTCACAGGGGTCAGCGGCGTATACGTCCCCATGGAAAAGACCGTGTCCTCCGTAGAAGCCATCCTGGGCGGCGAATGTGACGACATGCCGGAATCTGCCTTCCTCATGTGCGGCAGCATCGACGATGTGTACGCCAAGGCAAAGGCTCCGCTGTGACGGAGGTCTTCCATGGGTGCGCTTACACTGAAAATCGTTACCCCCCGGGGTACCCAGAAGACCGTCTCCTGCGACAGTGTCCGCCTCACCATCTGCGATGATGAGAAGGGCCGGGGCAGCGGAAGCTACGGCATCCGCAGAGGTCATACAAAGGCGATCCTCTCTCTGGCAGAGCAGGGACCTGTCACAGCCTTTGATGCCGGTCACACCGTGCTGGCCGGCCGCTGCAGCGCCGGCTTTGCCACCGTGGACCAGGACCTGGTCACTGTGGTCACCGAGGTCTACGA
>CAYYHY010000356.1:0-2520 GCA_964471855.1 uncultured Oscillospiraceae bacterium | reverse complement strand
TTTTCGCCTTACACAGGAGAAATGCACGGGGGCACGGTTTTATCGCAGGTTCAGGAAAAAAATTCCTGCGCTTCCCTCTGAATTTCACCGGCTGCGGAACGTCCTCTCCGGCGCTGCGGCAGAAGAGCGCCACGGAGGGAGACCCTCCATGGCGCTGCAGGCTTGCGTGATACAGATACAGATACAGGGACTACATGGCGTCCTTGTCGATGACATGGGCCTTCAGGAGGTTGGTGGCAACTGCCTTGCCAAGGGGCACGCCGGCCGTCACCACGATCACGTCGCCGTCATCTGCGACCCCCTCCTTGAGGGCGGTCTCCGCAGACAGGGAGAAGATCCGGTCGGTGGAGTTGACCTCGCCGGTGAGCACGGGGATGACACCCCAGCAGATGGCCATCTGGCGGCGCACCTTTTCAAACATGGTCATGGCTACTACCGGGCAGGCGGGGCGGAAGCGGGAGATCATGCGGGCCGTATGGCCGGAGTTGGTGGCGGTCACGATTGCCCGGGCATCCAGATCCTTGGCGGTCAGGCAGCAGCTGTGGGTGATGGCGTCGTTGATGTTGTTCTCGGGGACCAGATGGTCGTCACGGAACTTCTGCCAGAAATCGATGGCGTCCTCTGCCTCGGTGACGATGCTGTCCATGGCGCGCAGTGCCAGCAGAGGATACTTGCCGCTGGCCGTCTCGCCGGAGAGCATGACGCAGCTGGTGCCGTCGAATACGGCGTTGGCCACGTCCGAGACCTCTGCACGGGTGGGACGGGGGTTGCGGATCATGGAATCCAGCATCTGTGTGGCAGTGATGACGGGCTTGCCCAGCTGCAGACCCTTGCGGATCATGGACTTCTGGAGAATGGGCACCCGGGCGGCGGGGATCTCCACGCCGAGGTCGCCGCGGGCGACCATGATGCCGTCTGCGACCCGGATGATCTCGTCCAGGTTGTCAACGCCCTCCTGGTTCTCGATCTTGGCAATGATGCGGATCTTCTCGCCGCCGCAGGACTTGAGCACCTCGCGGATAGCGCGGACGTCATCAGCCTGGCGGACAAAGGAGGCGGCTATGTAGTCAAAGTCGTGCTCCACGCCGAACTTGATGTCGGAGATGTCCTGCTCCGTCAGAGCGGGAAGCTTGATATGAACACCGGGGATGTTGATGGACTTGTTGGCGGACAGGGTTCCGCCGTTGGTAACCGTGCAGATGATGTCCGGTCCGGAGATGGCCTTGACCTGGATGCCGATCAGGCCGTCGTCGATCAGGATCTGCTGACCCACGCCTACTTCACTGGGGAGGTTGCTGTAGGTGACGGAGACCCTGGTGCTGTCGCCCACGATGTCGTCTGTGGTGAGCGTGAACGTGTCACCGGTATTCAGCTCAATGGTCTTGGTGCTGAAGCTGCGGATGCGGATCTCGGGACCCTTGGTGTCCAGAATTGTAGCGACGGGACGGGTCATGGAATCCCGGATGGCGGTGAACATGTTGAGACGCGCCAGCTGCTCTTCGTGGGTGCCGTGGGAGAAATTGAACCGTGCAGCATTCATGCCGGCGCGGATCAGGGCGCGGATGATGTCGGGGTCGTCGGATGCGGGACCGAGCGTGCAGATAATCTTGGTTCTTCTCATGTGCAGGCCTCCTGATGTTCAGAATATGGAGTGCGGGATCTGTGCCCTCATTATAAACCGGTTTCATCTTCATTACAATTGCAAATGCATATTCAGGGAAGGGAATTTCCCGGCCTGCGGAACATGGAAATTAATGGAAACGCATAAACTGTCTGGAAACTCTCCCTGCAGCCAAAAAAGTGCGGCACATCCGAGGGACAGGAGGATGCACCGCACAGGAGGAAATCAGGATTCACGCAGCCCGGCCAGTTCCAGGCGCTTTGCAAGGACTGGACCGACTGCAGCCGCTGCTGCAATCTTCAGCAGGTCGAAGGGGATGAAGGGGTATACACAGACAGTGAGGGCCGGAATCAGACCGGTGCCGGTCAGGATGCAGTACCAGGCAGTCCCAAATGCATATCCGATCAGGGTGCCTGCCGCCATGCCGAGGCAGTGGACTGTACGCCTGGGGCTGGAACGGATACACAGGCTGGACAGTATGATGAGCGGGTAGTATCCAAGAATATAGCCGCCTGTGGGACCGATGAAGGGAGCAATGCCCGCGCGGCCGCCAGAGAAGACAGGCAGTCCGGCAAGCCCCAGAAGAAGGTAGATGGTAAGAGCCAGAACAGCATGCTTCGTATCCAGTATGTAGGCGGTGATGAAGAGCACAAGAAACCCCAGCGAGATCGGAACGGGACCGATGGGTATGGAGACTGGTACAAGCACGCACATGGCAGCTGCTGTCAGAGCGGTAAATGTCAGGGAGCGGATTCGGCTTCTGCTCCTGCTTCCGGTTGTCACGGACATCAGTCCCCTTTCCTCGGGTACAGACCCGGGTGCTCCAGTCCGGATCTCTGTCTGACAAGTATACAGGAGCATGTCCTGCTTGTCAACCGGAAAATTTATAAGTTTACAAC
>CAYYHY010000355.1:0-2527 GCA_964471855.1 uncultured Oscillospiraceae bacterium | reverse complement strand
GCCCGAAGGGACTCGAACCCCCAACATTCAGAACCGGAATCTGACGCTCTATCCATTGAACTACGGACGCATGTCTCTCAGCTGCTCATAGATTATAGCAAAGAGGGGCATGGGTGTCAACAGGTTTTTTCTCCCCGCGTCTGGAATTCCGGCACTGGTCCGGAGCACACCGGGGTGCGGGGAGAGGTCCTGCAGTGTCCGGGCAGATGCGGCGCTCAGCGCATCTGCTGCCGGCATGCGTTCCGCTCCCGGGTCAGCCGGCTGAGGTGCTTTGGATCATGAATCAGAGTCATGGCGCGGCTGAGAGTCTGCTCAGCCCCTTCGGGGTCTGCAGCAGAGCCGGCGCCTGGAAAACCGGCTTCTCCCCGGGCCAGCATGCGGGCAAAGCAGCTGTAGGCGATGCTGTAAACTTCCTCTTCGAAGCTGCATCTGGCCGGGGTCTGAATGCTCTCATCCATGGCGGAAAAGACCGCAAGGGCACTGCCGGCCTTGCCGGGATCGCAGGAGGTCTCCGCCTGATAACACATGGCGGTACCGAGAACTGCAAGGGAAACAGGGGTTACAGCTGCTTCTGCCAGGGCAGGCAGAACATCGTCGAAGCGGCCCTCTTTCAGCGCCAGGAAGCCGCTGTATTCCCGGAGCTGGTTCAGCTGTTTTTTGACATTGTCCCTGCTGACCCCTCTCAGCGGGTCCCTTCTGGACAGCCATGCAGAGAGATACGGACAGCCGTCAACGGAGTACCGTCCGGCATTCTCCGGGTCAGACCGGTCACTGGCACAGAAGTCTGCCAGACACCAGGCGCTGATGCCGGCTGCATAGAGCCAGCGGGAATCGGAGGAGTTCAGCTTTGCAGCCAAAGCCAGGGTATCCGGATACTGCTTCTCCAGGAAGTCTGCAGCTTCCTGTCTGTCTGCCGGGCTCCCGGCCGACTGGTACCTGGCGGCGAGGAAGAGCACATTCTGGAGACATACAGAGTCAGATTTCCGTTCTCTGACCTTCTGATGCTGTTCGGGCGGTTCCGGAGGAGCGGGAGGTTCTGCGGGCGGCTTTTTCTGCAGGAAGGGGATCGTGGGTTTTGGACCTGCAGCCTGGCGGGATGCCTGCTGCGGTCTGGGGTCTCTCCGTCCCGGTTCAGCTGGAATGTCTGCCAGAGGGGGCCAGATGCTGCCCGGGTGTACTGACCAGGACCGCACGCCGGCAACAGTCAGGGTACCGTACTGTCCCTCAGAGAGAACAGGAGGCTCAGGAGAAGACACGTTTACGATTTCCGCTGAGCCGGCATGACCGGCAGGAATGATGTCTCCTGCTTTAACACTGCCGCTGATTACAGCGCCGGTAAGAGTGACCCCGGGAGGTCCCGCTTTTTCCACAGCCATATGGAACCCGTCCGGGAGGGACGGCAGCCTGGCACTGGGAGCCAGGACAACCTGCCCCATGTCAAGGTCCGCTTCCGTGAAGCCCTGAAGAAGAAAGCGGACAACAGAGCCGGGTCCGGCAGGACCGGATGTAACTGGAGAAGACGCGGAAGAGCGGCACCGGAGGCACATGACAGACGATACGGCATGTCCGTCAGGTACAGCTATGATATCTCTGGAGTACAGGGAGCCGCTGTGAATACGGGCACTTACGCCAACGCCCCAGCTGTCGAAAGACTGCACTTTGTCTACAGATGCGGTGAAGAAGATGTCTTCTCCTGTCCTGCTGGTACAGGTCAGCTGGGCACCTGCTCCTGTCAGAATGCGCATGCCGCCTGTGTCGTCAACCTGCAGACCTGTAAAGCGGAAGACTGCAGACGTACCCGGAACCGCCTGCGCCAGCCTGCCGTTCCCGGCGGTTATGGACTGAAGGACAGCCCGTTTCCAGATGCCGCCTGCTGTCAGGATCCTGTAGGTCAGATTTTCCTGCACAGTACCGTACTGCAGTCTGCCTCTGATCTCCACTCCCCCGGAGAAAGAAATCACCGACCTGATGGAAAGACTGATCTGGCCAGCCGTTCTCCGGGGAGCAGGTCCCGCCGCATGTCTGGCAGGCAGCCGCGGAAGCTTCCTGCCGCTGTGTTCTGTGGAGACTGGTCTGCCGCAGTACGGACAGAACGATATCTGCTGCTTTGGCAATGGCGAACGGCAGTAAGTACAGTATTCGGTCATGAGTCCCTCCCTTCCCGGAGGCCGGTTTGAATCATCCTCTATAATAAACGGCAGAAGACCAGCCGTCAAGAATGTCGGCTCTGTCCAGCCCGCAGCTCATCGGGGCAGCAGCTTCCGGCATTTCTGCTGCGGCTGCAGACAGCCGGCTTTGGTTTGGTGAATAATGGCCGGTCCTGCAGCAGCGAGAAGGGTCTTCCAGACCTGCCGGCTTTCCGGTGCAGGTTCCGGGTCCTGATGGCGGAGGGGAGCAGTGGGACAGGTTCCCATGCTGGGTACTGATGGAGCAGAGGCAGTATGGGGAGGTTTCCTGATGGAATCTCGGCCGAACTTGCAACAGCGAGAAATGGTTTCCGGACCTGCCGGCTGGCAGCAGCAGGTTC
>CAYYHY010000354.1:0-2532 GCA_964471855.1 uncultured Oscillospiraceae bacterium | reverse complement strand
CAAGCGCACCGGCGCCACCGTCTCCGGTCCCATCCCTCTGCCCACCAAGAAGGAGGTCGTCACCATCCTCCGTGCTGTTCACAAGTACAAGGACTCCCGTGAGCAGTTCGAGCGCCGTACCCACAAGCGCCTCATCGATGTGATCAACCCCACCCCCAAGACCATCGAGGCGCTGAGCAGCCTGGAGCTGCCCGCAGGCGTGGAGACGTCCATCAAGCTGTAATTACCAGTCAGCACCGCAGCCCGCCGCGTTTCATGAGGCGGGCGGGTCAAGTCGCCGGAGAAGCGGTCCCCGCCGGGGCGGCAGGCTCCGCCGACCAATAACCTTAAACAGGAGGAAACAGCCAGTCATGCAGAAAGCAATCATCGGCAAAAAGATCGGCATGACCCAGATCTTCGATGAGGCCGGCAAGGTGATCCCCGTCACCCTGATCCAGGCCGGTCCCTGCACCGTGGTGCAGAAGAAGACCATCGAGAAGGACGGCTACGAGGCCGTTCAGCTGGGCTATGAGACCGTCAAGGAGAAGAAGCTCACCAAACCCGAGCGGGGCCATCAGAGCAAGGCCGGACTGTCCGAGTACAAGAAGGTCCTCAAGGAGTTCCGCCTGGACGACTGCTCCCAGTACGAGGTCGGCGACGAGCTGACCTGCAGCGTCTTCGCGGAGGGCGACTTCGTCGATATTACCGGCACCAGCAAGGGCCACGGCTACCAGGGCGCCGTCAAGCGCCACGGGGCCCATATCCAGAAGGTGACCCACGGCGGCGGTCCTGTGCACCGTCACGCCGGCTCCATGGGCTCCACCACCGACCCCAGCCGCATCTTCAAGGGCAAGATCGGTGCCGGCCAGATGGGCAACGAGCAGTCCACCGTCCAGAACCTGGACGTGGTCAAGGTTGACGAGGAGCTGGGTCTCATCGCTGTCCGCGGTGCAGTTCCCGGTCCCCGGGGCGGCATCGTATACCTGAAGAACACCGTGAAGACCCACGCTGCGAAGAAGACCTCCGGCGCCGCCGCAGCTGCAGCCGCCGCTGTCAACCCGCAGAAGGCCTCCGCCCGCATCAATCCGCAGAAGGCTTCCGCCCGCGGCCGTTAATAGGAAGGGAGAGTGCAGAACATGCCTAAAGCTAACCTGTTTGACATGGGTGCCCAGCAGATCGGCGAGATCGAACTCCCTGAGACTGTTTTCGGCATTGAGCCCAGCATGACTGCAGTCCACACTGCAGTCAAGACCCACCTGGCTGCCTGCCGGCAGGGCACGCAGAGCGCCCTGACCCGGGGCGAGGTGTCCGGCGGCGGCAAGAAGCCCTGGCGTCAGAAGGGCACCGGCCACGCCCGTCAGGGTTCCACCCGCGCTCCCCAGTGGACCCACGGCGGCATCGCCTTCGCCCCCAAGCCCCGCAGCTACCGGGTCTCCATGAACAAGAAGACCAGGCGGCTGGCCCTCAAGTCAGCCCTGTCCTCCAAGGCGGCGGAGAACGCCGTCCAGGTGGTCGACGGTCTGAAGCTGGAGGAGATCAAGACCAGGTCCATGGTGAAGCTCCTCAGCGGTCTGGAGGCTGACAAGCCCCTGATCATCACCGCAGGCGTGGACCAGGTCATCGTCAAGTCCGCCCGCAACATCCCCGGCGCCCTGACGGCTGCTGCGAACAACCTCAATGTCTATGACATCGTGAACGCGAAGCAGCTGGTCATCGACAGGGCCGCGCTGGATATCATCCAGGAGGTGTATTCCTGATGGCAGAGAGTGTATATGACATCATCAGGCGGCCCATCGTCTCTGAGAAGTCCATGGCCCAGTCTGAGAAGAAGCGGTACACCTTCGAGGTTGCCCGCACCGCCACCAAGCCCCAGATCGCGAAAGCGGTGGAGAAGGCCTTCGGCGTCAAGGTGGCCAAGGTGAACACCATGAACGTGAAGGGCAAGAAGAAGCGCGTGGGCAGCAGCCCGGCCGGCTACACCGCCCGCTGGAAGAAGGCCATCGTCACGCTGACTGACGACTCCAAGAGCATCGAGCTCTTCGAGGGCATCGCGTAAGGAGGGGACAGAGGAATGGCTATCAAGACTTACAAGCCCACAACCCCCTCCCGCCGGCACATGACCGTCAGCGCCTTCGAGGGGATTGACAAGAAGGCCGAGCCCGAGCGCTCCCTGCTGGAGCCCAAGAAGAAGCACTCCGGCCGCAACAGCTACGGCCGCATCACCGTCCGCCACCGCGGCGGCGGCAACCGCCAGAAGTACCGCATCATCGACTTCAAGCGGGACAAGGAGGGGCACGCCACCGTGCTCAGCCTGCAGTACGACCCCAACCGCTCCGCCAACATCGCGCTGATCCAGTACGAGGACGGCGAGAAGCGCTACATCATCGCCCCCAACGGCCTGAAGAAGGGCGCCACCGTCACCACCGGTCCCGACGCCGACATCCTTCCAGGCAACTGCCTGCCCATCTCCAACATCCCCGTGGGCGAGACCATCCACAACGTGGAGCTGTACCCCGGCAAGGGCGCCCAGCTGGTCCGCGCCGCCGGCACGGC
>CAYYHY010000353.1:0-2543 GCA_964471855.1 uncultured Oscillospiraceae bacterium | reverse complement strand
TTCAGACGCTGGATGATGCGGGAGATCTCTCCTTCCGCCTCTTCCACCTCTGCCTTGAAGGAGGCTGCAGAGATGCGGAGTGCTCCGTGTCCAAGGATGATGACCTGCTCCAGACCGTCGGAGGTGGCCACCCGGACCCGGTACTTCCTGCTCAGATCGTAGGTTGCCTTCTCGATGTAGGCGTCTGCGGTCTCTGCTTCTTTCGTATACACAACATAGATGCCTTTTCTCTTCTCCACGGAGCCGGGGTTTCCCTTCACCTTGTAGGCATCGAACACCAGGATGACGGTACATTTCCTGTACCCCTGGTAGTTGGCCAGGATGTCCTCCAGCGTCTCCCTGGCTGCAGCCACATCCTTCTGAGCCAGGTTCTTCAGCTCATCCCAGGCAAAGATGATGTTGTAGCCGTCCACCAGGAGGTACTCCGGACCGGACATCTGCTCCCGGATTGTATAGCTGTCCTTGAGTTCTGCTCTCGCCGGCTTCTTCTGGGGGCGGAACGCCTCCCGCTCCACCTTTCCATAGGTTCTCTCGAAGACAGCCTGCAGTTCCTTGTCATCCTCAAAGGAGACGACCGGCCGGACCTGGGGTGCAGGAGGGTCTTCCTCTTCCTTCTCTTCCAGTCCAAGACGGAGACCGGTATCAATGTGCATGTAGTTCCTGACCTCATTCCAGGGCACATAGAAGCCCCCGCCGTGGGCGCAGAAGACTGAACCGGTGGGGTTGTCTGCATCCCGCTCCGGATCATAGCCCAGCTCCGCTACAATCTCATCCTGGTTCCTGCAGGCCTCATAGCCCCCGGGCGTACAGGAGAGTCTGCCTGTTCCCCTGGTATAGGCTGCCACATCTCTCCAGTAGTCCCGCATGCCGGCCACAGGCGCTCTCCCTGTGAGGACTGTAAACTCCCCTTCGGTCTCCGGATTGTCTGCCGTACCGCCCATGGTCTGGATGTCTGTCATGGCCCGGCCGGTACAGTCAGGAGGGATTTCCAGACGGAAGTCATAGAAGGGCTCCAGCAGGATGTTCTGCGCCTGCATCAGCCCCTGGCGCACAGCCCGGTAGGTAGCCTGCCGGAAGTCGCCGCCCTCTGTATGTTTCAAATGGGCCCGTCCGGCGATGAGGGTGATCTTCATGTCTGTCACCGGGGAGCCGGTGAGCACTCCGGGGTGGCTGCGCTCCAGCAGATGGGTGAGGATCAGCCGCTGCCAGTTCAGATCCAGACTGTCAGACGGACATGCACTGGATATCTGGAGACCGCTGTTCCGCTCCCCCGGCTCCATGAGCAGATGCACCTCGGCATAGTGGCGCAGGGGTTCAAAGTGTCCTACCCCTTCCACTGTGTCTGCTATGGTCTCCCGGTATACGATGCTCCCGCTGCCGAAGGTGATGTCCAGACCGAAGCGGTCCTGGACAAGTCTCTGCAGCACCTCCAGCTGCACAGGTCCCATGAGCTGAACATGGAGTTCACCCCAGCGGGCATCCCAGGCAAAGCGGAGGGTGGGATCTTCCTCCTCCAGCTGCTTCAGCTTCGGCAGAGCGGCGTGGGGATCCACTCCCTGGGGAAGAATGAGCCGGTAGCTGAGCACAGGTTCCAGTACCGGACCGTCCCAGTCCTCCTCTGTCCCCAGTCCCTGTCCGGGAAACGTATGGGATAGACCGGTAACAGCCACCACCATGCCGGCTTCCGCCCTGTCCAGAGGTCTGAATTTCTCTCCGGAATAGAGCCGGATCTGGTCCGCCTTCTCCTCCCAGTGCTCCTCTCCCTCACCTCCGGAGAGCAGCATCTTCCCCTTCAGTTCCCCTCCTGTCACCTTGAGCCAGGTGAGGCGGACGTTCTGGCTGTCCCTGCTGATCTTGAACACCCGGGCCCCGAATGCCTCCCCTGCAGGGGCACTGCGTCCGTACTTCGCAAGGCCGCTGAGAAACTCCGCCACTCCCTCCAGCCTCAGGGCTGACCCGAACCAGCAGGGAAACAGCTTCCGCTCTGCTATGAGGGTTGCAGTCAGTTCCTCATCCACCGTACCGGTCTCCAGGTACTGGTCCAGAGCCTCCTCAGATGCCATGGCTGTGCCCTCGTCCCGCACCTCCGGCGTGGAGGAGAAATCCACACAGCTGCCGTCCAGCTTCTCCTGGAGCTGGGAGAGGATGGCCTCCCGGTCGGCACCGGCCAGATCCATCTTGTTAATAAAGAGAAACACAGGCACCTGGTACTGCTTCAGAAGCCGCCACAGGGTCCTTGTGTGTCCCTGCACCCCGTCCGGTCCGCTGATAACCAGTACAGCCAGGTCAAGCACCCGCAGGGTGCGCTCCATCTCTGCAGAGAAGTCCGCATGACCCGGGGTGTCCAGCAGGGTGATCTCCGTATCACCGCAGGTGAGCATCGCCTGCTTGGAGAAGATGGTGATCCCCCGCTCCCTCTCCAGTGCCTGGGTGTCCAGGAAGGCGTCCCGGTGGTCCACCCGTCCCAGCTTCCGCAGAGCGCCGCTGGTGTACAGAAGCGCCTCGGAGAGAGTCGTCTTGCCTGCATCCACATGGGCCAGCAG
>CAYYHY010000352.1:0-2544 GCA_964471855.1 uncultured Oscillospiraceae bacterium | reverse complement strand
GCTGGAGACAGCAGAGGATGTGGCGGCATATATCCAGGAGCGGCTGGACAACGTGGACGGTCTGGCGCCCAGCACCGCATCCAAAGTGCAGCTTGCCGCCTTTGCCAGGGGATGGCTGGCCGCAGGGCCGGGTGCGGTCGTACCCAGCGGGGAAAACCAGCTGGTTATCATACCGGATACGTTCAGTTCCCTGGTCGATGCAGCGAAGGAGAACTGCAGCACAGTCCAGGACGTGTTTGCCCGGAACGGGCTGGATATTGGACAGACCTTCAGCAGCACAGCGAGGGTGTTCTGGACAGACGCAGATCCGTCTGCTCCCCTGTGGGTCTTCCTGGACAGCTCGCTAGCCGGGACCGTGCAGGATGTGCCCCTGCGCATTCTCCTGGGGGATGCCTCGCACTTCCTTGAGTTTCCGGCCGGAAGCATCGAGAAGCTGGTGTCGCAGTACGGGGAACTGGCTGTCTGTCTGACACCGGAGGAGAGCGGCACATGGTCCCTGATGTTCTTCAGCGGTGATGAGAGCATTGACCGGCTGCCGGTGGCAGTGACCGTCGGCCTTCCGGCAGACAGTGCGTCTTCTAATGTCACAGCCGCATGCGGCGGATCAGAGGACAGCTGGGGCGGTCAGTATGACGGAAATGACAGCGTCATCTTCTTCGATGCCTGCAGGGCCGGCAGGTACACAGTCACAGAGAATACCCCTGCAGTGGCAGATGCAGACAGCCTCCACAGCTGGAGCCGGGATGCGGTGGAATTTCTCCTTTCCCGGGGCTGGCTGACCATGGATGTGGACATGTTCCGTCCCGGCGAGCCGCTGACAAGATACGAGGCTGCCCTGGCCCTGACCGGCATGCTGTTTGCTCTGGACAGGGAGCAGGAGCAGACCTTTGACGATGTGCCGGCGGACAGCCCCTGCAGTGCTGCAGTGGCATCCGCTGCAGCCAGAGATCTGATCACCGGCATCAGTGAGACGGAATTTGGCGGAGACCAGAGCATCACCGCAGAGCAGCTGTTTTCCCTGATCTCCAGGGTCCTGACGGAATATGCGGGCTTCACACTGCCGGAGGCCCCGGATGAGATCCTGGCGGACTTCCCCGACGGGGATGCTGTGGCCGGCTGGGCCAGGCAGCAGACGGCTCTCGCTGTACAGGCCGGCATCATCTCTGCAGGCGGTGCCATCGGTCCCAAGGACCCGGTCACCCGGGAGCGGGCGGCTGTGATGCTTGTCCGTACGTTCAACCTCCTGAAGACGGTTTCGCCTGTCCAGGTGAAGCTGCCGGACGGCAGTGTGACCGTCCCTGCAGGCGAACCGAAGGACATTCCTGAGATTCCGGAAAATCCGGCATCTTCCGCCAGCGGGGAGGAGACATCCGGAGGAATGCCGGCGTGGACAACGGCAGTCATTGCATTTGCCGCAGGGGCTGTGGTCGCCGGCGCAGCTGTCTTTCTGATCATCAGAAGGAAGAACGGGAAGCCGGACATGCCGGATCAGAGCGACAGCGACAGCAAAAAGTGACCCTGATGCAGGGATCCCCGGGGGACGAGGAGAAGTGCATCCGATCCCGGGGATCCAGACAGGTCGACGGGTCTGTATAAATGCCTCTCTGATCAAGATCCCTCTGCCCCGGGCGGGGAGCATGCAGACCGGGATGGCTGGAATGCCTGGGCTGACCGTGCCGGGTATGGAAAATCAGAGGAGCATGTGGTACTATCTGGATGGTACAGGAGACGTCTGAGGATGAGGAAAACGGCAGTCTCCTGAGGAGAGGGAGCGAGGAAGATGAAGAAGGTTGCTGTCAGAGCAGCGGCGGTTCTGCTCACACTTGCTGTGCTGCTTGGTGCCGCCGGTCCGGTATCTGCTGCCGGCGCCGGGGGAGCGAAGGCGGCGGCTCTGGAACAGCTGAGGAGCAGCCTGCCGGCAAAGGGATATGCAGGCGACCGCAGCCGCCTGACGCTGACTGTGGATCAGGCCCGCCAGATTATATCGACGCTGCAGAACTGGTACATGAGCGATTATCAGGACATGGCAGGTACAGAGGAAAAATATGCATACCTGGTCGACGCAGAGGGAACTGGCGTGCCCGTCCTGGGTGTTACCTACATCAAGAACCTTGAGAACTTTGGACCGGAAGGCAGAGAGGAAATCTACACCTGGCAGGGCGGAAGACTGAGCAGGGCAGAGAATCTGATGCTCAGTTACAGGATATCTATGGGAGTTGGTCCGAATCTGCAGGGTGGATATTCTTGGTTCGAACAGGCGCATGATTATATGGCTGACTATGCGACTGTCTACAGGGTGAGCAACGGGAGAGTTGTGGAGGCTGATCTTACACGTGAGTTTATTGTAGTTGATTTTGACGGTTTTTGGGATATAAGCTTGAATGGAGAACTTATGACAGGCATGCCGTCAGACGGAAATTTCAGCGACTATTTCCACCAATATCTGGACAGATATGGATATCCGTACCAGACATACAACCTATACGAACAGGAAATTGGCGTACCCTTTTCCTCCCTGATTGGTCCGCTCCAGACCTTCATCGA
>CAYYHY010000351.1:0-2553 GCA_964471855.1 uncultured Oscillospiraceae bacterium | reverse complement strand
GGTTTCTCCGGTGCCGGGGTTCTCGGAGTGCTGGTCAGTGCTGCCCTCAGCGGGCACAGTGGCCGCGTCGCTGCCAGGGGCTGGGGTCTCCTGGATGGCCCTGCTGGACTCATCGTCAGTGTCAGCATCGGAGGATCCTTCGCCCTGACTGCTGCCAAATACTTCATCAGGTGTCCTGATGTCCTTGAAATACATCTGCTTCGCGGGCCTCTCCTTCCGTGTGGCACGGACCCGGCTGAAGTTCCCGGCAGCCTTTTCTGTGTTGTCCACGTGAGCATTCAGTCTTGTGGTAAACCGCCGCTCGAGCCTTTCGGGGTTGTAATTCGGAAGACCGCTGACCGCATTCTTGATCCCTTCGAGAAGCTGCCTTCCGCCTCTGTTGACAGTACTGCGGTAGGCGCTGCTGCCGCGTTCTCTGCTCTCAGCTGCAGCTCTCTCTGCCTGGTAGGTCTTGAATGCATCGCTCCAGGGCATCATGTCATCCAGGCTGAATGACCCGTCAAACACGACGTCCTGCTCGGTGACAGTGACATGGCCGAACATGCCGAGAATGATGTACTCAAAGTATTCGCAGACATCTGCGTCATTGAGCATGGCCGTCATGCCCAGTGTCAGCCATATGGCTGCTGCGCGGGCTCCCTCTTCGCTGCCGCTTCCAATGCAGGCGTGGCGGAGCTGGGCAACAGCCCTGAACAGGTTCTCCATCCTGGCGTTGGTCATGACCGCTTCAGGATTGTAGAGGAAGTTCCGGAACTCCTTCTCATGGTTGAGAGCGTAGGACACTGCATCCTGCATGGTGGCTGTCAGCTTGCTGGTATCGAGGCTCTTCAGCTTGTTGTAGAACCTGTTGATCATCTCGAGAAGCTCGCCCTGGCGGTACTTCTCACGTTCTGCGCCGCTGCGCGTGTCCAGTTCATGCTCACAGCGGAAGATGTCGTGCAGCATGCAGAGGCAGGTCCACTCCTGCGTCTTCTCAATGCCGCTGTCATTCCCTGCCGGAAACCTCTTTTTCAGGTAGCAGTACGCATTGTAGAACCTGCGTCTCAGGTGCGCCCAGCAGAAGCACACCACTATGGTCCCTCCGCTCATCTCAGCGAGGCTCTCATAGACGCAGTAGGCATCGCATTCCACGTAGCCCTTGTAGTCCCCGTAGACCGCGTCAATAAATGCACGGCCCCGGGTAGGCGCATAGCGGAAAACTGCAATCGGCGGCCGGGTGTCATGCCTGCCGGATGTACTGGCCCACAGGTACTTCTGACGCTGGACTGTCACCTTTTCTTCTTCGCCGTCCGCATTCATGACCGTAATCCCGACCTTGACCGGCCAGTAAGTCTCGTCCACATGGTTGAAATCCCTCTGCAGCAGAAGGGTGTCCATGTGTTCAGCCACAGGACGAAGCCTCTGCGCTGTCAGCATCATGGTTGAATTGATGCCGCCGCGGGGGATGTCAATGCCCATCTGCGAAAACATCGAAGACTGGCGTGAGACAGGGACTCCGAGGACGTACTTCATGTAGGCCGCCGTTGCAATGAACTCACTGCTGTAGGTGAAACCCTTGAGAGGCCGCCCCGGGCTTTCAACGATGAAGGAAGGTCCATGCTCCGGGTAGACCCTGAGCTTTATGCTGAAGGATGTCAGTGTATACGGCTTTGGTCTCTGGTAGCCGAACGTTGTGACAGGAACCACTTCCAGGACATCAATGTTCCTGCAGTTGGGATACCTGCTCCTGACCTCCGCAACAAAGGCGGATGCAGCTGCGACTGCCTTTTCGTCAAGCCTGGACTCCATGCTGAGAATCTGGTTTGGCAGCATGCCCTTCGGCCTCGGCGCATGCCCCGTCTTCTCCTTCATGGGATCCGGGACGCCTTCCGGGCTGCGCTGAACAGTACCGCGGCCGTCCGGACCTTCCTGGGGTTCTCCGGCAGGCTGAGAGGCCCCGGCATCTCCGCCGTTTCCGGCATCCGAACCGGTTTTCCTGTCCTCACTGCCGCTGACCTCCGGGTCCGTCAGTTCGGTATCCGTTCCGGCAGGAAGTACATTCCTGCCCCTGCTGCCTGTGAATGTCTCGCGCCTGCTGCCGAAAAGTGTCCGCTGCAGCCTTTCCAGCCACTCCGTGTCCTTCTCTGCCTGTGTCATCAGCTCCCTTGCGCCGTCAAGCTGCTTTTTCAGTTCCTGGTTCTCCCGCTCCAGCTCATCAACCCTCTGCTGAAGAATGTCTGCCCTGCCGTCGGTGTTCTCCTGTTCCAGCCTGACTGCTGCCAGTTCTGCTTTCAGTTTGCCGGCAGTCTCTTCGGCCTCCTCCAGCTTCTTCTGCAGGATGCTGTTTTCCGAGACTGCCTTTGTCAGGCCTTCCGTCTTCCTGTCGACAGCCCTGCTGCACTCAGCCTTTATGTCCGCCATCAGGTTCCTGAGCCGGCCATTCTCCACCAGAAGATCATAAACCTTCCTGGAAATCCCTGCCTGCGTGGGGAGCCCGGCAATCTCATCCGCCTTCCTCTTCAGTGCAGTATCAACGAAACTCATGCTGTCAGGCTCCCCCCTCTCTGTCAGAAA
>CAYYHY010000350.1:0-2558 GCA_964471855.1 uncultured Oscillospiraceae bacterium | reverse complement strand
TTCGTCTTTTCCGTCTCCACCCGCTTTCTCACTGAGCCGAACAGGGCTGCGGACGTGGACCTCCCGTTTGCACTGAAGAACCGGATCCCGGTGCTCCCCGTCCTGACGGAATCCGGCCTGGAGGACAGCATCCTCCTGCAGGAGAAATTCGGACGGCTCCAGTGCCTGAGCTGTCTCCCGGGTCCTCCGGAGGAACTGACCTTCCAGGAGGCCCTGGACCTGTATCTGGAACAGGTTCTGATCAGCGCCCAAATGGCGAAGAGAATCCGGGACGCCGCTGAATCCGGCACGCTGGATGATGCCGCAGACCCGTACCTGTCCGGGCTGGCACATCTGTACGGCATATGCGCGGAGACGGACCGGTCCCGCGCCCTGGAGCTCATAACCCGGGCAGCGGAGGCAGGGCAGCCGGAGGCCATGGGGACTCTGGCTGCCATGTACCGCGCCGGAAACGGTGCGCCTGTGGATCCTGCGGCTGCCGTGAAGTGGCAGACCGGCTGTGCAGACGCCATTGAGGACAGGCAGGGTCCGGAATCACCGGAAGCCGTGACGGCCCGGTACAGACTGTTTGGATACTGCCGGGACGCCGGCAGCATCGATGAGGCGGAGACGGTTCTGCTTGGCGGCCGTCCGGACATGGACGGATGCACTCTGTCAGACATGCTGATCCTGGCCGCCCGGCTGAAAGACAGCGGAAAATACAGGGATGCCCTGGTCATGGCGAAGCAGGCATATGCCTGCATCCGGGAATTCTGCGGAGAAAACAGGCGTGCAGTCCTGTATGCCCTCAGCACCGTCGGCTCGTACAGCATCAGCACCGGGGAGCTTGAAAATGCCCGGGATCTGCTGGAGAGAGCGCTGAAAGAGCAGACAGCCCTCCTGGGCGAAAAGATCCCGGATACACTGACCTCCATGTCAAATCTCGGGGGCGCATGCCTCTACCTGGGAGATCAGACAAAGGCGAAGGACCTGCTGACCCGGGCTGCTGCCGGCTGCAGCGAAGTACTCGGGAAGGAAGATCCGTCCACCCTGGACACACTGAGCGCCCTGGCGGCCTCATATCTGTACTCAGGCGAACTCGAAACGGCCGAAGAAATGCTGGAGAATGTCCTGACCGTCCAGCGCAGAACCCTGGGGGACAGGGACCCGCACACACTCACGACCAGGTGCGGTCTGTCGTTGATCTGCCGCGCGAGAGGCGATTCGGCTGCGGCCAGAAAACTGCTGACAGAGGTGCTGGAGGTCCGCCAGGAAACTCTTGGCATGCACCATCCTGACACACTCAGCACGATGGCTGGCATCGCAGCATGCTGCACCGATGCCGGGGACCACCGTCAGGCGCGCCAGCTGCTGGAGAAAGTCGCAGCTGCGAAGCGGAAGACACTTGGCGCCAGCCATCCGGAAACGCTGACGGTCATGCACAATCTGGCGATGGCGTGTTTCATGTGCGGAGAAAGGGAGAGGGCCCTGAAGATTATGCGCAGCGTCCTGGCTGTCCGGCGCAGGACCCTGGGTGAGAAGCACCCGGACACCCTGGACAGCATGTACAGCCTGGGCATTCTTTCCTTCAGGGCGGGTCTGCATTCCGAGGCGACAGCCCTGCTGGAGCAGACAGCGGCCGCCCGGAGCGAGGTCCTGGGCATAGACCATCCGGACACCATCCGTGCCCTGGAGGAACTTGACGGACTGAGAGAGCAGCTGCGGAAGCGGCAGCAGATAAGGGCAGGCGGCAGAAAAAAGAAACGCAGGTAACTGGCTGTATTATCCAGTGATGACAGAAAGGAACCCTTTGATATGGAACATCTGAAAGCAAGAACCAGAACAGACACAGGTCCGGAAGGACTGCCGGCCGTCTGTGTCAGCTGCCATCCGGCAGATGCGGGCAGCCTGGACAGCATATGCAGTGCGCTCCTCAATGCGCGGAACTGCGCCGTCTGCTGTGCGGAGGACATGTCCTCCCCGGTTCCGGAGGCGGAACTGTCCCGGATGATCCTGTTCGTCTTTCCCGTCTCCACCCGCTTTTTCACTGAGCCGAACAGGGCTGCGGACGTGGACCTCCCGTTTGCACTGAAGAACCGGATCCCGGTTCTCCCCGTCCTGACGGAGCCCGGTCTGGAGGACAGCGTCCCCCTGCAGGAGAAATTCGGACGGCTCCAGTGCCTGAGCTGTCTCCCGGCCCCTCCGGAGGAACTGACCTTCCAGGAGGCCCTGACCCTGTACCTGGAACAGGTTCTGATCAGCGGTGCGCTGGTCAGAAGACTCCAGGACGCTGCCGAAGCCGGCACACTGCAGGCGGACAGCACATACCTCTCCGGGCTGGCGCATCTCTACGGCATATGTGCGGAGACGGACCGGGCCCGTGCCCTGAAGCTCATAACCCGGGCAGCGGAGGCAGGCCTGCCGGAGGCCATGGGGACTCTGGCTGCCATGTACCGCACCGGAAACGGCGCGCCTGTGGATCCTGCGGCTGCCGCGAAGTGGCAGGCCGGCTGTGCAGACGCCATTGAGGACAGGCAGGGTCCGGACTCGGCGGAGACCGTCCTGGCGAGGTACAGGCT
>CAYYHY010000349.1:0-2580 GCA_964471855.1 uncultured Oscillospiraceae bacterium | reverse complement strand
AACCAAATCATCACAAAACCGCCCAACTGTAACAAAAAATTACAAAAAGATTACAGGGCTTTCGTCATTTTGACGAAAGCCCCTGCCTTCTTTCCGGATGTTTCTTTCAAAAACTGTATAATCCCTAGTGCCGCAAGGGTTTCCAGTCTCCCGGCCCGTTCCCGGATGTGGAAAATGCTCAGCATTTACGTCAACCGGCCAGCTCTTATTTTTATAATACGCAGATATTGTTTCCATATTTTGGCCTGTTTCAGCTTCTCGGTTACGTTAAATTCGTCATTTTGTACTGTTCCCTGCGGTTGCATTTTCTGTATACTGCGTGTATACTTTGCGAGAATAAGGCTTTTCATCGGAGGCGCTTCTCATGACCAAGAGAAACCGGGTTCTTTCGACTGTTCTCGCCTTCGCTCTGACTCTCTCGGTAACGGCTGGAGTTTCAGTGCAGAAGGCTTCTGCTGCCGGCACCTTTGCCGACGTACCTGACTACGAGTGGTACTATTCCTACATTGAGAGAGCCGCATCCATGGGCTGGATCAATGGCGTGGATGACGGCACCATGTTCGCTCCCGACGGCACCCTCAGCTATGCCCAGCTGCTGGCCATGCTGACCAGGACCTTCTTCCAGGCACAGCTGGATGCCGACCCCACGGTGAGCGACATCTGGTACATCAAGAATGTAAGGGTTGCAGACCAGGCCGGTCTCATCAAGGGCACCGTGCTGGAAGCGGCAGCAGATCTGACGAAAGCGGACCCGGCGGCCGAGGTGGACTGGACCGCAGCAGGTGCGGACAGCCTCGCCACCCGCTATGAGATGGCGCAGATCCTCTACAATACCGCCTCCATCCTGACTGACAGCATGGACAACGCGGATCTGGTATCCGCTGCAGCGTCCATTGCAGACTGGGGTGTCATTCCTCCCCAGTACTGTGTTGCCGTAGCCGCCTGCTATCAGAACCAGCTCCTCAGCGGCGTAGACGGCGGAAACTTCGCCGGCGAGGGCACAGTCACAAGATCCCAGGGCGCCGCCATTCTCTGCAGACTCTATGATCTTGTCGGCAGCGTGGAACCCCTGGACCCCGGCATCGGTCTGGATCCTGAGGTCCCCGGGGCCGGTGACCAGCCGGAGAATCCCGGCGATGACGGTCTGCAGCAGGAACCCGGAGAGGACATCCTCCCGGAAGATCCGGACAGCGGCCTCCTTCCGGAGGAACCTGACACGGATGCCCCGTCAGAGGAACCTGGCACAGGGAATCCGCCGGAGTACTCGGACAGCACACAGCCCGGCACCCCGGGGAAAGACGGGTATGTAAGCTCTGCAGCGTCCTCCGGATTCATCACCTCCGACCCGGAGCCGGAACCGGAAACTTCCCTGATTGAGATCGGTCCTCTGAACAATCTGAACAATGCAGACGGTACAGTCAACCTGGACCTGATCGATGACCTGAACACTGAGCTTACACGCTTCGTCCTTCAGGGCGGATACAAGAGCAGCCGCTGGTACACACCTCCCATCAATGAGCTTGAGTACAAGCAGTGCACCTGGTGGGTCCGGGGCCGCGCCCTGGAGTACCTGATGAACAAGCCCGGCAACACCATCACGGTTGACCAGTTCGAAACAGCCTGCAGAGGCAACGGCGGCGACTACTACACAAACAACATCAAAGCCGGTCTCTTCGCTTATGGCACAACTCCCAAGCCCCACTCCCTGGCCGTCTTCCGCATCACCAGCCCCAGGCAGGTATACGGACATGTCTCCTATGTAGAAGCTGTGGACTACGTCAATCAGATCTACTACATGAGCGAGGCCGGCAGCGGCAACTACTGGGGCGGCATCAAGGCCAAGGAGTTCGGCTCCACCTACTACAGCCCCAACTACGGCAGATATTACCCGGCTGTGTTCATCTATCTGGACGAGCCTCTCATCTGACCACGGTTTCAAAGCCACAGCCGCAGGTGCCATTCAGCACCCCGGCATCCGAACAGAAAAGCTGCAGCGCCATGGAAGTCATCCCCTTCCATGGCGCTTTCTTCTGTCCTTCTCCATCCTGCACCCCGTCTGCTGGCGCTGGCTGTACTGGTACAGATGCAGAACCTGACCGCATGAGCCGTCTGGCCGGAACCGGTCCAGCGGCTTCCCTGATACCGGATAGGACGAAGTTCCGCTCCCTATCCTTCAGCATTCCACCGGATCAATGCCTGCACAGTCTGAAAAGTTGAGCCTCACTTTGCCGGCAGTACAGCACCCGGCCCTGCAAAAACGTGATCTTCACCGCCGTATCGATTGACAAATCCCCACACCTGTGATATTCTTAACCAAATATCACGAACAGCCGGCTGCGCAGGTGCGTTCTCCGAAAGTGCAGAAATCCTTTCCGGAGAGCGCTTTTTTCTGCCTCCTGCCGCTGCCTGCTCATCCAGGCAGCGGTCCTGTGCTGCCAGGAGCTGTGTAAAAGGAGTGAGTATATGAGACGACGTCTGCTGTCAGCGTTCATGACGCTGGCAATGGTTCTGACCCTGCTGCCGGTCTCCGCATTTCCGGCTGCTGCTGCAGCCGAAAGCGGCATCAAGATTGGCACAGTC
>CAYYHY010000348.1:0-2589 GCA_964471855.1 uncultured Oscillospiraceae bacterium | reverse complement strand
CGGAACCTCTCTGACGGGAGGGACCTCCGCCGGGGCGGCGGGGATCACTGCGGGAGCCTCCGCGGGTTCCGCCTCAGTTCCGGAGGCGGCGTCCCCCGATTTGAACCTGCTCTTGAAGAAGCGCAGACGCAGAGCGTTGGTAACCACGCAGACGGAGCTCAGGCTCATGGCGGCGGCGGCGAACATGGGGTTGAGCTGCCAGTGGAGGGCGGGGTAGAACACGCCGGCAGCCAGGGGGATGCCCAGGGAGTTGTAGAAGAAGGCCCAGAAGAGGTTCTGGCGGATGTTGCGGATGGTGGCCCGGCTCAGTTCTATCGCGGCGGCGGCGTCCAGCAGGTCTGACTTCATGAGGACCACGTCCGCGCTCTCGATGGCCACGTCGGTGCCGGCCCCGATGGCCAGCCCCACATCGGCTCTGGCCAGGGCAGGGGCGTCGTTGATGCCGTCCCCCACCATGGCGACCTTTTTGCCTTCCGACTGGAGCCTGGCCACGACCCGCTCCTTGTCCTGGGGCAGGACCTCCGCCATGACGGAAGTTACACCCAGTTCCCTGCCGATGGCCTCGGCGGTGCGTCTGTTGTCCCCTGTCAGCATGACCACGTCAAGCCCCAGGGATTTGAATGCAGCCACAGCTTCTGCGCTGGTGGGCTTCGGCGTGTCAGCCACGGCGATGATGCCCAGGGGCCGGCGGGATGTCTCGTCTGCAAAGAAGAGAGGTGTCTTCCCTTCGGCGGCCAGCCGGTCGGCCTGGGCGTCCAGGGGACCGGGGTCAATGCCGGACTGCTCCAGAAGCTGGCGGTTTCCGCCGATGCAGACGGCGCCGCCGGCTCTGGCCCGGACGCCGCGGCCGTGGACGGCGGAGAACTCGGAGACCTCAGGGACCGGGAGACCGCGCCTGCGGCACTCCTCTACTACAGCGGCACCCAGGGGGTGCTCCGAGGGGCTCTCCAGACCGGCCGCCAGGGTGACAAGATCCTCCGCCTGCATGCCGGGGGCAGGCAGGATGTCTGTTACGACGGGTTTCCCCCGGGTCAGGGTTCCCGTCTTGTCCAGTACGATGGTGTTGATGCTGCGGAGGGTCTCCAGGCTCTCTGCAGATTTGAAGAGGATGCCGTTTTCCGCGCCCTTGCCCGTTCCCACCATGATGGCCACGGGGGTGGCGAGACCCAGAGCGCAGGGGCAGGAGATAACCAGAACGGAGATGCCGGCTGTCAGGGCCCGGGTTGCGCTGCCGGTGACGAGGAGCCAGACAATGGCGGTAACAGCAGCGATGACCATGACAACAGGGACGAAGACCGCGGCCACCCGGTCCGCCAGTTTTGCAATGGGCGCCTTGGATGCGCTGGCCTCCTCCACCAGACGGATCATCTGGGCCAGGGTGGTGTCCTCTCCCACCCGGCTCGCCTCGAAGACGAAGTAGCCGGACTTGTTGATGGAGGCGGCTGCCACCTTGTCGCCGGGTTCCTTGTCCACAGGGATGGACTCCCCGGTGAGTGCGGACTCATCTACAGCGGAGTGCCCTTCCAGCACCACGCCGTCCACGGGGATGGACTGGCCGGGACGGACAGCAACTCTGTCCCCCACCGCAACATCCTCCACGGGTATCTCCACTTCTGTGCCGTTCCGGATCACCGTGGCGGTTTTCGGAGCCAGATCCATGAGGCGGGTGATGGCCTGGGAGGTCTTGCCCTTGGAACGGGTCTCCAGGTACTTGCCCAGGGTGATGAGGGTGAGTATGGTGCCGGCTGACTCAAAGTACAGGTCCATGTGGTAGTGCATGACCCGCTCCATGTCCCCGTGTCCCAGACCCCAGGCCATCTGGTAGATGGCAAAGATGCCGTAGATGACAGCGGCGGAGGAGCCGACGGCAATGAGGGAGTCCATGTTGGGGGCCCTGTGAATCAGCGTCTTGAAGCCCACCTTGTAGTACTTGTCGTTGATGTACATGATGGGCAGCGTCAGCAGCAGCTGGGTGAAGCCGAAGATGACGGCGTTCTCTGTACCCAGCAGGAAGGAGGGGAGAGGCGCTCCCAGCATGTGCCCCATGGAGATGTAGAACAGGGGGACGAGAAACACGAAGGACCAGATGAGCCGGTGCTTCATGTTTGCCAGTTCCTCGTCTACCGGGCTGACTGCCGGCGCAGCGGGTGCAGATGCCCCCTTCCTGGCGGGAAGGGAGGCGCCGTAGCCGGCATCTTTGACAGCCCTGATTATGTCCGCCTCTGTTACGGCGGACTCATCCCACTCTGCAATCATGGAATTGGTCATGAGATTCACGTCGGCAGAGCGGACGCCCGGCAGTTTCCGGACGGCCTTCTCCACATGGGAGGAGCAGGCCGTGCAGGTCATGCCGGTGATGCTGAATTTCTGTTTCGTATCACTCACCAGACTTTTCATTCTGCAGATTCCCTCTGCAGGGGGACCCCCCGGGGGTGGGGGGGTATCCACATATTAGCACTGACTTACCAACCTGTCAAGCAGGTTTTTGCCGGGAACCGTGCCCGGACCTGCCATGGGGAACCTGGTCTCCCCGGAGGTGCGCAGGACAGGCGGGGATACAGGTCCAGGCGCAGAAGACTGCCATGCCTG
>CAYYHY010000347.1:0-2600 GCA_964471855.1 uncultured Oscillospiraceae bacterium | reverse complement strand
ATCGTCATTTTTCCAGACAACAGATCCGGTCTGCACATCCAGGGCTATGACTGAGCCGCCTTCGACGTAATAATAGCGGTTTCCTCTCTGCCCAATTTCGCAAATCTGGGTAAGCTCAGTTTCCACATAACTTCCTGTATCATGTTTCCATACAGTACCGCCGGAACCATCGTAGGCAGTGACAGTTCCATATTCGTAAGAGGATGCATAGCTGCTGGAAAGTTCAATCCTTGCGACCTGAGAGACACCGGAGGCTGAAGCCGCTGCTGCCGGCAGAACAGATACTGCCATGCAGATGACCAGCAGTGCTGCAGAAAGGCGCTTTTTCATGGCATTTCCCTCCCCTGCTGTAAAGTTGTTACAGAATTGCTGGGATACCGGGGCAGCAGGTCCTGCCTGCTGCCGTTTTTCTGCCATCAGATTCTCTGGAACAGACGGTAGATGATGATGGCTGCATCGCCCCGGGTCATGTTGTTCAGACCGAGGAATCTGCCGTCATAACGCTGGATCACAAGGTTCTCCCTGGTGCAGAGGGCGACCATGGGCTGGGCCCATTTGGATACTCCGTCTTTGTACCTGGCGAGGTACATGGCAGGTGCTTCAGGCACCTTGTAATTCACCTCATTATGGAGGATCCGGCCGCACAAAGTGACAATCTGTTCCTTGGAGATTACAGTGGTTCCCCGGAAGGTGTTGTCAGGATAGCCGTTGATGAGCCCACGCTTCTGGCTGACGGCGGCCACGCCGCTGTACCAGCTGCTTCTGGATACATCCGAGAAGGTGGAAACAGAGGAACTGTCTGTCCAGTTCAGAGTGTACACCAGGAGCTTTGCAATCTCTGCGCGGCTGATGGTGCCGTCGGGGGAGAATGTGGTTTCAGTGGTGCCGGCTATGATGCCCTTGGAGGCCAGATCGCGGATCGCGTTCTGCATCTCGGCAGACTTGTTCCCGATGTCCGTGAAGTCCTTCTGGTTTATTCTGACTGTATAGGTGCCGGATGTGTTCACCTTTCCGTCCATATTGCCAGTGGCGGGGTTGTATTTGCTGGAGACAGCCGTCCCGCTGTCCTGGCTGACCACGGCTTCGTATCTGGAAGCACCGAAATTCCCGATGATAGCAAGCGTCGCAGGGCTGGAGAGTGTTCCGCCGGGCATGGTGACCCGGACTGTATCGGGAGAGACCTCTTCGGCGCTGAACGTGAGAATGCCGTTCAGGTCGGGTTCAAGATCTGCAACCTTGAAGGTGAGCGCATAGGACGGGGTCTGAATACGGACTCTGTCGCATGTGGTGCTCAGAATGTCCGGGTCGATGCGGATGGAGATGGGTCCCGTTTCAGACGTGACAAGGGTTGCCGTAGCAGAGAGGTACCGGGCGACTGATACGCCGCCCTCCACAAGAGCGCTCTCCACTGCTGCAGTGGCAGAGGCGGCAGTCTGCTCCAGATCATGGACTGCTGCGGCGTTGATGAGGATGTCGCTGCCGGCTGCGGATTTGCTGGCTGCTCTGGCAGCAGCTTCCTCTGCAAACAGGGTGGCAAGGTAGGCCTCGTCCGGAGACTGCTTCTGCTCCGGTGTCATGCCGGCAAGCTGCTTCTGTACAGCGTCGACTGCAGAAGCCTGGTCGTACACATCTTCCAGAAACTGCGGCTGAAGGACGGTATCCGCTCCGGGGTCTGCCGCTTCATTGTCAGCATAGTGAATGGCAGCCGAGTTCAGGGGATCGTTGCCGACCGGGCTGATATCAATCAGCCCCCACTGACTTGAGCTTCCTGAGTAATAGATGTCCTTTAATTCGTCGCAGTAACCAAACGAATCATCGCCACCAAATGCGTTTTCACCTATGCTTGCAACACTGTCAGGTATGCTTACAGATTTCAAGCTGCTGCAGCTTTGAAATGTTCCTTCTTCGATTCTTTGTACACCATCCGGTATTTCTGCGGATGTCAGGTTCCAGCATACTTGAAATGCATTTGAACCGATACTCGTGACACTGGCAGGTATATCTATTGATGACAGATTATAGCATTGACTGAATGCATTGCTTCCAATACTTGTAACACTGTCGGGTATATTTACTGATACTAAGCTGGAACAGCGGCTGAATAAAGCATCACTTATACTGTCGATTCTGCCATTTATTGTTGCGGACACCAGACTGCAATGATAAAATGCTTCGGTTCCAATGCTTGTAACACTGTCAGGAACTGTTATATTCGTCAGGCTCATGCAGTCCATGAACGCATAGTCGGCGATGCTGGTTACGGCTGTGCCGCCAATCTGTGCGGGAATATCGACAGAGACAGGGTCCCCGCCAAAGCCTGTAACGGCTCCGGCTGCGGGGTCAAAATATATGGTGCCGCCCTCGACCTCATAGGGAATGCCCGTATTCTCTGCCGCCTGTGCTCCCGCAGGTATCATGGCACACAGCATGGCGGCGGTCAGCAGGAGGGGCAGGATTCTTTGCTTCATAGCCATTCACACTCTCCTTTTTCCAAACGTCCATCACCAGATTCTCTGGAACAGCCGGTAGATGATGATAGCAGCGTCCCCCCGGGTCATGTTGTTCAGTCCGAGGAATCTGCCGTCATAGCGCTGGATCAC
>CAYYHY010000346.1:1339-2620 GCA_964471855.1 uncultured Oscillospiraceae bacterium | reverse complement strand
TCCGCATCACACCACCGCCAGATACAGGTATACGGTGGCTGGCATGGTAAGGGCGCACAGGACAGTGGTCACCGCATTGACGGAGGACAGACTGCCGCTCTCCGGGCTGTCCGCCAGCTGGGCCAGCTGCGTCACCGTCACTGCCGTGGGGCCGATGGCCCCCAGCAGGGAGACGGTCAGTACCCCGGATATGTCGCTGCCGGGCCAGAGCATGACAAGGATCTTCAGCAGGACCACCGACAGGACCGGGAAGATCAGAAGCCGGAGCGCAATGACCCGCCACATCCGCAGGGAGGTGAAGGCTTCCTTCAGGTCAGCATTGACCAGCATGACGCCGATGGAGAGCATGGATACGGGACCGAGGCAGTTCCCCAGACCGGATACCGCCCCGTACAGGACAGACGGAAGCTGGATCCTGCCGAAAAACATCACTGTCCCGATGGCGGTGCCGATGAAGCAGGGGTTCAGGAACATGGCTTTCACGTCCATCTTCCCCTTCTGCGTCACAAGGGCTCTGCCGTGGCTCCACAGGAGGACGGCCTGCAGGGTCATGTAGACGCAGGCATAGATCACGTATTCCTCTCCCAGCACCGCTGTCACGATGGGGATGATCAGGTTGCCTGCGTTGCTGTATATGGCAGCGGCCTGCTCCGCCCGGGTAAGACCGTGTCTTCCCTTTCCCATCAGATGCCCCGCCGCGATCATGGCTCCCAGCAGGCAGACCGCCGCCACAAGGGCCGCCAGCATGCCCTCCATCTTCTCCGCTTCCATCTCTGTCTGGAATCCGCTGACAATGGCACATGGCGTAATCACGTAGAGGGTCACACGGGAGATGACCCTGTTTTCATCCATGCTCACAAGCCCTGTCTTTGCAGCGATCACCCCGGCCACTACCATGAGCGCCATCACAAGGGTCTGGTTGAGGAGAAGCAGACTGAGTTCCATTCCGGTCACATCCCCGGTTAGAGTTCGCATGAATTGTATTCCCCGCCGCTCCCCCTGTCAACCGTTCCGGCAAGATTCTCAGCACTTCCCTGCTCCAGGTCTGCCGCAGCCGGCACCCGAAAAATCAGGGAACAGCAGACCTGAGCCCGCTGTTCCCTGGTTCATTGCTGATTCTGATGTCAGGCTCTGTCAGTCCGCATCCCACGGCATGACATATCCATACAGCGGCACAGACCGGCAGGATTCCGGGTCCGCACAGCTGCCTTCAAAATCCTCCATCCCGGTGTAATCGCTCACGTCGTCATCATCGGTAATGCCGTACCAGTCATCTTCCTC
>CAYYHY010000346.1:0-1239 GCA_964471855.1 uncultured Oscillospiraceae bacterium | reverse complement strand
CGAGGCTCTCCTGCATCGCTGCCATTTCCTCCATCGTCTCCTGCATCGCCCTGTCAAAATCCAGCTGGGACGGAATCAGCATTTCGAATGCATCCTCCGCCGGCATTCCCGCGTTCAGGTACTGCAGATACTCATCGTAGTTGTCGTCCCCGAAGTTCTCATCGGCAAAGGTGGTGTAGAGCTCATACGCTCTCTTGAAGATGTCGAACCTGATCTCATAGCTCTCCCGCATGCTGATGAACGCCCGTATCATGGCGGGGTCCATCCTGATCATTTCAGCCTCGGGAGGGAGCAGGCAGTACTCCCGCATCTCCACTGTTCCGGAAATGGAGAGACCGCACTTGAAGAACATGAACTGGACGAACTCGTCATCAATCAGCTCGTGCACCTCATCCCAAAGCTCGTCATCGGTCATCGGGACTTCCCCGCCATCCTCGTCATCCTTCGTCCCTGGATACCCAAAGTAGTCACAGGCTGACGCCAGGAACCGGAACGAGTCCTCCAGAGAATACTCCTCACAGCAGCACTCGCAGAACTCCCAGGCATCATTGCTGTAGAACTCCGGCAGTCCGTACTTCGCCTGCAGTTCTGCCGCCTCCAGCGCCTTCTTATAGCGGTCCTTCGGGATGCCAAATTTCATGGCAGCAGTCTCCCCTCCTGTCTGGTCGCGGGAAGGGTCAGGTCCGTCCATGCCGCCCAGGAAATCCCAGTACAGCGGTCCTGTCAGAAGACGCCTGTCCTTCCGCCTCACTGCTTCTCCCGGAGGAAAACCGAACCTCTCGGTGAAGCGCTTGTTCAGGGCGCTCTGGCTGTCATAGCCGGCAATCTCCACTGCCACAGACAGCTTCGGCTCAGGCACAGTGACGAGATATTCGTAGGCATGCATCAGCTTCCTTTCCCTGATGTATGCCACCAGCGTACTGCCAGTCAGGAAGCTCATGACCGCATTCAGGTCCCGCACGCTGTATCCGGTCAGTTCCGCAACCTGCGCTGCCACCTCGCCTGATCCCAGGTCCCTGTCCTGGGCTGCTCTCTCGATGGCAGCAATCATCTCATCGTAGTTGTCTCTCACTGACATGCCGCTTTGTCCCTCCCCCGCAGACAACAGTATACAGCACACCCTCCTCGATGTCTTGTCCTTTTCCAGTCAGGTTTGGACAAACTGGTGCCGAAGGATTTTCAACTTTTTTTGACTGCATCTTCCGGCATCCGGCATGGAGCCCGTGCCGCCACAGCGCG
>CAYYHY010000345.1:0-2622 GCA_964471855.1 uncultured Oscillospiraceae bacterium | reverse complement strand
ACCTTCAGCGGTGTTCCATCCTCGTAGCCTCCGGGGATCTCGCCGATCAGCAGGAACTGCCCCATGTCGAATATGGTCAGGTCAGGAATCCGCACAGTCACCGGCAGTATACCTGAAGCAGTATCCAGCTCTCTGGGGAGCACACAGGTTGCAGAACTGGTCTCGGTCTGCACCACGGCAACCACCAGCATTTTGTCTTTGAAGAAGTCCTTCCCGTAGTTCTTCTCCACCCATGTCACCTTGTCCGCGTACTGGCTCATGAAAGCATTCAGAGTCTCAACGGAGCCGATGATCTCTGCGGCAGGAGCCGCAACAGATGAGTCCCAGGTCATCACGGTCAGGGACCGGTTGGTAATTTCACAGACAGCGGGAGGCGGTGTCGGTTCAGGTTCCTGGGTTTCAGAGTCGCCAGGCTCCTCCGGGTCATCGCTGCCGTCCGGCTTCCCCGGCTTTTCCGGATCCGGGTTCTCGTTCGCAGGAGGACTGCTGCCGGACGGATCTCCCTCTGACGGCTTGCTGTCCGGGGGATTCTGCTCTGACGGGTCACTTCCCGACGGGTCATCCTGGGGAGGCTTAATCACCGGCGGATTGTTCTCAGAATTGCCCTGGTTGTTTCCAGTGGTACCCTGTCCAGGGTCCTGTTCCGGATCATCGTTCTCTGGCGGGTCATCTACGGAAGGACCTTCCTGGGGAGGACTGCTCCCGGAAGGACTGTCCTGCGGGGGCGTGCTGCTTGACGAACCGCTTCCCGATGGATCATCCGACGGGTCGTCCTCTGGAGGATCATCAGGCTTGTTCTCTGAGGGATCATCCTCCGATGGATCGTCTTCCGGGGGTTTGACCGCCGGCGGTTTTCCATGGGACGGAATGTTCGTTGATGGGCCGTCCGGCGGGTCTTCTTCTGACGGGTCGCTCTTGGAGGGGTCGTCCTCCGGCGGGTTCTCCTGTGAAGAATCGCCCTCGTTAGGTTCTCCCTGTGACGGTCTGTTTCCTGTGGAGCCGCCTGAAGGGGTTCCATTCCCCGAAGTCGAGCCGTTCGGCTTCTCCGGCTTGCTGACCGGAGGCTCTCCCGGGGGTTCACGGCCGGGGATCTCACTGCTGCTGCCCGGTTTCCCGGAAGAACTGCTGCCGGAGCCTGAGCCCGACCCGCTGCCGGATGAGGAGGAGGAGGTATTGCCGGCAGACTGTCCGCCGCCCGGTATCACCGTATGGGTGTTCCCGCCGGAAGTACCTGTGGAGGAAGGAGGTGCTGTACCCGGGTTTTGAGATGGGACTGACTGTCCGCCGCCGGAGGAATCTGCCGGAGTATTCCCCGGGCTGCTGACGCTGGTCCCGCCGCTCCCGCTCCCGGAGCCGGAGGGGTTCTGCACTTCCGTGCCCGGCGTGCCGGATCCTGACGATGCGGTTCCGCTGCTGCTCCAGTCTGTGGAACTGGACGGCGGTTCCGGATCCTGGGGATCGTATACAGGCGATGTCACGCCGCCCTGGAGGAGACCGCTCCTCCAAATGCCGACGCAGAGCACCAGAGCTGCTGCAAGGCCCGCTGCCCAGCGAACCCAGTTCTTCTTCCATGGGCGGGCTTTCGGTCTGGCCGCCGGGCCGGTATCCAGCTCCCGGATGCGCTCCATGACGTGACCGGCGAAGTCCTGGGGGACTGGCTGCTCCAGTTTGCGGAGATCCTCGAAGCCTTCATGCAGAGCTTCCATATCCTCTGCCAGAGCACGGCACTCAGGGCAGGAGGCAAGATGCTCGTTCAGTTCCTGCTCTTCCTCCGGAGTCAGCTCCCCGTCCAGACGGGCCGACAGCAGCTCCACAGCCGATTCGCAGTCAAGCATCAGAATCTCCCCCTTTCCTGTTGGAATGTCCCCTGTTTCCATTCTTTTCCTGTTCCAAATTAGACGTATACCCGCTGGGAATGTTCCCGCTTGCCTTCAACAGCTTTATCATCTGCTGACGGCCACGGGCCAGTCTGGACTTGACCGTCCCAACTTCGATGCCCATGGCGTCTGCAATCTCCTGGTACTGCATGCCCTGCAGCTCCCGCAGCATCAGCGCCTCCCGGTAGTGGTCCGGCAGCTGCGCCAGGGTCCTCTGTATGGCCCGGCCCGTCTCTGCCTGCTCCAGACGGAGCTGGGGATCCTGGGTCAGGTCAGGGGGCTCCGGGATGTGGGCATCCTCGTCATCCAGAGAACAGACAGGCATGGCATTTCTGCGCCGGCTCCGGTGCCGGATCCAGTCTGTACACAGGTTTGCTGTCATGCGGTAGAGCCAGGTGGAGAAGCTGCTCTCTTCCCGGAATGTGTCGAGACTCGTCCAGGCTTTGATGAACACTTCCTGGGCAATGTCGTCTGCATCTTCCCGGCTGTCGAGTATGCGGAAGGCCTGGTTGTAGACGCGGGTCTGGTTCTCCTCTACAAGCGCAGCAAAGGCTTCCTGATCCCCCTGCTTTGCCCTGCGGATCAGCTCCCGCTCCGCTTCCCTTTCTGCCACAGCCCCACCTCATTCCGTCCGGACTCATCAGTGTCTGTTCTGTCTTCCATCCTCTGTCTCCCGGCGCATGCACCGGAAAGGCAGTCTGCATACCTGTTTCCTGGAGCTCAGCATCAGAGACATCTTCCATCT
>CAYYHY010000344.1:0-2624 GCA_964471855.1 uncultured Oscillospiraceae bacterium | reverse complement strand
GAACATCTGAGGGCACGCCAGGACCGCCGGCGTGCCCTCTTCCTATGTCTCCCAGCAGGCATCCTCCCGGAGGGGGAGCCGGAAGATGCTGTCAACGGCGGCCTCGTAGGGCCCCCTGGCGGAAGCCTTCCGGATCTGCTTCAGCGGCTTCTCCGCCCCTTCGAAGAGCCTCCCCAGATAGCTCCACAGTTCCTTCATATGGAAGACAGTGCCCCGGTCATTCCGGAAGGTCTCCAGATAGGTGTGATACAGCATGTCGTGGAAGGTCCGCAGCGTATCCCTGTCCGCACCGGGTCCCCCCTTCGCCTGGCTCACGAGGGCGGGGTTTGCCAGCAGGCCCTGTCCGATCATCACCTTCCGCACCCCCGGGAACTCCTGCTCCAGTTCCCGGATGCCGGCGGCCGTGACCAGCCCCCCGTTGTAGCAGACCTCGCCTGGGTACAGCTCCAGGGCCCGGGCAAAGGCGTCCCGCCGCACGGGTTCCCGGTAGAAGTCCTCCCGCACCCGGGGGTGAATGATGAGCAGAGAGACGGGGTGGCGGCTGAAGATCTCCAGCAGCCGGGGAAACTCCTCCGGGCTGCTCATCCCCAGGCGGGTCTTGATGGACACCGGTCCGGACACGGAGGCAAAGACTGCAGACAGAAACCGGTCCAGCCCCTCCGGGTCCGCCAGCATCCCCGCTCCCTTCCCCTTGGCCGTCACGGTGCCGGAGGGGCAGCCCAGATTCAGGTTTACCTCGTCGTAGCCCATGCGGAACAGCTCCTCCGCCGCCCACAGGAAGTCGTCCGGGTCCTTCGTCATCAGCTGGGGCACGGCCCGGAATCCCCGGTTGTGCTCCGGGAGCACATTCCGCAGATCCTTCGGGGTGAACACCCGGTCGCGGGTGGGGGAGATGAACGGCATGTAGTACCTGTCCACGCCGGGGAAGCAGCGGCTGTGGACAGTGCGGAAGACGGCCCCCGTGACCCCCTCCATCGGTGCAAAGTAGTACTCCAGCGTCCGTTCCCCCTTTCTCCCTGCGGATGCAGCCCTTTCCCGGCACCGCCGGGTGCCGGTTTCTGCCCCTGTTTCCGTCAGTTTCCTGTGCAGTCTGCCGTTGACGCATGCCCCCCGTCTGCCCTATAATGGCACTCCGCACACGAGACGCCGCCCGGGCGGCGGAAACAAGGAGGAACCTCCCTTGCAGGAGAACGCAAAGGAAAACAAGATGGGCACCATGCCCGTGAACCGCCTGCTTCTGAACATGGCTCTGCCCATGATCATGTCCATGCTGGTGCAGGCGCTGTACAACGTAGTGGACAGCATCTTCGTGTCCCGGCTGAACCAGGACGCCCTCAACGCCCTGTCCCTGGCCTTCCCGGTGCAGAATCTGATGACTGCAGTCACAGTGGGCACCGGCGTGGGCATCAACGCCCTGCTCTCCCGCTGCCTGGGGCAGAAAGATCAGAAGAGGGCAGACGCCGCCGCCATGAACGGCCTCTTTCTGGCCTTCCTCAGCTGCCTGGTGTTTACCGTCCTGGGCTTCACCTGCTCCCGGCTGTACTTCTCCATACAGACAGACATCCCCGGGATCGTAAACTACGGGACCGACTACCTGACCATCTGCTGCGGGGTCAGCTTCGGCCTCTTCGCCGGCATTACCCTGGAGCGGATTCTCCAGGCCACCGGCCGCACGTTCTTCACCATGATTACCCAGCTGACAGGGGCGGTCACCAACATCGTGCTGGACCCGATCCTGATCTTCGGTCTGTTCGGCGCACCCCGGATGGAGGTGAAGGGGGCCGCCCTGGCCACTGTCCTGGGCCAGATCTTCGGCGCCTGCCTCGGTCTCTTCTTCTGCCTGCGGAAGAACCCCGACGTGCACCTGTCCCTGAAGGGCTTCCGGCCCTCCGGCAGCAGCATCCGGAACATCTACTCCGTGGGGGTGCCCTCGATCATCATGTCCTCCGTGGGCTCGGTCATGGTCTTCGGCGTCAACCAGATCCTTATCGGCTTCACGGCCACCGCCACCGCCGTCTTCGGCGTGTATTTCAAGCTTCAGTCCTTCATCTTCATGCCGGTCTTCGGCCTCAACAACGGCATGGTCCCCATTGTGGCCTACAACCTGGGGGCCAGGAAGCCGGACCGGATCATGAAAACCGTCAGGCTCGCCATCCTCTACGCGGAAGGGATCATGTTCCTGGGCTTCCTGCTGTTCCAGTTCTTCCCGGACCGCCTGCTGGGGTTCTTTACGGCGGAGAACGAGACCGTCATCGATGCGGCCACGGGGCTGCCGGAACTCGTCGTCCTGGGTACGCCGGCCCTGCGCATCATCTCCATCAGCTTCCTGCTGGCGGGGTTCTGCATTGTCAGCTCCTCCACCTTCCAGGCCCTGGGCCACGGCATGCTGAGCCTCTGGGTCTCCCTCATCCGCCAGCTGATCATCCTCCTGCCGGCGGCCTTCCTTCTCTCCCGCCTGTTCGGCCTCCACGCGGTGTGGTGGGCCTGGCCCGCAGCGGAGGTCATCTCCGCCGCCCTCTGCGCCTTCTTCCTCTTCCGCATCTACCGGAAGGACATCCGGCCCATGTACGGCCCGAAAACCTGACATCTGCCGCTGCGGCCTCTCCCTGCCGGGAGGGGCCGCC
>CAYYHY010000343.1:0-2632 GCA_964471855.1 uncultured Oscillospiraceae bacterium | reverse complement strand
CATGTGGGAGCAGTTGGCTCTGGAGTGGTACTTCGTCCCGGTCTGGGGAATCCACACCATGCCGCTGACAGGGTTCTCCGGCACCGGGTCCGGGGCCGGGGGCTCCACAGGAGTGGAGGGAGCCGGGTCAGCGGGGGTCTCCGGTACGGAGGGGGCGGGCTCGGCCGGGGTCTCCGGCTCGGAGGGTGCAGGATCAGCAGGGGTCTCCGGCGCGGGAGGTTCCGCCGGCTGGCTGCTCTGGATCAGCTCCTGGAGGGTCTGAGTTCCGCCCTTCGGCACCTGGCTCAGTGCGGAGAGGGAGATCACTGCCACATCCCCACGGGTGAAGGGGGTGTCCGCCCGGTACTCGCCCCCGGTGATCCCCAGGGTGTCCGAGAGGGTCCAGGCGCTGTCCCACTGGAAGTCCTTCCCGTCCTCATACCCCAGGGCCCGGAGCACCAGGGTCAGGTACTGGGAGGGGCTCACCAGGGTATCCGGAGCGAAGAGGCTGCCGCCGGTTCCCATGGCGTACCCCGCCTCATGGGCCCAGGCGACATAGGGGACAGCCCAGGCGGGCACGTCGGTGAAGGGGTTTTCGGCGGTGCCGGACTGTGCCTCCTCTTCCTTCCCCAGCAGGCGCACCAGCATGGCCACCGCCTCCGCCCGGGTGGGGGCCCGGTCCAGAGCAAAGTCGGGGCTTCCGTCCTCCAGGGTGCCGGTCCCGTTGAAGAGACCCAGGCTGTTCAGCTGCCGGGCCGCCTCCATCTGGGCGTCCGTCCAGGCGAAGGCCGGCAGGGCGAGGGTCAGCACCGCCGCAGCGGCAAGGAGCACAGATACCAGTTTCTTCTTCATGCAGATTCTCCCTTTCGTGCCCGCAGGCATGTGGTTTTCATACGGCGGATGTCTTCCCGCCTTCCGCAGTGCAGTTTAGCACCTTCTCTTCCCCTGCCGGATTTGCCCCTGCAGGGGAAGCGCTCTGTCCGGTGTCAGCCGGGCATGGACATGTGCACTCTCAGGGCATCCCCCGCCCCCAGGGCGACGGGGGCGTCGAAGTCAAAGTACAGGTCCGAGTGGCCGTTCCCCCGGCCCCGCCAGAGGCTGCCGGACAGGGGCTGTCCGTTCAGGGTCACCTGCAGCCAGGCGGCTGCCGCCGCCTTCTGCTCCGGGGTGTTTGCAGGGCTGAAGCCCTCGTCGCCCGCCTTCGGCAGATTCAGCGCCTCCAGGGCGTTCCAGACCCGGCCGAAGCCGCTTCCTGCAAAGGCGGAGTTCAGGACAAAGCTGTCCCGGAGGGTGATGCTGATCCCGTTCTGGTTCATGTTCAGGGACAGGTCCCCCGCATCCCCGGGGAGACGGATCTCCCCCAGGTTCTGGATTCCGCCGCCGGCAGCTGCCCGGCCCGCAGTCACATCCAGAACATCCGGGTCCTTCGTCCACTCTCCGCTCCTGTACTGGGCGCTCCAGCTGGCTGCCTCCCCCTGCAGGGGGAAGAACTCCGCCCGCCCGCTGTCCGTATAGACGGTGCAGCGGGTGTCGCCCCACTCCCTGGTCTCCCCTGTCTCCGCCACGGTCTCCAGGACCGGGGTGTCAAAGGTGATCACGTCCTCCTCCGACATCTGGATGTTCCGGGGAGATGCATAGTACGCTGCACCCAGGCCCCCCTGGGGCAGCAGAGAGAGGATGTCCAGGGTGTTGCCCAGCCGGTCCACATAGACCATCTGGCTCATGTCCCCCTGGGGTGTGCCGGTCAGGACCGCCGTAAACAGGGTTCCCTTCTTCCCCTCATGGAGCTCCCAGCTGCTCTCCGGGCCGGCCGTCTGCTTCCACTGCTCCGCATTCGTCTTCAGTGCCTCCAGGCGGATGGCCATGGGGTCCCCCAGAGTCAGGGAGATGGTGCGGGCCTCCGGATTCCAGACTACGGTCCCGTAGGGCGCCAGGCTGTCAATCAGGATCAGGGTCTCCCCGTCCAGGCAGAAGCTCTCCACCTTCTGACCCGCCACGTAGGTGACGATGTCGGTGGTGTAGATGTCCCTGGCCCGGCTGCCGATGGGGTGGGTCAGCGGTCCGGGGTCATACGAAGGCCACTGGTACGGGGTCTCGGGACCCCCGTCCTGCCCCCTGGCCCGCTGCACGGACAGCGTCCGCGCCTCCGGGTTCCAGATGGCGTAGAACCCGTAGGCCCGCAGGTCCTCCGCCACAACGGCGGTATAGCCCTCCACGTTGTAGGAGCGGATGCTGTGGCCGTTGATGTCGGCGACGATGTCGGTATATGCGGCATAGCCGGCTGTCTCTGCAGCAGCCGGCACAGCAGACGCCAGCGGCAGCGCCAGTGCAAGAGCCGCCGCGGCAAGCCTGAGCTTCATGGATTTCACAGTTTCCTTCCCTTCTTCCTTATGTCGTTTTCTGCTCTGGACTGCAGAGCGGACTGTGCAGATCTGTTCGCGCTTCAGTATAGCACGGCCCCCGCTGCAGGGCAACACATCATGCGGGCTGCCCTCAGGTTCTCTTCAGATTCTCTCTGCATTCCTTCCCCGCCGCCGCGGCGGGCGCCCTGACCCCTGTTCTGACCCCTTTCCCTCTGCCCCGGTGACCCCATCTGTGCCCCAGATGCCTGTGCCGCAGGGGAAAGCGGGGTTCCGGACGACCCCTCTGAAAC
>CAYYHY010000342.1:0-2647 GCA_964471855.1 uncultured Oscillospiraceae bacterium | reverse complement strand
CGGCGGATTTTCTGCCCCCGGGGTGTGGGAATATGCCAAACAGCACTTCCATCACTTGAACTGGCAGGTACATTGGTGATAAGATGACATAATCAGAATGCCGGCGGGTACGGACCGGAGCGAAGCCCGGTTCTCCGCTGCATAAAGGAGTCAGTTTCCATGCCTGATACCAGTACAAACCCTGTGATATTCCTCAGCCACGCCCCCTCGGATACAGAGTATGCCCAGGCTGTCGCCGAGCTTCTCATCTCCATGGGTCTCCACGATGACGAGATTGTGTGTTCCTCTCTTGCGCCCTACAGCGAGCCCCTGGAAAACGGGGTCTACACCTGGCTGCAGGAGAACCAGCGTCCTCTCTTCGTCCTCTATCTTCTCTCCCACAACTACTACAGCAGCGCCTCCTGCCTCAACGAGATGGGCGCCCTGTGGGCCTTCAAGAGCACATGGCTCTCCCTCCTGGCCCCCGGCTTCACCTTTGAGGAGATGGACGGGGTGGCCGCCTCGGTCAGGGACGGCATCCGCCTGGATCCCAAGGAGAACTCCCGCCTGCCGGATCTGCTGGACAGGCTCTGCAGCTCCATGACCAGGCTCTTCTCCCTCCGCCCCATGGACGAGTCCTCCTGGCTGCGCCGCAGAGAGGCCTTCATGCAGAAGATCACCAGCCTGTCAGATGCCAGCGACAAACTGGCGTTCCAGAAGCTCCAGGCCAGCGAGGACAACGCAGAAGAGGTGGACTCCCGCAACCTCACCCTGGACGCCTGCCTGCTTCTTGTCTACGCCGCAGACAGCCCCAGCGGTCTCATCTCCATGTCCACCGACCTGACGGGGATCACCGTCTCCATCGGTCTCATCCGCTTCAACCGGGACGAGTCCTTTGAGGAGATCACCCGCTGGCGTTCCGCCATCAACCGGCTGGTCCGCCTGGGTCTGGCAAACCTGATCGACAGGACGGAGATGGTGTACGCTCTCACCCCCAGAGGCCGCAGACTTGCTGCCCAGGCCAGGGAGCGCTACCAGATCGACACCTCCCAGCACCCCGATACCTACAGACTCCAGGAGGCAGGACAGTGAAACAGCAGCATGCCGCACCGCCGTCCCGCCGGAAGAATGGACACAGCGCAGAGGGGAAGAGATTCATGAGCAGATGCCTGAAGAAACCCGCCGCAGCCCTTGTCTGTACTGCACTGCTGCTGAGCATCTGCACCCCCGGCCTGGTGCTCCCCGCCGGCGCAACCGAGGTCACCAGCATGGCGGACTCCTATACGGAAGTGCTGAACGACCTCATCGCCAGGTACGGCATCTGCAGAGCGGAAGCAGACAGCGACGGGTTCGCTGAATTTGACTTCTCCAGTGTTCATGTCGACATGAACGATGAAGCCCTCACACAGGACGGGGTGGACGCCGGCATCCCCCTGGGGCTCGCTTATGCAGACCTGATCGACTTTAACAGCGACGGCATCCCTGAGCTCTACCTCCAGTATCTGATGCCCGTCACCCTGGCCTCTTCCTCCGGTGAACTCAACTCCCCCTTCCAGGCGGAGCTGTGGAGCTGGAACGGTTCCAGTGCGGAGAAGACCGCCTCCTGGGGCACAGAGGGAGCCTTTCTGGATTCAATGGCCGGGAAGAAGACAGACGGAGAGTCAGAGCAGGACGGGTACATCTATCAGGAAGACGGAATGCAGTACCTGGTAAACAGCAGCTCCGCAAGTGACGGCAGCAGCGAAACCAGGGGCATGACCGTCAGGCAGGTCAGCAAGGGAAAACTGACTGACCTTCACTCCATTGAGGAGCGTGTGAGTCCCGGCACGGACAAGCGCTTCAAGTACTCCTATACCCTGAATATCGACGGCAAAGACGTCCGCACATGGGATGTGGACGACATTGACAAGTTCTCAGATCCGGAGGCCGTGGAGTTCTACCGCCGCTATGACACCTCCGGCATGAAGAAACTGTACGGCACCGACTCCGACACGCTGGAATGGAGATGCGAGGATACGGATCCCCTGCTGAAGCACCTGAGCAGCATGTCAAAGGGAACAGCCCCCTTCTGGGATGTCACATCAAACCGGTGGTTTGCAGAGGCTGTCTCCTATGTCAGCAGCAATGGGGTCATGAACGGTACCTCCGCCGTTGGTTTCTCCCCTGACACAGTTCTGTCCCGGAACCAGATCTGCCAGCTCCTCTATAACCTGGAAGGCAGTCCGGCAGTCTCCGGCAGCAGCAGCTTTCAGGACGTGCCGGGCAGTTCCTGGTACAGCAAGGCCGTAAACTGGGCAGCCCAGAAGGGACTGGTTTCCGGCGTAGGCAAGAACCGCTTCGATCCCAAGTCCTCTCTTACAAGGGAACAGCTGGCCTCCATCCTGTACCGGTACTCAAAATACAAGGGATTCTCCACATCGGAGACAGCCAGCCTCGACAAGTTTCCAGATGCATCCAGCGTCGGCGGCTGGGCCAGAGAGGCAGTGCAGTGGGCCGTGGCCAGCGGTCTGATAGCCGGAACAACGGGGAGCAGACTCCTGCCGAAGGGTTCCGCTACCCGGGCGGAGGCTGCATCGCTCTTCATGCGCTTCTGCCAGGAACATGAATCTCTGATCCCCTGACAATTCCATATGCAGCAAACAGGCACCGGAACAGCAGCGAGACTGCT
>CAYYHY010000341.1:0-2668 GCA_964471855.1 uncultured Oscillospiraceae bacterium | reverse complement strand
GATCTTGCCACAGACGAGGACAAGCAGTATCATTTGGATACATGGGCCAGATTTTTCAAGGCGAAGACGTGGGAGGAGCTGAGTGGTATGGCGGCTGCCGGTATGGAGTTCAAGCAGGCGGCGCAGACCGTCGCTTATCTCAGTGGTGACGCACTGATCCGGGCACAGTGTGAAGCGCGGGATGACTATTACCGCAGGCAGAGGGCTTTTCAGCGGAGCTATGACGAGCTGGGGAAGCAACTCGACCAAGCGCAAGAAGAAATGCGTGAGATGAGCGAAACAATGCGCAAGAAGGATGATGCAATACGCGAGAAGGATGATGCAATAAGCGAGATGAGTGATACAATTCTCGCTCTAAAGGATGCGCTCAGGAAAAGCGATCCGCAGTCGCCGCTTCTCAAAAATCTGGAATAAGCCAGAGCCCTCCTGGAAAGGAGGGCTTTCTTTATGGGCAGGCCGGCATCAGCCTCGGGTCCGGGACATGGATATCCTGCACAGGCCGGCGGGATCCTGCAGCACCCGCGGCGGCGGAAAAACCTTGCCACAGGTGTCCTGATGTGCTAACCTAAGGAAAACTGTCCCGGGAGGTGCCCTATGAGTGAATTGCTGACCTTTGCTGTCCCCACTCTGTTTGGACTGGAGGGCCTGTGTGCGGATGAGATACGCCGTCTGGAGCTTCCGGAGGTCCATGCGGAGAACGGCAGAGTGCTGTGCAGCGGCACGCCTGCGGACCTGCCCCGGCTCAATCTGAATCTCCGCACCGGCGAGCGGGTGCTGCTGGTTCTGGGAAGCTTTCCTGCCCGAAGCTTTGACGAGCTGTTTGAAGGAACCCGGAGTCTGCCGTGGGAGCAGTATATCCCCAGGGAGGGGCAGTTCCCCGTCAAGGGGTACTCCCTCAATTCCGCCCTCCGCTCGGTGCCCGACTGCCAGAAGATCATCAAGAAGGCGCTGGCTGTGCGGCTGGGACAGGCATACCATCTGGAGACGCTGCCCGAGACCGGGGTCCTGTATCAGGTGCAGTTTTCCATCATGAACGACACGGCCTTCCTCATGCTGGACACCTCGGGGGAGGGGCTTCACAAGCGGGGCTACCGGGCCCGGGGGGTGGAGGCGCCTCTGCGGGAGACCCTGGCGGCGGCCATGGTGATCCTCTCCAGGTACCGGGGGAAGGATCCCTTCTGTGACCCCTTCTGCGGCAGCGGCACTATTCCCATCGAGGCCGCTCTGATTGCAAAGAACCGGGCGCCGGGTCTGAGCCGGCGCTTTTCCGCCCAGCGCTGGAGCTGGCTGGACCGGAAGCTCTGGCAGCAGGCGGGGGACGAGGCCATGGACCGGGAGTTTGACCGCACCTATGAGATCTGGGGCGGAGACATCGACCCGGCCGCTGTGGAACTGGCCCGGCACAACGCGGCCCTTGCGGAGGTGGAGGACACCATATCCTTTGAAGTGGCCGATGCAGCCCGCTTCCATTACGGGGGCGAGCGGGGCCGGGTGGTGACCAATCCCCCCTACGGGGAGCGGGTCATGGAGCGGTCCGAGGCGGAGGAACTGTACCGGGCCTTCGGGAAGGCGTGGAACAAGTTCCCGGACGGCTGGAGTCTGTACCTCCTCTCCTCCCATACGGAGTTTGAGCGCACCTTCGGCCGGCAGGCGGTCAGGAAGCGGAAGCTGTACAACGGACGGCTCAAGTGCGACCTCTTCATGTACTGGCACGGAGAACCTTCCCGGAAGAGGAGGGAGATACCCGGATGAAAGAGGCAATGAGGAAGCTGGCGAAGACGGAGCCGGTATCCTTTGCAGTGGATCTTGTGGATACCGTCATGACCTCAGGTGCACCCAGGACAGCGGCGGCGCTGTCCTATTTCCTGCTCCTCACCCTGTTCCCCCTGCTGGTGTGCGTCAACTGGTTCATCAGCTTCTTCCGGGTGGACCTGCTGCAGCTGCTGGAGGAGGTTCAGCAGATGCTCCCTGGGGGGGCCGTTGCTGTCATCAGCGACTACCTGACCTACGCGGCGGAGACCCAGTCCTCCGGCCTGCTGGTGGCCTGCGTGTTCACAATCCTGGTGTCCGCCTCGGCGGGGCTGCGGACCGTGTTCAACACCCTGGAGACCATGGCGAATGTGCCCCACCGGAACCCTCTCTGGATGGTAGTGCACAGCATCGTCCTCTCTGTTATCCTGCTGCTCACCATCTATCTCTCCTTTATAGTCATCTTCACAGGGGACTGGTTCTTCAAGTTTCTGCTGGCCCGTCTGCCGGAGGCCGTGACCGCCGTCGTCCCCCTGGAGAGCCTCTCCGAGCTCTGGCACTGGCTGCGGTATCTGATGCTGTTCTGTTTCCTGATGCTGCTGATCACCGGCCTGTACGGGGCGGGCATCCCCGGGAAGGTCATGAAGCTGCGGGTGAAGTTCTGCAGCAGCGTGCTCACCTCCGCGGCGCTGGTGGGGGCCTCCGCCATCTTCTCCGCATTTGTGGGCTACTCCTCCCGCTACGCCCTGGTGTACGGGTCCCTGGCCTCCATCATTGTGCTCCTCATGTGGCTGTACTTCTGCGGCAACATCCTGCTGCTGGGGGCCGCCGTCGCATGCGTCTGGACCAGACGGCACGGGAACCGGAAGAAGGAGCAGGCCTGACCTGCTGGCTGCATTGGCAAATATGACGGAAAATC
>CAYYHY010000340.1:0-2677 GCA_964471855.1 uncultured Oscillospiraceae bacterium | reverse complement strand
CAGATCCTGCTGCTTACTTGTCCTGACCAGCGGGAACAGCACCGTACCGGTTCTGCAGATAACATCAGGCCATCCAGCTGCATCTTTTCCAGCATGCCAGTTGAGCTGCCCCTGGATGATTTTATACACTGCACCAAGTTTTTCTGCGCGCATTCCATTCTTCGTCAAAATCCTGTACAGAGAAATATATGTCAGTCTGTCAAAATTATTATAACTTCTGTAACTCAGTTAAAGCCAATAAAATTTTAGAAATCTCTTGACTGCTGTCATTCCATCTTTTATAATCTTCAGGAAGCTTGCAGAAGGCATGTATTTCCCGGGTCTGCCCTGGGTATTTGCATCTTTGAGCACCGGACTTACAGATTTTCAAACGAGTTCCCAGTTTTTCAAAACTGAATTCTTTGAAATAGTCTGATTTTAATACTTGATTTAAAAGGAGGATATCCAGTGAAAATTCGTACCGATTTTGTCACCAATTCCAGCAGCAGTTCCTTCATCCTGGCCCGAAAGGGACCTCTGACGCAGAAGCAGAAGGATGCAGTCGCCGCCTATGTGGAGGAACACATGCTCGGCCATCTGGTTGATCCCAAGGATTTTGCGGAGGAGGAAAGCAGACTGGACTGGTTGTTCGATCGTCCGCCGGAAGGCTGGAACTTTGAGGAAACGGCCGCAGAGGGATATGAGATCTGGACGGGTTCAGTGGACTTCTACGACCCGGAGTGGCAGATTAGGAATCTGTATAAGGAAATCTGGGATATCATCCAGGATGCGGACTCCAGCAATTTCTGTCCGATCAGCACCTTTCTCATATACTGAGATGTGCCGGGGCTGGTGCAGACACACCGGATGAGAAGGGGAATTCGAACCATGGATCAGGAAACAGCGGGGAAGACAGCTTCCCGGGCATTCCGCACGAGGTACGACTCGGAAAACCGCTTCGTCTCAAGTTTCAATCCAAGCACCGGCTTCTACTTCCGGACTGGTGTCCTGGAAAACGGAAAGGATACAGGCCGGGACCCGTTCCAGTCCTCCTTCCCGGAACTGCTGGACGTGGGGGTGATGGGTCACTGCGCCCACGGCCTCTCCGGCCTGTGTGCCCGCTCCGGCGTCCAGTGCTACCAGACCGGAGGTTCACTGCAGCAGCCGGACATGGCGCTGGAGGACTTCGCAGAGATCGCCCGCCAGTGCCAGGGGAAGACCTGGCAGTTTGCTCTCGGGGGCCGGGGTGACCCGGACATGCATGCGCAGTTCCGGGAGATTCTGGAAGTGTGCCGCTCCTGCGGGATTGTTCCCAACTTCACCACCTCCGGCTTCGGGATGACACAGGAGAAGGCCGCCCTCTGCAGGGAGTACTGCGGTGCAGTGGCGGTCAGCTGGTACCGGAGCGAATACACGGAGCGCGCAGTGTCCATGCTGCTGGCCGCCGGTGTCAGGACAAACATCCACTATGTTCTGGGGCGCAGCAGCATCCGGGAGGCCATCACCAGACTGAAGACCGGCGGGTTCCCGGAGGGCGTCAACGCAGTGGTCTTTCTGCTCCACAAACCGGTGGGGTCCGGCTCCCGGGAGAACGTCCTGCATCTGGAGGACCAGGAGACTGCAGAGTTCTTCTCTCTGATCGACCGGGGTGGCTTTCCATGGAAAATCGGTTTCGACTCCTGCTCTGTCCCTGCTCTTCTATCCTTCACGAAGTCCATCGCACCGGAGTCCCTGGACACCTGCGAGGGCGCCCGCTGGTCCGCCTACATCACGCCGGACATGAAGATGCTCCCCTGCAGCTTCGACAACGCCGCCATGCGCTGGGCGGTGGACCTGCGCACCCATACCGTCCAGGAGGCGTGGGACAGCCCGGCTTTCCAGGACTTCCGCAGGCATTTCCAGACTTCCTGCCCGGACTGCCCGAATCAGAGCGCCTGCATGGGCGGGTGTCCCATCGTACCGGAAGTGGTACTCTGCTCCTCCCCTCTGCGGTGCAGCGCCTGATGCTGCCGGACACAGTCATCATCACAGCCAGAGGGCAGACCCGGTTTCCTGCCGGATCTGCTCTTTTTCTGTCCTCTGCGGGTCAGCCATATGCGGGTCAGCCGAACGGCATGTCCAGCTTCCATGCATGCCCCCCGCCGGGTGCCGGAATTAATGTCTGCGGTCACGTTTCCATGCCCCGGAAGATCGCCGCAGCCTGACCCAGCTCAACATATGCCAGACACAGACAGCCGGCCCCCTGCTGCATGCATGCAGGAAGACCGGCTGACACTGTCTGTTCGATTCAGGACAGGAGAAAACTGGCGAGCACTGAAGCCTGACAGAAGAAGTTGAACGCATACACAGCAAAGCACAGCCAGATCCCGATACGGGATGCTGCACGCCCGCGATACCGGTACATGACGCACAGGAGTAGCGGAACGGCTATCACCTTGAATGCGACTGCAAGAGGCGGTGTCTGGAGCATCTTCCCAAACACAGGGTTCTGTTCAAAACTCCCGGGGATATTCGGCAGAGCAAACAGCGTATAATCGAGGTCGATAAAATTGAAAAGACCTGTCAGTATCACCAGCCCAAGCCAGGGCTGACGGGGGTTTTCAGCTTGCTTCTGTCCTTCTCTGTGCGGATTTATTTTGTCCATATTTCACAGCCTGCGGGATAAAGATTGGAGCCGGTCATGGCATGTACTGGTACA